>CAYTES010000052.1:0-9589 GCA_964436935.1 uncultured Candidatus Peribacteria bacterium | reverse complement strand
GGTGGGCCCAACCAGTGCGTAGGTCTTTCCAGCTTCCAACTCAAACGTGAGATCGTGTAAAACCTCTTTGCCATCGGGGTAGGAAAAATGCACCTTGTGAAAAGCTAAAAGCGGTGGTGCTTTTTTATCCGCCTTGCTCCTTTCTTTTCCCTCCGGCAACTGAATCAAATTGGACTTCATTTCCAAAATTGCGGAGATGCGATCCCAAGTGGCCATCGCGAGCTGGAAAGAGCCCCACAGTGCGGCCATGTGACGCAGCGGGTCGTAGAAACGAGTGGTGTAAAGAAAGGCACTAATGAGTAGACCGACCGTAAAATCTCCGGCTGCAATCAAATGAATCCCGTACGCCAGCGTGATCAGCTGAGCCATATTGGAACACAGGCCGTAGACCGGAATAAAAATCGTATTGGCATACCCCGCACTCGTGGCTTTTTTAAAATTGCTTTCATTCGTCTCTTTGACCTTTTCCCGAAAATAGTCACGCCGATTGAAGGCCACGATGACTTTGAAGTTATCCAAGCTCTCCTGGATTTCGGCGCTCATCCCGCCTCCCGCTTGCAAACTTTGCGCGTTCTTGCGACGGATCCAGGCCGCAGTGATTCGAGTGAAAAACAGCAAACTCACCGCGGGCGCTAAAATCGCCAGACCCAATTTAAAATGAATGCTGAGCAAGAAGATTCCTGCCCCTACAATCATGAATAAGTTACTGACAAACTGCACCAAGCCTTGCGAGAAAAATTGATTGAGCTTGTCCGTGTCGTTGTTGATGCGCGAGATGAGGTCGCCGGCTTTATTTTGATTGAAAAACGCAAGCGGCAACGACTGAAGCTTGGTAAAAATGGTGTTCCTCAAATTGAACAGCATCCGTTGCGCCACGCCGCCCATCATCGCGGTCTGGATGTAACCGGTGACAAAACCGATGAGATAAAGGCCGATCAGCACCCCACTCATCATCATTACGCCTTCATAATTTCGAGACACGACATAATGATCGATGGCATAGGCCACGAAAAAGGGTCCGGAAAGCGTGATGGCCGAATTGACTAAAATGGCAAGGACCGCCACGATCATTTTGAGGTGATCCTCCTTCAATAGGGGTAGCAGTTTTTTGAGTCCTGCCTTGGTTGGACCTTGCGGCTCGGTGGGGTTGGTGGATGCTTTATTGAGAGCATAATTCATAACGAGTGGGTGCTACGTTGGGATTCATGGATTTGTACGTATTCGGTCGAGGTTTCCATCAAATGATGATGGGTGCCGGTGGCGAGCACCTCGCCTTCCATTAAGAGAATGATTTGGTCAAACTGTTCCACCGCTCCAATTTTTTGAGTGACAGAAATCAAAGTCAGGTGAGGGTAATTTTTTTCGAGATTCTTTAAAATGCGTTGCTCGGTGCGGGTGTCGACGCGAGCCGTGAAGTCGTCGAGAAACAGGATGCGGGGGTTCAAGGCCAAGGCACGGGCCAGCATGATGCGCTGCTTTTGACCGCCCGACAGGCTGGTGCCTCGTTCGGAAACCACGGTCTCCAACTTATGTGGCAACTTTTCAATGAAGTCGTGCAACTCCGCGGTTTCAATCGCCCGCGTCAGATCTTTCTCTTTCACGGTGGTGCTGAACGCAATGTTGCCGAGCACACTCAGGTTGAATAGCACACTGTCTTGAAACACGAGCCCGACCTGTTCATGAAAAGACTTTTTCTCATACTCCTCCAATTTTTTACCATCGTACCGTATCTCGCCCGACGTAGAGCGGATCAAACCGGTGAGCACTTGAAGCAACTGCGTCTTTCCGGCCGCCGTGGGACCAATGATGGCGGTGCGGGTGCCGGCCTTGATCGCGAAAGAGACGTCTTTGAGTGCCGCTTTTTCGCCATACATTAAAGTGAGGTTTTTAACCGTGATATTTCCTTTTAATTCCGCACTTCGAGTACCGGTGTCGGGCACTTCCTCGTGCGTCAGCACCGCGGCAATGCGCTGGTAGGACGCCGTCGCGCGGGCCATGACGCCACTCACAAATCCCAGCATGAATATGGGAAAAATCAACAGTCCCACATAGCTATTGAAGGCGGCGAAATCTCCGAGGGTCATGCTTCCTAGAATGACAAAGTGGCCACCCAACAAGAGAATAATGACCGTGGCCAGATTTGCCACAAACATCACAATCGGGATCATGGCGGCAAAATGTTTGAGGATTTTCATCCCGGTGGCTTTGGCGTCGGTATTGGCCTCCACAAACTTGGCGTATTCGAAATGCTGTGCATGGAGCACACGAATCAAGGCTGAGCCTAAGATGCTTTCATTGATGACTTTGTTGAGCCAATCGATCACCTCTTGGGCTTTGGTGAACAGCACTTTGACCCGCGATAGCACAAAGAAAAAGGTGCCTCCAATCAAAGGAATGATGCCGAGCGTGGCCAACGCCAACCGCCAGTCGATGAGCAGCAACAGGATGCTGGAACCCACAATCAAAAAGACCGAAGAGATCAATGCCACAATGGCCTGGGACACGAAGAGTTTCACCGCTTCCACATCGGACGTGAGGTTGGTGAGCAGCTTGGACGAACCGACCTCCTGCACATACAAGTAGCTCTGAACGGAAATCTTATTCGCCACGTCTTCGCGTAGGTCTTTGGCCACTCGTTCGGATGCGTAGGTTTGTACCAAATTCTGAAAGTAGGTGAACAGAAAAATCAAAAAAGCGGCCACCGCAAATTGGGTGAGGAGACGTTGCAAGTTCAAGGTTCCGAGTCCGTAATCGTCTATGCCTTCTCGAATCAACTGTGGCACCCACAGACTGAGCCCATTGCTCAATACCGCCAAGAGGATGAGCGAGAAAATCCAGCCACGGTAGGGTTTTAAAATGGAGAATAAATTCGCTTTCATGGTTCACTCATCATACTCCTTTTACGAGAGATGGGCAGACCATTTCACCCCCAAAACGCTTTGGCCGCGATTTTGGCAAACTAATGCGGGGGGTTCATCACTAGAGACGGTTGATCCGAATTTTCAACTCCTTTATTTGTCTCGCATATTTTTTTAAACAAAGATTCCCTGTGGCACCCACATGTTTTTTCGAGCTTATATTTCCAAGGATGTCCGGCTTTTTCAGGGTATGAAGTTGCTCCGCCACGGATTGATAGGCAGCCCGAAACGGAACCCCTTGTTGCACCAGGGCGTTCACTTGATCGGTCGCAAAGATTTCGACCGAGAAAGACTGCTCGAGCTTTTCTGGATTCGGCTTCAAATGTTGGAACACGAGGATGATCATTTTTAGACTTTCCTCGACAATCTTGAAGGATTCAATCAAACCCTTTTTCGTGATTTTTAAATCTTTATGGTAGCCGGAAATCAGATTGTGTCCGACCATTTGCAGCTCTACCTGATTGGCAAAAATGCTACTCACATTGGCCCTGAGCACCTCCAAAATATCAAAATTTTTCTTTTGCGGCATGATGCTGGACCCGGTCGTCAAAGCAGCATCTAACGTAAAAAAATCGAACTCTTTACTCATGAACCAAATGAGATCGTTGGCGATTTTTCCCAAAGTGAGCATGACTTGGAAGAGCGCACTGATCGTAAAACTTTCGATTTTTCCTCGACTGTTTTGGCAGTACAACGCATTGATCTGAGTTCTTTTGAAACCCAACGCTTGCGTGGTGAAGTCCCGGTCTAAAGGCAGACTTGTGCCGAATCCTGCCGCGGAGCCAAGTGGGTTTTGGTCGTTGAGGGAGTGAGCCGACTCAAGAAGGGCGTAATCGTCGAGTAAGGACTCCACAAAACTTCCGGCCCATTGGCCCACGCTGGAAGGCATGGCCTGTTGGGTGTGGGTATAGCCGGGCATGGGAATGAATTCATGTTGCTTTGCAAACTGTAAAAGGGTGTGGGTCGTGGAAAGCAAAATACCTTGAATCGTGGAGATTTTTCCCCTTGAAAACAGACGGGTCATCACCAAGACTTGATCATTTCGAGATCTTCCCATGTGAATCTTTTTTCCCACTTCTCCATAGTGGTGGGTCAAATGGTTTTCGATCGCGGTGTGGCTATCTTCGTCGGACCGATCCCACGTGAAATTCCCATCGTGGTTGAGCTCCTGAATTTTTTTAAGGCCTTGCGTCAGTAGTTTGAGCTCTTTTGCGTTGATCAAACCCACATGATGCAACATTTGGGAATGAGCGAGTGACGCCTGAAGATCGTACTCCAAGAGCAGTTTGTCTTCAGCGCACTCCGGTGAAATAATGTAGTTGGAAACGGCAGGATGTTGTGACGGACCGGATTTTTTCCATAGAGTTGTCATGGGTGTTTTGTTAATTGTTAATTGTTAATTGTTCTCGCCAAGTAGGTGGCGGTTTTTCCTTGTTTAATGTTCATTTTTGGAAAAATAAAATAGGAATCTTGATCGACTGAAACGCATTGAGTTCCATCGCGAGCAATCACCTCCCCTTTCGAGACAAACGCAAAATTATTAAAATCTTTTTCAAACACAAACTTTTTCGTTTGCGCGATCAACTCTTTATAAATAAAAAGTGATTGAGGAGCTGAGGGAAGTTCATTGGATTTAAAATCATGAAAGGCCGCTCCTGTTTGTTTTAAAAACGCTTTAACGTTCGACAGCACGCTTTCGAAATGAGAATTGTCTTGATTCCATCCCGTTTCATAGGTGATTCCCACTCCTCCGTGAGCATCCACTATATTGTCCATGCACGACCGAAAGGCTTGGTTGGTGAAGTTGTAGTCAGGTGAAATGATATAAGGAACCGACCATTCTTCAACCGCCTTTCGATGTTTTTTGGTGTTTTCCATGTAGAGAAAAGGGATCGAAGGCTTGAGGGTAGAATGAATGTCGAGCAGGTAGTCCACCTTTTTCAACAACGGCATGATTTCCCGCGCTCTGACCTCTTCTTTCAATCGGGCTTGAAGCGGTTTATTTTTCAATGCGGCTTCGTTTCCGAAGAAACGATTGAGATCGCTGTCCACAAATCTCACCTTCTTTTCAACCGCTTCAGGATTGCCAATCATCACAATGATTTCACCCACTACGGCCTGGTTTTTTAATTCCTCCTTAAGCGCGTGAATGACCTGCACCCCCATGGGTTCATCGCCGTGGGTTCCCCCAACAACTAGAACCATCGGCCCTGGAGTGACTCCACCAAAACTGTCGGCATAAGGAGGTAAAATAGTTTTCATGAGTAAAAATTAATAGATTAAATGAGCATGGTTCCCACGCCTTTTTGCGTTAGCACTTCCTTCAAAAGACTGTGTGGGGAAAGCCCATTGATGATGTGTACTTTTTGAACTCCATCTTGAAGCGCCTTGAGTCCATTTTCGACCTTCACTTTCATGCCTCCGACAATCACTTTTTTTGCGATCAAGGTGTCCGCCTTTTCCGTTGTTAAGGTTCGACACAGTCGATGGTGATGATAAATCCCCTCTCTATTCGTAAAAAAAATCAATTTTTCCGCCTTGAGCGCGACCGCCAATTCCATCGCAATCGTGTCCGCATTGATGTTCACAATGGTGCCTTCCTCCGTGACTCCAAGGGGGGAAACAACCGGCAAACACCCCGCCTCCAGGACTCGATGAAGAATCGAAGCGTCAACTTGAACAATATCTCCGACATAACCGTAATCAAATTCCGTTTTATCCCTTAATTTCACCTCAAAAAGATCGCCGTCGAGTCCACTCACCCTCATGCCTTTTCCACCGATTTTTTTTAGTAAGCTCAAAATGTCCAAATTCAAGGTCCCCCCGTACAGCATCTTGATGACATCTAGATCTCTTTGGGTGGTGATCCGTCGACCTTCCTTTTTTTGCGGAGTGTGGCCCCATTGCTTGGAAATTTCATCGGCTTGAGGGCCTCCCCCGTGCACCAAGATGATCTGAATGCCTTCTTTTAAAAGCTCCTGAATATCGACCAGAATAGTCTCGAGCGTTTGGCTTTGAGCGATCACCTCTCCTCCTATTTTTACTACAAAAATTTTGCTTCTAAACTCCTGCAAGTAATCTTCTTTTTTAGAATGTATTTTAATCATTTTTCGTGGTTTAACGTGGATTTTAAAAGCGTGATGAAAAGATCGATTTCTTTTTTCGTGGTCGTTAAGGGTGGCAAAAGTCGAATGAGACTGGGATCTGAAGATTCTCCGACGATCAGTCCATTTTTTAAACCATTTTTGGCCAGCTCGGGGTAACTTTTCTTGAATTGGACTCCAAGCAAAAACCCTTGCCCCAAAACCTTTTCAATCTCTTTCATTTCTGACAATTGAGCTTTTAAATAACTTGCTTTCGTTTTTACATTTTCGAGAAACCCCTTTTTTAAAATCACCTTGAGTGTCGCCAAGGCGGCAACACAGGGCACCGGCCCTCCTCCAAAGGTGGTGGCATGTTCTCCCATTTTTATGGTTTCACTGATCTTTTCTTTGACCAATACACACGACAGCGGCAACCCTGAAGCAATGCCTTTGGCGGTGATGAGGAAGTCGGGCTGAATCTCCACCTGTTGAGAGAACCAAAAGGTTCCGGTTCTACCCAAACCGGTCTGCACTTCGTCCACAATCAGGCTTATGTTCTTTTCCTGGCATAGCTTCGCCAAAGCTTTGTAGAATTTTGCGTCCGCCATTTTAACGCCGCCCAAACTTTGGATGGGCTCGCAAATCACGGCGGCCGTATTGTCTGTGATTAACTTTTTGACGCTTTCGATGTTTCCCAACTCCGCAAAGCTCGTGTGCTCATCTAAATTCGGTGAAAATTGATGATACGAGTCTATTCCGGTGACGCCTAACGCGGTGATCGATCGTCCATGAAATGAATTTTTAAACGAAATGAGGTGCTTTTTCTGTGTGTATTTTCGTGCCATTTTGATGGCGGTTTCATTGGCCTCGGATCCCGAATTGGTAAAATAGACTTTATACTTTTCGGGGCTTAAGGTGTGAATTAGTTTTTGGGCCAATGTGATGGCCGGAGCGGTATAAAAAACATTCGAATAGAACAGTAGTTTTTCGATCTGTTTCTGAATGGCTTTCACTACGGTCGGTGGGCAGTGCCCCACCAAAGCCACGGCATGGCCTCCATAAAAATCCAGATATTTTTTACCGTACTTGTCCCACACAAAAGATCCCTGCCCTTTGACGATTTCCATCGGGACTCTTTTATAGGTTTGCACCAAAGATTGTTGAGCACTAGAAATTAAATTCATACTAAAAAAATTAAGGAAATAACGGAGTGAACTGTTTTAATCCTAGGTTTTCTTCGAATCCGAACATCAAATTGAAATTCTGTAGTGCATTGCCGGCCGCCCCCTTCACCAAATTATCAAGAACCGCCTGAACGACCAATTTCCCATGGATCTCCTGCACCGAAATGTCACAAAAATTAGAGCCCACTACTTCAGCCAGTTGCACCTCTTTTTTCAATCGAATGAACGGCTGGTTGTCATACGCTTTTTGAAAAAACTCGCTCATTTCATACGGTGAAAAAACTTTTTTCATTTCCAAAAACGCGGTCAGGTGAATTCCTCGACTGTAAGGCCCTTTGGTCGGAATGAATACCAGTTGTTCCTTTTGCAAACCCACGGCGTGAAGGATTTCAGGGTAGTGGGGGTGTTCACCCAGTTTGTAACTTTTGAGATTATGGTTTCGGAGCGCATGGTGGGTATCCTCTTGAGGCAATTTGCCTGCGCCACTAGAGCCGGTGATTCCCAAAACAGAGACGTGCTCGATCCATTCTCGAATCGGATGCAACGCCAACTCAATCCCGATGGCAAAACAGCCCGGGTTGGCAATATTTTGCGCCGCTTGAATGTCCTTTTTATTCCATTCCGGCACGCCATAAATAAAAGGCGCTTTGCCACGAAAATCTTGGGAGAGATCAATGAGTTTTGCTTTTCCAATGAGCTGAGGAACGATGCTTGTGGCGATGGAATGAGGCAACGCGAGAAAAATACAGTCGCTCTCGTTTGCGATTTTTTCTAAAGGCGCGTTGCTGAGTGTCAGCTCGCAACTCTTTGCTAAATGAGGCCAGAGTTCATTCAATTTTTGGCCGGCATGGTTTTCGGAGGTAACATTGATCAGCTCAATGCTAGGATGGCCTTGCATCAATCGGATCAACTCCAGCCCAATATATCCGCCTGCACCGAAAATCGAAACTTTTATTGTTTTAGACATGGTAAAGAAAGATGATTGAATAAATCTTGGGGTTGAGTGAGCGCGTTCAAGGCAGGAAGGTTCAAAAACTTTTTTATAAAATTCACCCCCACTTCGTTGTCCGTAACCGGACCGGAAATCAACGTCAATGGAGCGCCGATTTGCTCACACACTTCGGCTAATTTAGTGGCGCCCATGGGATCGTGCGCACAGCCGAGGTGGGCACCCATATTTTTTTGAATCTCTGGATCTTTCAAAATTTCCATCACGCCGTACTCGCCGAAGACTCCGTCCCCAAATTCAATCACGATCACGTCCGGTTTATACTGCGAAAGATGATCAATCGCGCCCTTGGTGATGGCGACCCCTTCACTCTCATTTTGAACTGTGGAGGTGAACCCCGCATCGAGAAAAGAAACGGACCAACTGGCTCCATAATCTTTCATGTTTTCCGTGTCTCTCAATGCCGCGATGCCGGTGAGTTTCGCCGCCGCCACGGTGAACCCTTTTTGAGAAAGTGCCTTAATGGTTTCACAGGCGACTGTAGTTTTTCCCACATTCATACAGGTTCCACTCACGACAATCAGTGGGATTTTTGAAGCGAGTGTGGAGTGGGGCTCAAAGGTTTTAAACGCTTTGATAGTCAACACTTTTTTGCCCTCCGTGATGGCCCCCAATACTTTGACCGAAAGCGCATGACCGACCTCTTTCAAGTTTTCACTGGTGCAGATGCCGGCAACCCCTCCGATATTGAGGATATGAATCGTATGGCCCACGGCCAACTGTTCAGGAATTTTTCCCACAAACCCTTTTAACGCTTTTCGATTTCCCAAAGCCACAGCCAGAATATCGCCTTTTTTCAGTGTGGACAGTCGACCCGACACCAGCTCCAACTGATTGTAAATTTTCTTATCCTCCAACACTTCCACGACGAGAAGGAGGCCGCTTTCTGGTTTAAAATCCGACGTCACGCTCACCTCACTAGGCAGATGAGCATTTTTGGTCACGGAAGCGATTTTGGTGCATTTAATTTTCATGAGGAGCATTGGTTAATAAGAAATGAAGTAAAGCCATTTGTGCCCACATGCGGTTCTCCGCTTCGAGAAGAATCAAGGATTGAGTGCTGTCCAAAACCGCATCGGTCACGACCACATTTCGTCGCACCGGGAGACAGTGCATGAAAAAGGCGTTATCGGTGAGCGACATTTTGGACTCATCCACGGTCCAGTCGTGAAATTGATTTCGATAGGCCGCCTCCTTTTCCCATTGGCCAAAATAAGCGAGTGAGGCCCAACTTTTTGCCACCACCACCTCCGCGTCTTTGAAGGCCTCGGCTTGATCATGGGCCAGACTCAAGAAACCTCCGGCCCGTTGGCTTTTTTCTTGAGCCAACGCCATCACGTCCTCATCCAACTCAAACCCCTTGGGGTGCACCAAGGTCACGTCCATCCCGAGCAT
>CAYTES010000051.1:0-9725 GCA_964436935.1 uncultured Candidatus Peribacteria bacterium | reverse complement strand
CACAAGACCCTAGCCATTTTTTTTACTACGTGTGGCTCAAATGATTTTAACTCAGTTTTTATATGTTTTTCTACCTCGCTTTGCGAAGGCATCGAGAACCTTACAAAGTTTACTTCGCTCAGGCACTCTTTTTTTGACGATTCTGCTTTTTTTGTTTACTATCCATTCCTTTTCCTTATTTAAAATTCATGGAAGACCGTATTGAATATCGAAAAGCGGGAGAAGAGTTTATTAAAGTCGCTCAAGATTTTGGTATTTTTCCGGATCCTATATTGGAATCGGATGTTCAGTTATTGATGCGCTTAATGGGTCAAGTGGATGATGTTTTAGATTCTCAGCCTGATTTAGTCGATAGAGATCGTATCGATGCACTGTTTGAAAGGTTTATGCGTTTGGCCGGCAGTGCCGCAAATTTGGGAGATAAATTGATCGATGCCCCTGCCGATTATAGAAATCATGAACGCTTATTGCCTCCAAACTTTGCTTTTTATTTAAAAACTACACTTATTTTTTCTAGTTATGTCCTCCGATTGTTTTGGATGTATCCGGAAAAATTAAAGAAATTGCGATATTGGATTAAAGCTCCTTTTAAATATTATTCGCGTTATCGCGCAAAAATTCATGAAAGTGAAGAGTCAGAGTGATAAAATGAGCTGACGTCGGAGTTTTTGTGTAAAATAGGCAATGACCGGCGTGAGTCCATACGCGCCTAATTTTCTCAACCAAGATCTTTCTTTCCGATAATACCAATCACAGTCGATCAACTCTACTTCACCTATTTCACTGACGCGAATATTGCTTGAATAGCGGGGATCAAGGGCTCGAATGATCCCTTGGATAGGATTGGTTCCTTTGCTATATCCGAGTAGATCCACGAAATTACCTATTTCTACTCGCATCACTTCGCTACACAATAACAAGTCAATTAAGGCTTCCTTTTGATTTTCTGGTAATTTCAAAATTTCATCTCGATTCATTTCGGCTAATGATTTTTTGCCAAAATAAGATTGTATCAACTGTCCATTGGATTCATTGAGGCTCGTTTCCAGAACGGCGGGTTTTGTTTTTACATCGTCAAAATAGGACTCCTGCATTGCCGTTAGGACTCCTTTCATTCGATCAAAAAGCTGGGTTGCGGTTATTTTTCGAGGTGTTTTTCGTACCAGTCCATTTTCAATTTCGACATCGCATACTTGTCCGTGTTCGATTCTCTTCATCCTTATTGATTTCAAATGTATTTAGGGATCTTTTTTACCTTTTTTGTCGTTCTTTATCAAGTCGTCCCTCTTAAATTCATGCTATAATAAATTCTCTCATCCCTAATTCTACATTTCATGAACCATGGCGCGGTTGTTCATTTTGAATTGGCGGGGGATCGAGCGACGCAGGCTTTTTATGAAAATGCGTTTGGGTGGAAATTCCAGGCCATTCCTCAACTGGATTATTCGGTGATTCATACGGTGGAAACTGATCGGAAGGGGTTCCCGAAGCTTCGGGGAGCCATCAATGGCGGGATGATAATGGGGAATACGTCGAATGTCGGAGGTCCTTGCCCGGTTGTTGCGGTGAATGACATCAAAAAGGCCTGTGAAGAGGTGGTTAAAAATGGAGGTAAGCTTCTCGGAGAAGTTAAAAACGTTGCCGATATGGGCCTCTCTATTCGCTTTAGTGACCCGCACGGCAACGTGATGAGTTTGTGGCAGGCGTTGGAACCGCTTTGAGGAACCTCAAATTTTTTGAAAGCTTTTTTCCACTTTGGATGGGTTTTTCAACAATCCTTCGATTTTAAGGGCATTGGATCTTAGATATTTATAGCGTTTTTGCCCCGCTTCGGTTTTATAATGAAAACGTCGTAAAATACTGCTTTGTTCTTCGAGGTAAAGCATCCATTGTTCCAGTGAGCTTTTGGGGTGAATTTCTCTAAAAAAGGCACTCATGCTCCTCCAGTAGGTTTTCCAGGGACTCCCCAGTGACGACAGATCGCTATCGGCCAAAAGTTCTGCAAAAAGTACAACGCGGGGAGATAAATGTTTTTTGTACCCAAGGACTGCTTGAATCAGTTGGTTGTCTTTCGATAGGGTTTGGGTTCCTAAAATCGCCACCGTCACCATTTCTTTTTCCTCTTCAGATAAACTATTTCCCAGCTGCGCCAGCAGCCACTCTGCTGAGCGTTTTTCATTTTCTCCGGGAGTCGGGTGACCTTGAATGATATCATGACACTTGGCGGTGACTTTAAGGAGTTGGCCATCCCCTCGTTTCAATGCGAAGGATTTTCCTTGGCCAAGGGCAAATTTTTTTTCGAGGCGCGCTAATTTTACCGCTTCCTGTGCGGTATTTTCCGCGTGATGGATGTTGTGATAGGGCATGTTTCCGAACTCTTTTTTGAGAGTTTGTTGCGCTTTTTGATCCACTGCTTCAAAGCTTGTTATTCGCATAGTAGGGTTTAAGTGTGTGTGAATGGTAATGAGTAACGGCTCAATGAGCAATGTTGATAAATTTTAATTTTTATGATATAATATTTTGATTATTTCGAAAACCTTTGGGATGGATTTTCATCTGATTCTTAAACAAGTGGTCGACAATCATGTTCCCGATCTTCATCTGAAAATTGGACGTGCGCCCATTGTTCGCTTGACCAATGGAGAGCTTTTTGTGTCGGACAAAGTGGCTCCTTTTACCTCACAAGAGATTGTTCAAATCGCTCAAGAAGTGGCTGGTCCCGAGAAATATGCCCGTTTTGAGAAAGATAAAGAAGTGGATTTTTCCTATTCCGTTGCCGGGATTGGGCGTTTCCGTGTGAATTTATATCATGATAGTGACGGTGTGGCCTTGGCGTTTCGTTCCATTCCCGAGGCCATTCCCACCTTTGAGCAGCTGATGTTACCCTCTATTTTGGGCGAGCTTGCGTTGAAGCCTCGGGGGTTGGTTTTGGTGACCGGTCCTACCGGAAGTGGTAAATCCACGACTTTGGCGGCCATGGTGAATTACATCAACCAACAGCGTCGACTCCATATCATTACGATTGAAGATCCGATCGAGTTCATTCATACCTCTCAGCAGTGTTTGATCACGCAACGAGAAGTCATCGCTCATACGCCTTCGTTTTCAACCGCGATTCGTTCCGCGCTTCGACAAGACCCCAACGTTATTTTAGTCGGTGAAATGCGCGATTTGGAAACCATTGCGGCGGCCATTACTTTGGCGGAAACAGGCCATTTGGTGCTTTCTTCCCTTCATACCACCGATGCCGCCCAAACCGTCGATCGTATGATCGATGTTTTTCCTCCCTATCAACAACAACAGATCCGCGCTCAGCTCTCAACGGCCCTTGCCGGTGTGGTGTCACAAACCTTACTGCCTTCCCTTCAAGGAGCCGGACGGGTGCCGGCTTTTGAGATCATGGTGGCCAACGATGCCATTCGCAACTGCATCAAAGAGGGCAACACCCATCAGATTTATTCCGTTTTGCAGATCGGACGTTCGGAAGGGATGCAGACCTTGGATGATTCCTTGGCGTCCCTCGTGAATGGCGGCAAGGTTTCCGCCGATCACGCACTTGCAAAAGCCCATGATGTGGAAGCGTTCAAGCGAGCTTTGCAATCCACTAACGCGTCATGACATGAATGATTCCGTTTCCGAACTGGATACCTTTTTTGCCGACCTTAGTCCCGACGAACGGGAAAAAATCTTGGCGGGAGAGAGTATTTGGACCAAGCAAAGTTTTTCGAAAGGAACCATCATCTTTGAAGAAGGTTCCGCGACGAGTGATTTATATATTATTCTAAAGGGAAGTGTGGAGATCGTGAAACGGGTGGGGGATCAGGGCGATCGTCAAAAGTGCCTCGCTATTTTGCAAAAAGGCGCTATTTTTGGCGAAGGTGCCCTTTTGTCTCAGCAGCCGCGTTATGCGACGGTGCGTGCGGTTAAAGACGTTGAGGCTTTGGTGCTGAGTCAGGCTCAGTTCCAATCTTTTCTTCATACCCACCGCGAAGCCGCGTTCACTTTGATTTTATCGATTTTGAAAGTGGTCAATCAGCGTTTGATTTCCACGAACTATGAGTTGGTGACCCTGTATGAAATTTCGCAATTGGTCACTCAGTCGAAAGGGGATTTGAGAACCTTGTCGGGACGTATTGCCAAAAAGTTAGCGGCGGTCACCCATGCCACGCAAGGCGTGCTTGCCTTGAAAAATCCGCTCACGACTCGTGAAGAGGTTTTTGCGCAGTGGGGCAATTTGAATTTGACTCTCGAGCAACTTCAGCGGTTTGAACAGGAATTGGGAACCCAACGTTTTTCCACTCAGGAGGGTCGTCTGACCATTGGAATTCGAGATTTATCCGGTAAGTTTTGGGGGACGTTGGTGATGCAAAAAGAAGGGGAGTGGCCTTCCGAATCCGTAAAATTGGCTTTGGCTATTGCCGAGCAGTTGGGCATGGCGATCGCGGAATACCGGTTTATGGAAATGGAAGCGGGGCGTTCACGGCTGGAGCAACGAAATATTTCGTTTTAATAGGCTTTATATGCCTTTTATGGTCTATTTTTAGCAAAAAGCGTTTGCAGTGATTTTAATTTTATTGAGGATTGGAAAAATTCTCTTGTTTTGCTATGCTCTTTTTTAGAATAGTCTTCCTCCCTTTCTCCCATGGACGATATCAAAATTCCCAACGAAGGCGATAAAGACGATGATCGGCTTTTTATCCGTTCGGTTCGCGGCGAACCCCTGAACGATTCTTCCGAGTTTTTAGATTTTCAGAAGACGCCATTACGAGAACAGTCCGTAGAAGAAGAGGATTCCGATGAAGAGGAAATGTATGAGGAGGATGAGATGTCGGTTCCCGGCGGCGGAAGTTCCGGCGGAGTGATCAGTGATAAAGTCACCATCAGTTTTACTAAATTCGTTCAGTTGGTGGCCAATCACAGTTATGTGGAGGTGATGGAAAAAAATGCAGATCAGGAAGTGATTATAAGTGGGAATTTATTGACGGATTTGGCCAATTCTCATGATCAGATGAATGAGAAACGTATGCCTTTGATGTTTCTGGCGGGGCTTGTGATCGGAATTGTTTTAACGTATATCATTTTAAACTAATTTTTTTGTATGAAGTATTCGCGCATCATGCTGAAATTTTCGGGAGAGGTGCTTCAAGGAAAGGAAGGAGATCCTATTGATTTTTCTGTTTTGGATCGTTTGGCGGGTGAAATTGCGGCGTTGCATCAACAGGGGGTTCAAATTGCCGTGGTGATTGGAGGAGGAAATATTTGGCGTTATCGAGATAATTCCGCAGAAAGTTTACCTCGGGTGCAATCGGATTTTATGGGAATGATGGCCACGGTTATGAACGGGGTCGCCCTTCATGCTTCGTTGGAACGTGCCAAGATTCCCGCCCGTGTGTTTTCGGCATTGGGAGGGATGGATGTGGTGGAACCTTATGTGCGCGCCAAGGTGCTTCATCATCTTGAAAAAGGTCGTGTGGTTATCTGTGTTGGCGGGACCGGGCATCCGTATTTTACAACCGATAGTGCTGCGGCACTTCGCGGTTTGGAACTTCAGTGCAATATTCTCCTTAAGGCCACCAAAGTGGATGGGGTCTATGATCGCGATCCTGTTAAAGATTCTTCGGCCCAGCGTTATGAAACCATTCGTTTTCAAGAGGTATTGGAAAAACGGCTTGCGTTCATGGACTCCACCGCGTCTTCCCTTTGTTGGGAAGGGGGATTGGAGGTGCTGGTTTTTGATCTCATGAAGCCGGGCAATCTTTCGGCCGCTGTGCAGGGACTTCCGGTGGGAACGCGGGTTCACGTTTGACAAACCCGTCTTGCGTTCTGACTTTTACTTTTTAATTTTGATTTTTTATGTCCACTTCTGTTGTTATCCAAAATGCCGTTGCTGATTTTGAAAAGGCGCTTGCCCATTTATCGGATGAGTTTTCTCGCCTTCAGGTTGGCTTCGCCAGTCCCGCGTTGGTCGAACACCTTTTGGTGGAAGCCTACGGTTCCACTCAGCCCCTTAAAAATCTCGCCAATATCAGTGCGCCCGAACCTCGTAGTCTTCAAATTCAACCCTGGGATCGCACTATTTTGGGTGCCATTGAAAAGGCCATTCAAAAATCGGATTTGAGTTTGAGCCCTCTCAATAATGGATTGGTCTTGATTTTAAATATTCCCCAATTGACCGAAGAACGACGACGAGATTTGGTCAAGGTGGTGCATAAGTTGGCGGAAGAAGCTCGTATTGCAATCCGCAATAGTCGGCAGACCGCTCATTCCAAATTTAAAGAATTGGCACAAGCCAAAGAGATCAGTGAGGATGAAGCCAAGGGGGCGGAAAAAAGGCTTCAAGAAAAAGTGGATGAGTCCAATGAAAAAATCGGGGAAATGTCAAAAGCCAAAGAACAAGCCGTGATGAAAGTCTAGAAATTCCCCTACATTGTATTTTTAGCTTGGGGCCTCGGGGTACCCTTTGGGTCACCCAAGCTAAAAATGGTTTTAAAACATATTTTTGAGTTGTTTTCTCCAATATTAGCTTAGAAATTTAAATTTTATTCCTTCCCCATGCACCTCCTCCTCACCATCCTTGTTTTTTTTCTCATTTTTTCGTTGCTTATTGTGATTCATGAATTGGGTCATTTCATGATGGCTCGACGTCACGGGGTTAAAGTGGAAGAGTTTGGATTTGGGCTTCCTCCCAAACTATGGAGTAAGAAAGTGGGCGAAACGGAATATTCGATTAATGCGATTCCTTTCGGCGGATTTGTTCGATTGCTGGGGGAAGACTCTCACGATAAAAAAGCTAAAACCAGTCCTAAAAGTTTTAGTCGAAAAACGTTGTTCCAGCGTTTTCAAATTGTTTTTGCCGGGGTGGCGATGAATTTTTTGTTGGCATGGCTGCTCCTTTCCATTGGCTTTACGGTTGGAATGCAGCCTCTTTTGGTCAATGGAGATGATTTTTTGCAGGCGGTGCGTGAAGGAAGGGTGGAATTGAACTTTGGAGTTAGCTCGGAAGTCGCTCTGCAGGACTCCACACTTCCTCCCCAGGTTGAATTGCCTCAGGTGTTTGTTCGTTCCGCGTCCGATTCGAGCGGACTTTTGCCCGAGGATCAGATTCTTGCAGTGGAAGGTCAACCACTCTTTACCGGGGATGATTTTCAGACCATATGGGAGAGCGTTTCCGATTTCTCATTGCAACTGGAGATTCTAAGGGGAACCGAAAAGGTTTCGATGGATTTTCTCCTGCCCCAACCTCATCGGGCTTTGATTTCAGGGCTCGTCCCTGATTCTCCGGCGGAATTGGCCGGATTGCAGTCCGGCGATCTTGTTCTCGAAGTGAATGGGCAACCAGTCTGGCTTCCGCAGCAGGTGTTGTCCGCCTTGCAAGCCTCGCAGGAGCCTACCGTGAAGTATAAAGTTCAACGGGGTGATCAGGTTTTGGATTTTACGATGACCAAGAATGAACAAGGGTTGGTGGGGGTGTTTTTGGGCGTTATCTATTTTCCGGAGAATCAGCCGTTTTCTTATTATGACGGGGTGGCTCTTGCTCAAGTGACAGCGATTCAGCCGGTTCAGTATCCGGTGACTCGGGCGCCCCTGGAAGCCTTGAGTGAAATCAAGCGGATTGGAGGATATACCTTGGTTTCCATGGGGGGTGTTTTTGGTAGTATTTTTACCACCGGCACCGTTCCCGAGGGAGTTTCCGGGCCCGTGGGCATTGCTCAGATGACCGGAGTTTATCTTCAGGAAGGTTTTGTGGCCCTCATGCGTTTTACGGCTTTGCTTTCGCTCAGCTTGGCGGTGTTGAATGTTTTTCCTTTCCCGGCTCTGGACGGCGGGCGTTTGCTTTTTCTCGGCATTGAACTGTTTCGAGGTAAGCCGCTCAATTCCAAGTGGGAGGGAATCATTCATTCCTTGGGATTTATTTTTCTCCTGATGGTCATTCTTTTGGTGACTTTTAAAGATATTCAACGTTTATTTCAGTAAAGGCACTCCCGCAAAATACCCTTACCATGAAAAAATCATTCTTTTCGTCCGCTTCTACTCCCCTTCGGGGGCCCGAGCTCGTCGACGTATCTAATCGCTCCCCTTTGTAGGGGGCCCGGCCTTCCTCGCTTTGCCTTGAAGCGATCGAAAATTTTTGATTTTTCAAAGTTAATTGTATTTTGTGAGAGTGCCTAAAAATTTTGAGCTCCGCAACACTATTTTAAAAGGGTTTTTAAAAACCTCTTGTTTCGTCTGGCCGCTGTGGCTATGATTGAAATCCTCTTGTTTTGCCCTCTATTGATCGACCATGACTGATTCTCATCGAAACTTTTGGATCGAAGTCTTGAATGCGTTTGAACCCTTGATGAAGCGGTCTGATTTTTTGACTTGGTTTCAATTCAGCGGAGTATTGGATCGAAGTGCGGATCAATTGACTCTGGGTTTTCCCACTGTCCTATCGAGAGATTGGGTGGTGAATAAATATCAGGTCAAGCTTTTGGAAGCGGTTCAAGCGTGTGATCCCGCCATTCAAACGATTATTTACGATGTGGATGGTAAATTGAGTCAGCCCGGTGATCTGAGGGCGGTGGATGTCAAAATGCTTTCTCCCGAGAATAAAAAGCTTCGTAAGGTGCGAGGCAAAGAAGAATTCACAGTTACGGCCGATGGAATTCGCAGCAAGGCACTCAATCCCAAATATACGTTGGATAATTTTATTATCGGATCGGAAAATCGTTTGGCTCATGCCGCTTCCATTGCGGTGAGCAAGCGTCCCGGGACCGCCTACAACCCGTTGTTCATTTATGGAGATGTGGGGCTTGGGAAAACGCATCTTTTGCAGGCGACCGGAAATGCCATCCTGCGCAATAATCCCAATGCCATTATCGCGTACATGACGTCGGAGCAGTTCACCAATGAAATCGTGGATGCGATTCGTCGCCAGGGTGCCAAATCGTTTAAAGATCGTTATCGTAATGTCAATTGTCTGATCATTGATGATATTCAATTTTTGGCCAATAAGGAACGCACACAGGAAGAATTTTTTCATACGTTTAATGCGCTGTACGATTCCAATCATCAAGTCATCATCAGTTCGGATCGTCCGCCTAAAGAGTTAAAAGATATCCAGGATCGATTGATCAGTCGTTTTGAGATGGGGATGATTGTGGATGTGCAATTTCCCGATTATGAAACCCGTTTGGCGATTTTGCACGCCAAATGTCGTGAGCACCAGGTGATTTTACCTAATGAGGTGCTGGAATTCATTGCGTTCAATGTGCATCACAGCATCCGTGAGCTGGAAGGGATTTTGCTTCAGGCCATGGCTCAGTATGAATTAGAGCAAAGCACCCCCACGGTGCGCAGCGTGGCGACCATTATGAAGAAGCTGAATCGAGACGGAGATTTTGCCGTTTTGGAAAATGGCCGAGAACACCGTTCCTTGGCAAAAACTCCGACTGATGTGATTCAGATTGTGTGTGAGTATTACAAGGTGAACAAGAGCGATTTGCTGGGGCCGATTCGACGAAAAGAGTTTTTAACGCCCCGTCAGATCGCCATGTATTTGATTCGAAAAGAGTTCGACGCTTCCTATGAACAGATTGGTGAGGAGTTTGGACGAAACCACACCACGGTGATGCATTCTTTTGATAAAATTGTCAGTTCCATGCGCAAAGATCGGAAACTGGTACGGGATATCAATGCGCTCAAGCAGGAGATGGGATTATAAATGCCCAAGGGGGAATGTTTTC
>CAYTES010000050.1:0-9806 GCA_964436935.1 uncultured Candidatus Peribacteria bacterium | reverse complement strand
AAATCAAAAGCCTCATGAGTCAAAAATTTGAGATTTTAAAGGCGGCTTAGTATATTTCAACATATCATACATAACCTTCGTTTTTATTCCCCCGGTCCGGAATCCATTTTTGCGTCCCATTCCTCCGGTGGAATACGTTTTTGTTTTTCCGGTATCTATTTTTATAGACCCTACTCCAAAAATTTTACCGATCAAGCCCACATCAACAATGATGTTTTGAATCTGATCAAAATAAACCGATTTGAAATCGGTACTGATCAGTCCGGATTTGATGATCACTCTTTTTGCGGTGATTGCATACGCTTCCGCTTGAGTGGATAGAAAAGAAAAACCCGAGAGCAAGAGTCCAACACCAATAATCACAGCCCCTATCATAAAACCTCCAATTTCTTTGCTTTCGCCATTTGAAGTATAGTGGATGGTATCCTGACTCAGAAAAAATCCACCAATGGCAAGTACCACCGCTAAAAAAAACAGAAAAGAAATCGTAAGAACCTTTTTGTTTACACTGCCTTGCCACCCAACGGATTCATTGGGTTCCAGGATGGTGTTGATATCAGGATTCATGGAGGAGAAGGTAGAAATAAAAAGTTAAAAATCAATAAAATATACCACATTTTTATAAAAAAATCAATGAGAGAACGGCAAAAAAGCTCGCTCCACATCGCCATGATCATCGACGCTTGGTTCCCGATTCATGGCGGGGGACAAGTGCATGTGGAGAAGTTGTGTGAACGACTCATTCAGGAGCAAGGCTGTACGATTGACCTGTATGTGCGAGCGATTCGAGATTCTTCGGGAAAACGATGGAGCGATTTTGAAACGCAGCACCAAGGAAAGTTGAGGATTTTTCGTGTCGGGCCTTGTACCCGATTTTTTAATCCTGTGGGACGGGTGATGTGGTTGCTCCGCGTTGTGCCGGTGGTGCTCAGCAATCATCGCCGTCAACGCTATGATTTGATCCACGCGCACGCCTTTTTAGCCGCGATTCCGGGGAAAATCCTTCGTTTTTTGATGCGACAACCGCTCGTTTATACCGTGCACGGCACGAGTCTTTTTTACAATCAGCGCGGCCTGGCCGCTCGCATCGAACGTTGGTTGCTGTGCGGGCTGAAGTACGATCAGGAAATCAGCGTGGCGCATAATTTTCTGGCACTGCCGAATGTGAATCAAACTATTGCCGTCATTCCGAACGGCGTGGATCTCAAAGAGTTTAAAGGGATCAAGGAAAGTTCGAATAAGAAATTCACCCTGCTCACGATGGGCCGGCTGGATCCGATCAAAGGATTGCACCATTTACTGGAAGCCATCGCGCAACTGTCGCCGGAACGCAAAAGAAATAGTCAACTCGATATCGTTGGAGAAGGAGAACAAAAGGAAATCCTCCGCGAAAAAATCGCCGCGCTTCATTTGGAAAAAATAGTTCATTTGAGAGGAAAACTACTTGGTGATGCACGGCGAAAAGCCTTTGAAGATTGTCACTGCTTTGTACTTCCCTCCCTTTCCGAAGGCCAGCCCCTCACACTGCTGGAGGCCAAGCGGCCGGTTCTGGCCACGTCGGTCGGAGACAATCCGCGGCTGGTGGAGAATCACAAAAATGGAATCCTCGTTCCACCGGATGATGTTGACGCATTGCGTCGCAGCATTGAGGAAGTACAAGATCTTTTTGAAAAAAATCCAGAACGTTTAAAACAGTGGGGACAAGAAGGGTATAATACTGTGAAGCAATCATTCAGATGGGCAATGATGGCAAAAAAAACACATGAAATCTATGAGAGAATTTTAAGGTTCTAGATAAAGATATTTTTAGGAAATAGATTGTTTTCTGTCAAATACGGTTGCTTCCGAAAAACGTAATAAAATGAGACAATTTTTATTACTATAGTGTTACATTCTTTAATTCAAATCCATGGAATCTCCGTCTTTCTTTGAACGCTTCAATCAATGGTCACGCAATTCGGTCGGACTAAAGTTGATTGCCATCGGTATCTTGATTTTGATCCTGTTGATTCCGTCCTTCATGATTCAGGGGGTGGTGCGCGAACGTCAATTCCGCAGCACCGATGTTAAAAATGAGATCACTTCCAAGTGGGGGCAATCTCAAAACATCATTGGGCCGGTGCTCAGTGTGCCCTACATTCAATACACTCGCGATACAAAAGGCGTGATCGTTTCATCCTCGCGCGGGTACACCCATTTCCTCCCCGAAAATTTAAAGATTGAGGGCCAGTTGAATCCCGATATTCTTTCCCGTAGCATTTATGATGTCGTTGTTTATACTGCAGATCTTAAAGTGAAGGGGAATTTTGTATTTCCAAAAGCCGAGGAATTGAATTTATCCGATTTTAGTTTTGGATGGGAAGATGCAATGCTTTCCGTGGGGATAAGCGACATGAAGGGCGTCAGTGAAAGCCTGATCGCTCAGTGGGATGGCAAAGAATATGCCTTCAACCCCGGCGTGGGAAATATCGGAATTTTAAATTCGGGGATCAGCGTCAATGTCCCCATCAACGACAGTGATTTGAAAAAAGAAGTCTACGATTTTTCCGTGCCGCTCAAACTCAAAGGCAGCCAGTGGCTCAGTTTTGAGCCGGTCGGAAAAAATACCACGGCCACATTGGCGTCTTCGTGGGCCAACCCCAGTTTCGATGGCGGATTTTTACCTGTGGAGCGTAGCGTTACCGAGGATGGATTCACCGCCTCGTGGAGTGTGTTGAATTTCAATCGCAGTTACCCCCAACAGTGGGTGGATGCCGGTTACAGCTTCTCGGAGATGGAAGGCAAGGGAGGCGATTACTTTTACAATCCCTACAGTGATGACATGGGCGAGGAAACCCGTTTGCAACAAAGCAGCGCGTTTGGGGTGAATCTGCTCATGCCGGTGGAAACGTATCAAAAAAATATGAGGGCCGTGAAGTATGCGGTTATGACCCTGTTTCTAACGTTTCTGACCTTCTTTTTCAGTGAAGTATTGGAGAAAAAAAGAATCCACCCGATTCAATATCTCTTGATGGGATTTGCCATTTGCCTCTTTTATCTGCTGCTGCTTTCGCTTTCCGAATACATCAATTTTAGCGCGGCTTACTTTGTGGGCACCGTGGCTACGGCGGGGCTGATCACCGCTTATTCCCAGTCCGTATTCCACAACCGTCGGCACACTATGTTGGTTGGAGGAGTCCTATTGGTGCTCTATGGATTCTTCTATTCTTTGCTCCAACTTCAAGACTACGCCTTGCTCATGGGTAGTTTCGGTTTGTTTGGAATCTTGGCCTTGGTCATGTACTTGTCGCGTAAGCTCGACTGGTACAACTTGGGGGGAAGGAAGGAAAGTTAGTCGATTCAAACCAACCACTAAAGAGGGTCTCAAAGACCCTCTTTATGAATTAAATTTTTTTTGAGATATAACTTCTTATCCCTTCACTCAACTGATCATGAATCGCCGAATCCGTATTCATGCGCAGCTCGTGGCGATGTCACTTATTTTAGCCCTTACACCGCTCTTGCAAGTGGGTTACGCACAAGCCGCTGAGCTTCCCTATTCCGATGAAACCAGATATGGGTTCAATCACTTCGATTCCGTATTATGGGCCAAAGAACAAGGGCTTTTTTCGGGATATTCCGATGGAACTTTTCGGGGGAATATCGAAATTCAAAGGCAGGAATTGGCCAAGGTGTTGGTGTTGGCCTCTGGCCTAGAAGAAAGCGATGTGGCCGAGTGCGCCGATGGAGCCACAAAGCACTTCAGTGATGTTAGTGAGGATTGGGCCACGGACTATGTCTATTGCGCTCAGGCCAAAGGGTGGGTGAATGGAGATGATGGGACAGATACTTTTCGTCCCACCGATCCCGTATGGCTTTCGGAGGGATTTAAAATGGTCGTGGAGGCTCGGTACGGAACTCCGGACGATTCTTATCAAGGCGAATACTGGTACGATCGGTATGTGAATTTTTTAAGCGATCATGAGATCATTCAAAAGAGTGACTATGGAAACTTGAACTACACGTACTTTGGAGTGGATGTTTCGACCGTGGGGCCCAGCATCGGGTTTGACAGTTTGATCACGTCCAAAATCCTTCGCCGAGATATTGCTGAACTCTTCTACCGCTTAGACGACGTCTTTTTCTCCGGGCCCGTTGAAGACTACAATCTCTTTTATACGATGGAAGAGTTCAGTGAGCGCTATGGAACCGTCTTCACAATCAAGGACGATCATTTGTCGATCGAGGATGCTCATTTCGGATTTTCATTGGATAATGTTCCGCGTTTGGACGGAGTGGAGTGGAAAGATCATCGTTTGTATGTGGCACAGTCCAGAGGATTTGAAAATGGGTTTTTTAGTACGGTTTTTTTGATGGCTCCTTACGACAACAGCTTTTTTAGCGACTACCAATACCTTTTTAGACTCGACATTCTTTCTCAGGAATATGAGAGTCGCCGCTCATTACCTTATAATATTGTCGGAGAAAAAGGATACTATGACTTCGATTGTCCTTTCCGGGGGTGGGGTCCGGAAGAGTGGATTCGTTATTGTACGGTGAACGAGACAGAAAATGTGGATGCCGAGTATGTGGATTTACGACAGTTCGGAGAAGAAGCGAATTCCATAGACGATTCGCA
This sequence comes from uncultured Candidatus Peribacteria bacterium, assembly GCA_964436935.1. GTDB lineage: Bacteria > Patescibacteriota > Gracilibacteria > UBA1369 > UBA12473 > CAYTES01. The sequence goes on along the minus strand of CAYTES010000050.1, from coordinate 5,188 downwards.
AGAAGCCGTTGCGCTGCGAAATGAGGAGCGTGTATACGATATCAGCCTTCTCGCAATGGCTTTTTGGATCTATACGCTCGATACCGGTGCCATACTGCTTGGTGAAGAAGGCGAATGTTTATCAAAAAGGGGTTTTGTTTACAGCGTGATTGCCGATTACATCAATCCGTTTCCCTTTAATGACGTTGGGACGGAGGAAGTTTTTTGTGACAACGCCTATTTTTATCAATCGTACTTAAATGACAACGCCTATGTCTTGGTGGCCGACATGGAAAGGGGAATGGAGCTCGATCAGGAAAATCTCTACTGCAATGTGACCCCCTCCGTATTGGATGAGGTGGACTCCCTCGCATTGCTCAAGCTGGTTTTGAGTGATGAGCACTATGAATGCACCGGCGAAGAGGGAGAAGCTCCGGTGATTATCCAGCCCTACTCGGCGTCATGATTTTTTTGACGAGTTTGATTTAGTGTAGCATAAATGAGCCTAAAATACTCATCTATTCCGTGCAATTCACTGTTTTGGATAGCCGATGGAGTCGAATTGGATTATAAGCAGAAAGCTGCCGTAAAGGATTGATCTTTAATAGAAGGGTTTTGAGATTATTTCATATCCCTTGTCATCGAGCTTTCGAAATTGAAGAATTCCTAGCTCGGGAGTGGCTTTTAGGCATTTCTCCAAGGCGCCATGAGCCGTTTTACTCAATTCATCTAAAGACGCATTCCTTCCAGTCCATTGAGTCGATGCACCCTCAAGTAGCGCTTTTAGCTTTTCATGATCAGGTTTTACGCCGCTTAAAGAGGTATATGAGGTTATTTCATAACCCCCATCTTTAAGTTTTTTAAATTCAACAACTCCCAGTTCAGGGCTTTGCCTCACGCATTCTTCCAATTTAATATGTGTTATTTCGCTTAAACCGCGTGGATCCCCCTGGGGTGTCCACGTGCTAGCTATTCTAAATTGAGTTAGATTGAATAGAGTTTCAAACCTATCATGATCAAAGAATTCTTTTGATTCATCAGGGCCTTTAACCATATGAGAGATATTAATACTAGAAAAAATTATAATGCATAAAATAAAAAATATCAAATTTACCACTTGGACATAGAAAAGGAGCGAAGCGCCTCGTCTTCGGCGGGGAAAGGAGTTGCTAAAATATTATTTATATTTTATAGTGTAGAACTTACAAACTAATTTTCTTCTTATTTATGGCTCAAGAAAAAAGCACGGATTATCAACCCGATGGTCAATCGATCCCCATTCCGAAAAGTTCTAGGTTAGTAAGAGAAGTTCTGGGAAAAGCTATAATCGGCGCTTCGCTTAAAGCTGAATTGGAAAAGGTAAACAATCGGGCCGTGCTATTCACGATTCCGGATACCGATGCCACGAGTTTGCATCATGAAGGATAAGTCTAAAGCGTATTTCCGCTAGGCTTAATCATCATTAAACCTCAAACTTTTCTAGTCCTGTTTTGGGGATAAAAAGCCAAATGCTGGAGGGAATCCCTTCGCGACGAATGATTACCTCCACTTGATAGCCCGGCGGGACAGTATCGTGGGATTGGCCCACATCATCCTTGGTGATGTCCACGGAAATCACATTATTCACTTTGAAAAATTCATAACCTTCTTGGGTGGCATGGGTCTCAAAGCGTTGCTGAATGGATTCCCTCAAGCCGACTTGGTTGTCTTCCGAAGAAAGGCGTTGAAGGGAGGTATCCTTTTCCAGGATTTCGCTAAAATCACAGAGATGCTGTTGCAATTCGATTTGTCTTTTCTCATCTTCGCTTAAAGTATTGAGGGGGTAATCCCGGATCAATTTCCCCAGCGCGCTGCCCTCGCGTCCATAAAGTTCTTCCTCCCAGCTGAAAAATTCATTGGTGAAATGGTTTGCCGGATCTTTTAACGCTCGATAGATGTTCACCAAAAAAGTACGTATATTTCCATCCGTTTGAAAGCGTTGGACGGCGTCATAAACCAGAAAATCAAGAGGAGAATGGAGCAAGCGGTTGCCTAATCGGGGTACCATGGCGATGGTTTCAATTTCATCAATATCATCGCGTTGGCCAAAGGCAATGCGATGGGTTAACCCTTTGAGATGAAGCCGTGCAATCAGTTCCGCCACCGTAAAATAAGACAAATTTTGATACATCCGATCGCCCTCGGGAGTAATTTGATGGAAAAAATAATGTTGGTCGCTTCCCTTTGAAACAATCGTAGGTTCATGTTTGACCTCAATCGGAATGCCCGTGCGCCGGGACAGTGCATCGATTTTTTCGACCAAATGAACACTTTCTTCCAATGCATCGCGGTCCGTCATGCACCATTGTTTCATGATGTTGTAACTCACGATGGAAATGCGATTTCGATCTTCCGGGGGAAGCTGCGCAATGGCCTCCACGGCGGCTTCAAATTCAGCCCATCCGTACCATTTTCGAGCGACAGAGGCCACAAAATCGTCCGTGGTTTCCAGTCCGATATAAATTTTGAGCTGCTGATCGGGACGTAAACGATCGAAATCTTTTTTTATTTTCCCCACGCCTTTGGCATCGAGGTAATCCGGACGAGACTCCACCGCAAGACATTGAACATACGGTCGTTTTGCGACATCGGCGAGAATAATCTCGTGCGTCTCCGGCGATATTTCCTGGTCACTATACCAGGAGCCATCATTTAAAATTTCGACGACCGGGGGATGGATTTCATCGGATTTTGTAGCGTCAAGAGCCTTACGGAAGGCATGAAATTGATTGTTGGGGGTGATGGTTCGACGGGTTCCGTCGGCAGGTCTTTCATACCCACGGGTTCCATCATTCGCGCCCGGTAAGGTGCAATAGGTGCATTGAAACGGGCACATGGTTTTTGGAAAGGCCAGCATGACCCGGTGCCCAAAGACGCGAATCGTCAATCGGTCTCCCTCAACGCGTTCCTCATGGTGGATTCCTTGTGCATCAAGTTGCGATAATTTTGCGTCAATCGCGGATCGATTCCTTGCGTCAAAGCGAAAAACAACAGGTCGTGCCGGTGCAATCGTCGCCCATTGGGGATTTTCAATCGCTTCTGGTGTAAGAAGTTTATTTTTTCGTTGATGCCGATACCGCTCTCGCCAGGCTTCTCGTGTCTCCCAATGGGTAAAGTGAGTCTCCAAAATACCCTGCTTGATCGGAAGACTAAATAGTGAGTTGAACGCTTCGAGAGGGTTTTCTCCATGCGGCAGTTGGAGTGCCAATGCTAAGAAGGCCGCCTCGCTCACTAGAGGTTTTCGTTGATCCGTTGGAATGATTTCAGGAAATTGGGTTGCAAGTCGAGTGCGAACTTCAGGAACTAAATCTCGAGTGAGAAATGGAGGATAGTGGTGAGGAGGGTCTGCATCCGGGCCACTATTGATTTCCAGAGGATCGATCATCAAAGGGATTAATTAAGGGGAATCCTATCTATAAAATATATTATAATATATATAATAAAAATTGCAATACAAAAAGCAGTAACTGCTTAAAATATTGCTTTTTTTTATTTATATTATATAATATATATATTATACCCACCCTATTGAACCTATGGAGCGACACGATAGAGCAGGCGAAGATTCTGAAAAACTCCTTGAATATGATGATATCCAGCGGCAGTTATTCCCGGTGGGGCTATTGGTCAAATACACCGGTATGACATCACAGGTCATTCGTTCCTTGGGTTTACCATCGAGCACGGAAGCCAAATTATTATTCATGGGGGGGCGACACAGGGAACATCTGATTCGTTTACTCAAGCACGGCGGCGTGGAAGCTACTTTTGCTGTCGCCTATATTGAAAACAACGTGATGCCCACCGATCGAAAAGCCTCTCAGGTGATCAATGATGTCCTCAACTCCGAAGGGCTCGACACGCAAATGTTTTGGACCTTTGCTCCCTATCTTTTTAAATCCTTAACGGAAAAGGGAATTTCAATCCCTGAAGCCTTGACGATGATTTTAAGCTGGTCAAAGGACGGCGTGTCGACCGCCACATCCCGGCGGGAAAGCCGTTCTAGGACAATCTCTCCCGGTGACCCTGCTTACGACTGGACCTACGTTCATCTCAAGGGATTGGAATTTTTAAATCAGTACACCTATCGCCGAAGCTACATTCTTGCCGGCAATCCCGCCACCGATCCCTCCCATCGATTCACCGCTCAAGAAGCCCAACGGATTGCCGATCGATTGATCGGAGAAAAAACGAAAAAGCTTTCTCCGGTTCCCTCCTTTCAGGAATATGACGATGGGTCTCTTGTTTTGCGGTCCAATGAACTCCTTAAAAGCAAAGGAGGGGAGATCGATTGGCTCAGCGGAAACAAGCAAACCTTGATCACGCCGGAGGGGGAAATTTTTTTCAAGCACCACTCGAAGTTGGCTCTGGATTTATTGAAGGAAATACAAAAAATGCCTTCCTATTCGGGACTTCCCGATCAAGAATTTATCGAATTCATGAAGGTGCATTTCCAATGGGAGTTTCTTCATAAGGGAACCGAAGGAGTGGTGTTCAAAAAACAAACAGGGGACGTAACGGTGGCGATCAAAGTCATCAATTCCGAGCAACTCAATCCGCATTCCGCGCGTTCAAGCACGGCGGTGAAAGCTCAACTGCTACGTTTGTTCAAACAAGAATGTAACGTGGAGGTGGTGGATGTGTACGCCTGTTCGCCCAATGTCATGGTGATGGAATATATCGATGCGCCGCTTTTGGAAGATTACTTTCCGGAAGAAAGAAAAAAAGTGGAAAAAAGCAGGGATGAATTGTATGAGCTGGAAAGGAAATATCAGGAACTAAAGGGGAGATTTCATCTCCCCTGGCTTTCGGATTTGCGTATGTGTAATGCGTTTGTTATGGAAACTCCGGAGGGTGATTTCGATCATCTCAAGGTGTTTGACCTTGGATTTGATGGGTTTTTTGCTTCTCGGCCCAGTGTGAGCGATCGAGAGGTCATTCCATCGAGATTGAAAGAGTGGCAAAAGCAGAATGCGAGATAGTCAGTCAACTCTTTAGCACCCCGCGGCCTGCCTCAGCACCTCGGCCTTGTCGATTTTCTCCCAAGTGAAGGAGGATTCTTCGCGTCCAAAGTGACCGTAGGCCGCCGTTTTTTTGTAGATGGGGCGGCGTAAGTCGAGGTGAGAAATGATGCCACGCGGGGTGAGATCAAAATGTTCTCTAACCAGTT
>CAYTES010000049.1:0-9963 GCA_964436935.1 uncultured Candidatus Peribacteria bacterium | reverse complement strand
GATCTTTACATTCCCCGTGCCAACATCGCTTCTTCCAATCGCTTCAACGCGGCAATAAAAGCGGCTTCTCGGAGCGTGCAGTGGTATTGCTTGGACAGTTGATCCACATGCTGCCAAGCACTCACCATGATGGCCTTCAGTCGCTGATCCACCTCTTCCGCCGACCAGTAGAAATTGGCCTCATTTTGAACGAGTTCAAAGTAGCTCACGGTCACCCCTCCGGCATTGGCCAAAATATCGGGAATAACCAGAATATTTTTAGCTTTGAGGATTTCATCCGCTTCCGGTGTGGTTGGGCCATTCGCCAGTTCCAAAATGAATTTGGCTTTCACCCGATCCGCATTGTCTTTGGTGACCTGATTTTCAAGCGCGGAAAGCACCAAAATATCACACTCCAATTCCAGGAGTTCTGCGTTGGTCACTTTGCGACAGGCGTTGCCCGCATTGGTCGTATATTCCATTCCCGCCACAAAACATTCCCCCACCTCACCTTTTTCGCGTTTACAAGCGATCGCCTCTTGGGGATGAATGCCCCCTTCGCAATAAAGACCTCCTTTGGAATCGGAAATACCGATCACTTTAAACCCGGCTTGATCCAGAAGATTGGCCACATTGGCTCCGGCATTTCCAAACCCTTGAATCACCACGCGAGTTTCTTTGGGATTCAATCCTAGATTTTTCACAATTTCCTGAAGCACATACACCCCTCCTTGTGACGTGGCTTCATTTCGCCCTTCGGATCCTCCAACGGCCAAAGGTTTTCCGGTGACCACGCCCAATTTGTTGCGTCCTTGCAACATGGAGTATTCATCGGCAATCCAGGCCATGATTTGAGGATTGGTGTACACATCGGGGGCGGGAACATCTTGCTCGGGACCGATAAACGGAGCGATGGCTCGCGTGTAACCACGGGTCAGTCCTTCCAATTCTCGTGCGCTGAGCTGAGTATGATCCACAATCACTCCTCCTTTTGCGCCTCCCAAGGGGATATTCACGACGCCACATTTTATGGTCATCCACATGGACAACGCTTTCACTTCTTCCATATCCACTTCCGGATGGAAACGGATGCCTCCTTTATAGGGGCCGCGTACATTATTGTGTTGCACTCGAAATCCTCGGAATACTTTTGTGGCGCCGGAATCCATTTTAACCGGAATGCTCACTTCGAGAATACGTTGAGGATGACTCAAAAGCTCTTCAATGTGCGGGGTCAATTGCATCAATTTGGCCGCTTTTTGCATTTGGGCAATGGTATTTTCAAAGAGAGACATTGGGGAAGAAGGAGTTAAATGTTTCAACGCGGAAATCATAATCAACTTTTTTAAAAAACACCACCGATTTGACACAAAGTTATTTTTGAAGAATAAATAAGCCATTCAAATGTTAAAAAATAGATATGGAATTCAATCCACTCCCGGAAGGGCATGAAGGGCTGCAGAGACGAAGGACCGAGTTCGACTTTCCCAAAGAAAAATTAAGATATGATGCAAAAAATTTATTAAGATTATCCAAAAGTGTGCAAGAGGCAATAGAGCGTATTCAAAGAAGCGATGATTCTGTTCTAATGTTAGAACGCCACATCAAAATGGCTTCTCTTCCACCATTACGCGCTAGTCGGTCGTCTTTTGCACTCGGTCAGATCGATCAAGCGGGAAATCCAATCCTTCCTGAAGAAACGGAAGCTCAGTCCCTTTCGGAACCAACATCTCATCGATCCTCAACGTATACGTTCCATTCCGGTTATGTGGATGGGAATGGAACGCCGATTAAAGAGGGGGTAGTGGCTCAAGAAGAGGAATAAATCTCGCAAAATAGATTTTATCCACACAAATACGCCTTCGTGATCTCAGCGGCCTTGCGAATATTTTCCGCCGACGTATTCACCACGGACGCTCGCACCGTGTTGCGACGGTCCTTGGCCATGCGGTCTTTTTCGGAGAAGAAATGATTGGACGGAATATAAACAATCCCTCGTTGGGCCAACTGGACCAGTTTTTCTTCCATGGGTACATGTTGTTTGTTGCATCCTTCCACCTCATTCAGATCAAAAATGATGTAGTACATGTTGCCGTGATGGGGAAGTCCGAGCACCGAAGAAAAGATGGTCATATTGTCGCCGACCGCTTCTCGATAATCCGCGCGCTCCTCTTTGCCGAGAATGACATGCGCGGCTCCGAGCATTTGCGAAGGGCCGGGAACAAAGGTCGTGTGTTGAAATTCTCCCAAAATGCCGCCGGGGCCTTTGGCCGCCATGAACAGATCATTCCAGGAGGTGTTGCTTTTCACGTAGTCGCGTAAAATATGTTCCATGATGTATTTTTGTCCTTCTTTAGCGACCAAAACATCTCCAAAGCGCAGTCCGGTACTACGTTCAATTTTGGAACGGGCATTGATGCGAATCGTACGTTCCGGGCAAATGTCGATCATCGTTTTTTTATCTTTGAAAAAAGAGCTGTACACTTCGTCCGTGATGATGAGCGCGTTTTTACGTTTGGCAAAAGCGCCGATCGCCTCCAGCATGGGGACCGACATGGAAAATCCGGTGGGATTATTGGGGTCAATCAAAAGGATGGCCTTGATGTCGTTGGGGTAAGCTTCCATTTCTTTTTCCGAATATTCGGCAATGTCTCCGGTGATGGGATCAATTTCAAGTGAAAACACATCAATCCGCCGACTTTCCAAGATACTATTATAGGGAGAGTAGACGGGTGAAGTGATGAGGACGCGGTCATGAGGGCGCAAAAAGCCAATTCCCTCTTCTCCGAGTAACTTGAATAGCGTTCCAATGGCATGAGACGCTCCATTCACAAAAATGAGATCACGGTAATCGATGGGAGTCGAAACTGTTTTTTGATGCCACCAGGCCACAATCGCGCGTACCATTTCTTCTCCGATGGGATCATGGTAGGTGCCTCCGCTCACCGTGCAAAATTTAAAGGTTTCAAACAACACTTTGTAAGGGGTATACGGCAGGCCTTGTCCCACCGCCAACGCACTCACTTCATTCATGAAAAAAGTCAAATCGGCAAGATTTCGCTCCGCTGCCGCTGCCCCGTACTCTTCAAGCGTGGCCTTGTGAATGGTGTCCCATAAAGCCTCATAGTGCTCCGGTTTGCAGTAGTCATTGACCATGCGGCGCTGGGGCGTATTTAAAATGGTGTCGAGAAAAAGGAGGTACCCGATAAACCGCCGCGCTCGAATCCCCGGTGTAAATCCGTAACCGGGATCTCCACGAGAAAGATCAATCACTCCGTCCACGCCCACACTATCCCGTGCAATGGGCTGAAGGATACGAAAAATGCGAAAAGGATTATTGTCGGCCACGGAAAACCCCCATTCATTGTCGGCAAGACGAAGAGACATAAGCTGTTAAGTTAAAAGACCAGCCCACTATACGCGCCGAGGCGGGGAGGTTCAATAAATTTGACAAATATATAAATAAGGGTATATATTTATAATGCGAATCGCGAGCCTCCATTGGTATCTCTATAAAATTCACTTTATGATAAAAGCTTCAATCGATGAAAATACACCAGAAACAGAAGCCAAAAAACGACTGGTTGAGCAACTGGGGAACGAAGACGGCGGACGTCAATTGGCTAAAGAATTGCAATCAAAGCGAGATGCTACTTTGAGCTTCATGGCTGGCATTGACAATGACCCTAAAAAGCGAGTTTCCTTTGCCGAAGCGGCGAAACTTCTCGATGGAAAATTTGACTTGGAAGAGGCACGAACGGATGCCGTAAAATCACATGGACGTTGGGGGCTTGTGGAGGCTGTGATTGCAAAGCAAGTTAAGGAATTGGCTAAACTCCGAAAGGCGGCTGATAAAAGTGGCGATCAAGAAAGAATTGCCCATATTAAAAAGCTGGAAGCAGAAAGAGTTAAAAACCCTGCTGACTATAGTGCCCTTTTCGACAAGGCGACTATCAACGGATTGGATCTTAAAAAAGTTCGTGAAAGGCTCGATCGTGGTGAAAAAGTTCTCCCCATCTTTGATCCCGGTGAAATGACTCCGGATGAATTATTTACCGTACTCTTTACGGAGAGTGGAGTCCCACACTATACGGACAGTTATGGTTTCAAAAAATTGGCGAAACTTCGAAGAATTGATCCGAAAGACATCCCTGATTTGGCAAACCTCGCTGGCAAACCTTACGAAGAACAATTGGCCGCATTTAAGGCCGCTTATAAAAAAGCTAACCCTATGAAGCCTACCGGTGCACGAGTAGTCTTTACATTTGATAAACGCGGAGTAACTCGGAAAGGCACATCAGCCACTAAAGATATTCAAGCTTTCGCTAAAGGCGAAATGAGCTTCCTTGATCCGAATGCCGATTTCCTTTGCTGTCGTGCTAAAATGGATGCTGGATTGCGTAAAATAGCGGGCAAATGTGGTAATTTCGACGGCATGACTGACGAAGCTTATCGAGCGTTTTTAGACAAAGCCCTTGCTGATAAAACGATCGATGAATGCATGCCTAATCATAAAAAAATCACACGCTATCCGAATTACGCTTATGAAAATGGCGGTGTCCCTGGCCTCGACTTACGTACTGATGGTCGTCGTGTGCGCGTGCGCGACTTCCATCCTGATCATGCGAGTGCTAATGTAGAGAGTCAGATCTCGCTCGGTTAGTTTTCTTTCCTAAAAAACCTTCGTGCCTTAGCCCCTTATACCCTTGGCGCGTAGCGCCTTCCACTCCCTTTAGGCCTATGTATTCGGAATCGGGTGAAGGTTTCTCAGTTCAATGAGTCTCTGCTACTATTCCATCTGAATAATCCTTAAAGTCCTCCCATGAAATCCTTCAAATACCTTGACCTCATCACCGCCTTTTTTGCGGTTATTCTGCTTGTTTCGAACATCACTTCCAGTAAAATCGCCGCCATCGGTCCCTTCACGTTAGACGGGGGAACGTTGCTTTTTCCTCTCAGTTATATTTTAGGGGATGTGTTGACCGAGGTGTATGGGTACGCACGGTCTCGACGCGTGATTTGGATCGGATTTGGCGGCCTTTTGTTGGCGATGCTCACGATAATGGTGGTTCAAAAGTTGCCGGCTTCTCCGGATTGGCCGGGACAAGAAGCGTACAACGCCATTTTGGGGCTCACTCCCCGAATCATGATCGCCAGTTTGATCGCTTACTGTGCGGGAGAATTTTCGAACTCCTATCTTCTGGCCAAGCTCAAATTGAAGACAAAGGGGAAGTTTTTGTGGTTAAGAACTATTTCATCCACCTTAGTGGGACAGGGCATTGATACGCTACTGTTTGTATTCATCGCTTTCTATGGAGTATTTGAGGCGGACGTATTGAAGGCAATCATCATTTCAAATTATGTCTTCAAAGTGGGAATTGAAGTTTTATTTACGCCCCTGACCTATCTTATTGTGAATAGGTTAAAAAGAGCGGAGCATGAAGATTTTTACGACAATAAAACCGATTTCAATCCTTTTCAGCTAGAGGGTCGCTAGGCCGCTCTCGCTCACGGAGAAATCGAAGGTGGATTTTTGAACCCATCTTGTGCGCGCTTGGAGTGGGATTTTCTAGCAACCTTAAAAGAAGAAAAATCGTCGTCGTTTGGGGCTTTTGGGCGCTTCCAATTGTTTGATGTGGTCTTCAAGGATAAGAATTCGCCTCTGAAAGGTTTCCAGTAGTTCAAAAAGTCGCTTCTTATCTTCTCGATGGTGTTGAACCAATTGATTGATGACGGTGGGAAAATCGTCGGAAACATGTCCGTTCGAGGGCACGGAAGCATGCGTGGGGGGATGATGGGAAGGTTGTTCGTTAGGAATCGGTTCGCGGTGAGCAGGCATGGCCTCTGCCCGTGCCATTTCATAGACTTCGGGGGGGGCGGAATGGTGAGGAATCGTGTAAGAAATCGGCTCCGGAGGAGTTTTGGCATATCCCGACAAAGGAGCAGCTCCTGGGTCAAACTCTTCGACCAGTTCGGCCTCTTCCAGGTTTTCAGAATCCTCCTCCTCTTCAATGGGGCTCTCAAAATAATGAATGAGGTTCGATTTTTCCACCAGATAGGTGAATCCTTGCGGCGTTTTGTACTTTCGATACCTGATTTTATTGCCTTTGATGAGGCGGCGAATGGTTTGAGCTGACTTGTTCACCAATAAAGCAGCGTCTTGGAGGCTTAGGTACTGACTTTTTGTCATGTTGATTATCCAAGAATACGACTAGTCAATATGATTATTAGCGTATAATCTTTGACTAATCAAGGTGGATTTTAATACTAAAATAAGCCAATAAATGTATTTTAGTCGATGGATAGGCGTGGGTGGGATGAATTCTTATTGTTAGGCTCATGAGTATTATAGACAAAAAGTAATATTCATGTTAAAATTATTTGAATTCTTTACAAAAATTCGCTCAACTAGTTTTGACCCAAAAATAAATATGGAGAACAGTGAATCCGGTTTGGAGCACCAAACGCCTGAGCCTAAATTTCTTCAATCGGTTAAAATGGTGGGATCGGGTGGCGAGGAGTGGGGAAGGATTGATAGCTTTGATCCGGGAGCTCGGGAGCTCCGGGTGATGAGATACCGAGACAATACATTGAGCGAGCCGATTTCTTTTGATCGCTTTGAAGGGTTTCAGTTTGGGCATTCTAAGCCGCATGGTGGAATGCCTTATTGGCAAATCCCTTTCAATCAATTGAGGTTCAGGTAGGAATTTGACCAAGGCCGGAAAGCGGGATTATAATCGAACATTAACTTTAATCATCAATCTATGGTAGATGTTTTTGTTCCTGGGGAAGAGCGAAAGGCAGAGGAAGGGACTCGAGTGGAGGACCTTGTATTGGCCCAAAAAATAGTGCGCACGGTAACGGATCAGCTGCGTCACATTCATGAAGAGGTTGGAATGATTAATCCGGGCTATTTCACTTCATTTTCAAGAAAAGTCGCGATGGTGGTGGACCATGAAGGACGATGGCAGTTTCAAATCGAAGGGGAATTGGTCGAATTTCCGACCATATTGCTTTTAACGGCGGAGCAAAAGGAGTACGAAGTGCGATTGGAAGCTATTTTAAGACGATATATTGCCAAGTCCGCACGAAGGGCTCAAGCCGCGCAAGAGCTGAGTCAATTGAAAGATCCTCGATTGGATGCGCTTCATCAAAGGATTGAAGCGCAGGATTTTAAACAGTGGGAGCGTCAGGTGCGGCAGGAACATCCGGCATGGGACATTCGGTGCCATCACGCAGACAATAGGCGAAAAATAACACTCACCATTCCCCAAGATGAATTTGAGCAGTTAAGGGGAGAGCTCGAGCGGTATCGAGAGCTTTTTAAAGAGAAATTTTGTCAGGTTAATCTCCAATAAGAGGAAGCAATTCCTCCTAAGAGTGTTTCATGGTGGGTCAGGTGAGGATTGAACTCACGACAGTCGGCTTAAAAGGCCGCCGCTCTACCACTGAGCTACTGACCCCCACGCGCCGACACTTTAAACCAAAGTCGTTTTTCCTGTAAAGCCTAAATGAAAAAACGGTGAGCAGGTGGGCTCTTTAAGTGAGTGTAGTGAGCGAGTAAAAGATAAACTTTATTAAATCTGAACCAAAATGTTTTGAGCCCCACGTAGTAAAAAATTTATTAACTCGAAGGCCAAGAAGAAGGTATTTTATAAAACTCTGAGCTAAAAGGATGCGAAGCACGCGTAGTAGAAATTTTGTTTGGATCTCGTAGGCTCCGAATAAAAATTTCACGAAGCTTCGCGAGCATTCTTTTAGCGAAAACAATGTAGGGGGTTCCCGAAAGGGGGAATTCCTTCCCCTTGCGAATTCAATCACTCCCTTCCACGAAGCTCAGCCCCACAAACGTAATGGCCGGTAAGGAAAACCATAAATTGTAGTTTTGTACCATCAATTGAACCAATGTTGAGTTGGTGGTCAACGCTTGAGCTCCAATCTGATCCGATCCAATCAAGGAGAGTCCGGACACATACAGGAGCAACGTACTCACAATCAAGCCGGCGTTCAATGTTCCCAGGAGTAAGGTGATCAATAAGTTGGTTGAAGGGCTTTGTCCATTGAGGATGGACACGGAAAATCCTCCTTTCACCGCAATGATCACGGTCACAATAATGAAAAAGATAATTTTGGCCATGATCAGCATCATGTCCGCGTCGGGGCCGGCTAAAAGGATCAAAATGGGATTATCTCCTCCTAAATATTGTTCAGCCAAATTGCCGAGCCCATCCGCTGTGAGAAGCGCAATATAGGCCGCAATGATATTTTTAATCGTAGAATCCCTTCCAATAATAAAGCTGTACGCGATGATGATCGTGAAGAAGAGAATGATGACGAGATCCCAGGAGAGGACGATATCCATAGTACTATCGTAAGTGAATTCGTATCGAGTGGCAAGGTCGAATAGCGTGCGTTGAGTGGAGATAAAAAAGAAACCGCGAACCCTAAAAGGCGTTTGCATGATTTAATCTGAAAGGAGTTGTCCTGGGACAACTCCCTGACCTGAAAAAGTGAACACGACTTCGAGCAAATCCGAAGTGTTTATTCGCGTGAATCTCGAAACTAAATTTTGCTTTTAATGAAGCGAAAGCCCAAACAGGCGGCAAGTATTCCTTCTCCAGCAGCAGTCCCGGCCCCTTTCTTACAGCTTTAATTTGGAGAAAAGCCCCCCCTCTCCTTTTAGGGTCAATCCCGATTCCTGTACCAGTTGTTGATAAAGCTCTTTTTCCTTGCGCGAAAGCTTTTTTGGGATATCAATACGAATTTTCACATAATGATCGCCTTTATTTTGACCTTTCATGTGGGGAATTCCATGGCCTTTGATTTTAAAAACTTGGTCGCTTTGGGTTCCGGCGGGGACTGACAATTTGACGGGCCCGTGCACGGTTTTTATTTGAATTTCATCTCCAAGGACCGACTGAAGGAGGTGGATGGATTCCGCGGAATATACATCGTAGTTTTGGCGTTGAAATTGAGGATGAGGTGCAATTTGAATGTGAAGGTACAGGTCTCCATGGTGCCCCCCCATGATTCCGGCCTCTCCTTTGTCGCGCAATCGTATGGTGGCCCCATTTTCAATGCCTGCCGGAATTTTAACCCGCAAAGTACTCTTTTGGCGGGTGCGCATCTGTCCATGACACTGGCTGCATTTTTTCTCGGGAATTTTGCCTTCTCCATGACAGTTGGAACAGGTTTGTACGGTCTGGATATTGCCGAGAAGTGTTTGGCGAACGGATCTTATTTGCCCCGTTCCTTTGCATGCAGTGCATGTGACGATGGGCGTGCCAGGTTCGTTCGCTTGTCCTGCGCAATGTCCACACACTTCCGCTTTATTGAGTTCAAGTGTTTTTTCGGCTCCAAAAACGGCTTCTTCAAAGCTTAACTTTAGAATGCTTTCAATGTCATTGCCCGGAATGGGGCCTCGTTTGCGCGTTTGTCCTCCCCCCGTGGGCCCCGATCCCCCAAAGAAAGTTTCGAAAATATCGGCGAATCCCCCCATGTTAGAGGCGTCAAATCCTCCAAAGCCGCCGGGAAAGCCTTCTCCCCCTGGGGTGGTAGAGCCAAATTGATCGTACTGTTGGCGTTTTTTGGGGTCGGAAAGAACCTCATAAGCGAGATTGATTTCCTTGAATTTTTCAGCGCTTTTTTCGTCTCCCGTGTTTAAATCGGGATGATACTTTTGGGCGAGTTTACGGTAAGCTTGTTTGATTTCCGCTTCTGTTGCAGATTTGGAAACGCCGAGGATTTCATAAAGGTCTTTATTCATAGCGAGTCATTATTACCAGAAATTGAAAGAAATCTAAAGTGAGATGAGGCGGAGTGACTCTATTTCGAAAGACATAAAAGGGAGTGTTGGGCTTTTGCGGAGATAGTGGGGCGGCTCTGTGTGCGAATTTTGTGTACAGGAGTAGAAGGACTCGACAAAAATAGGATGAATAAGGTGTGACATTAAAAAATAAAAATAGAAGCAGTAAATAATTTTTA
>CAYTES010000048.1:0-11548 GCA_964436935.1 uncultured Candidatus Peribacteria bacterium | reverse complement strand
CCGAGCATCGCCGGCATGAGAAGTTGCGAATGCGGCGTGGCCAAGGGCAAGGGTTTGGGATGAGGGGCCCATGTGAGCACATATTTTTTCTTACGAAGGTCGCCCATGTTCTCCACCAGGGTCATCATGTCCGCCAACGCTTGGCACGGATGAAAGAGGTTAGATTCCAAATTGATCACCGGAACCGTGGCGTACTTGGCCAACGCGTTGATCTCAACATCCTGCTTGAGTTCATCCCAACCGGACTCGCCCTCAAATCCGATCTTTGTCGTAATCAATTCACTTTTTCGCATGCCAATGACATCGCCGTAACCAGAAATCACTCGGGCCGCGTCTTTGATGTGTTCCTGAGTTTGCCCATTCATGATTGCCCCTTCCTCATATTCCATATTCCAACTGTCCCCGGCTGAAATCACATTCACATGCCCTTTCATTTTTTTCATTCCGGACTCAAACGAAAGTCTGGTTCTAAGGGAAGGGTTGTTGAAGAGCAAGGTTAATATTTTTTGCGGATGATGAGGAATGCCCCCCTTTTTATAGGAAATTGCGGCTTGGATGATGGCCATGATTTGTTCCGGCGGAAACTCCGCTCCGGTGATGAAATCTTTTTTAGTCATGGGACTGTTGAGTTAAGAATGCATTGGCGCTTTCGAGGCCGTACAGCTTACAAAACCCTTTGGCTTCGGCCCCGGTCCAGGCTCCGGTTTTTTCTCCATATTTGCCGAGTCGGTTGTTCATCAACGAATAAGGGCTTTTTATGGATTCGATGAAAAGGAGCCCCTGTTGAAGCTTGAGCGCCACTTCCCCTTCGACAAACGCGTTGGCCGAGTTTAAAAAAGATTCGAAATTTTTGACGAGCGGTTCAAAATAGAGCCCTTCATGAATCAAATCTCCATAGAGATTTCCGAGTGTATTTTTCCAAAAAAGCTGCTTGGAGGTTAAGGTTATTTTCTCAAGTTCGGTGTGGGCTTTGATGAGGATTTTCATAGCCGGCGCTTCAAACCCCACTCGCCCCTTGGTGCCTAAAATGGTGGTGCCTATATGATCGTCTTTTCCAAAACCGGAGCTGGCGGCCGCCGCATTCAACTGATTAATGATCTCCACGCCGTGCATTTTTTCTCCTTGGAAAGTAATGGGTAAGCCTTTCTCAAATCCGAGCGATATAAAAATCGGTTTTCCATTGACCGAGTGAGGTGAAGGAATGTTGGGGAATGCACCCTCCGGAAGACATTGCGCAGTACTTAAGGTTTCTTTCCCTCCAATGGTGGTGCCCAAAAGTCCGACGTTGATGGAATAGTCTTTTTGCGTAGCATCCACCTTAAATCCTTTTTTTTCTAAAAAGGCCACTTCCTCGACTCGGCTCAAGCCTTCCTCTCGAATGGGTGCGATGATTTCTACTTTTGGTAAAAGGGCTTGAAAGGCAAGATCAAATCTCACTTGATCATTTCCGGCACCGGTGGAGCCGTGCGCCACCGCCTCCGCTTTTTCCTCAAGCGCCACTTTGGCTACCGCTTGAGCGATCACGATTCGCTCGGGTCCAACACATGCTGGATAAACACCGCCTTTTAAGTAGTTGGCTTTAATCAAGTTCGTGGCAAAATTATTGTAGAGGTCTTTTTGACCGTCTTTTTCCAGATGTTTTAGGGCGCCCAACTGTTTTGCCTTTTGCGCAATTTCTTTCAACTGGTTGGTGGTAAAACCTCCGGTATTCACCGTGACGGTCACCACGTCATACCCCTTTTCGTTCAAGTACGGGATACAAAAACTGGTGTCGAGCCCTCCGGAAAACGCGAGAATAACTTTTTTCATGAGGAGAAAAATAAAAAATAAAAGGTGAAACAAAAAACTCCTGAGTTTCCCCAGAAGTTTTTTAAAGATGCATTTTTTTACATCAAACTAGGGAAACTTTTGACAGTTATTTTCACGGCGGCGGCGATTTTGGATTGAAATGGTTTTCATGGCTGAATTGAAAAATACAAAAAAACTCTCGTGCATTCACAACCTCTCACTCAAGAGAAGTAATGAAGGAACGAGAGTCTTTGGACTTCGCGGTACCATCCTTCTTCGTTGTTTCCTTACAGAAACAACCTTATTCCGTTCTCTATCCTTCACAGGATGACAAACGGTGAGTATGATAACGGACTCGGCCGGCGACACCTACTTGTCCCGCGATGCGAGACTTTCTTCGGTTGCACCCTTGATGAGGCGCGTTCAATATTCTTTTACTACCGGGCTTCCACCGTCCCCGGCTCGCTTGAGATAAAATGAATATTTACTTTTCCTCTGGGATTTGGACGTTAAAAAGAAAGAACAAACTAACTATTTTATTATATAACAAACAAAAGCAACATTGTCAAATTTTAAATTTCGCATCCTATTCAAACACTTTGGTCGCTATTTGGGCGAATTCGGCGCGAGTGAGCTTACTCATTTCCACGTCACCGCAATTGCTTCACTGCTGCCATCGGAATATTCGGCGATCAACCCTTCACCTGATTCACTCCAATTGTACCGGCTGGGTTCTGTATTGAGACGCGTGAGCGGAGCGGTAGTGCCAATTTCCTGTCCCAGTGAGTTGTAAATCAAAAAATAAGAATTTTCATCGTCTTGCTCGTCATAAAGAAATGTGAGGATCGCTCCGTAGGTTTTGCCCTCGGCCCAGACAAACGGGTAGGGATAGCAGCTCCCACCGCAGTGAAACCAGCTATTGGTTTCAAAGGAAGCCACGGTTTCCGATTCCAAATCAACTTGGTTCACCACCACCACACCCTCAAATTCACTGTTCTCATAACTGATGGCGGTCCATCGAACTTGTTCTCCGTCCTCAGACCAGGAGAACCCGTTGACTTCTCCCCCATCCACGTCCGTGAAAGTCTTGAGAATTGTACCGGTGGCAAGATCTTTTACCATCAGCGTTGAGAGCCAATCTTTCGATTCCAAATAAGCCAATTGGGTCTGACTTGGATTGATTGCCGCACGCTGTGTGCCTTCCAAATAAATCGCTTTGGTGCCGTCGATGAGATAGGTGTAGAAAGTCGAAGCTCCCGGGCTCGACGTAACCACGCGATAGAAATCCAACGCTCCCGTATTCAAGTCATTGTAGTAGGTCGTCGGCCAGTTCCCGCCTGAAGCGTCGGTGCTTCCGTAAACCATTTCTGCGGTTTCCCCGCGGTCCACCTCTTGTGTGAGCGAAACGATCGTCGGAACGATTAATTCCTTATTGGCCATGGCTTCCACATAAGGCTGATACCAATTTTCAGCGCCTTCGGTTTGCACGGGAAGGCCGAATACATTGACGATGATCTTGCTCGCTTCAATAAAGGTGATGGGATAGTCCGGGTGAAAGGAATGATCGTCGTAGCCTTTCACGATGCCCATCTCGGTGGCGGCACACACGTAAGGAGCAAACCATTGATCGGCCACATCCGTGTAGCAGTTTGAACCGGTGAGGTTTAACGTTTTAATTTCCGTGCCGTACCAAGCCATTGCGATTTTCAAAAACTCCGCGCGGTTGATGGCCTGCTCAGGTTTGTAGGTCCCATCCTCGTAGCCATGAACCACTTCGTTCGTCGAAAGTTGGGTGATGGAATAGATGTAGATATCCTTATCGTCAAGATCCGCATACAGGGATCCGGCTTGAACCACTGCCATCGCGGAAATGTTCACGATCAACGCCAACACCGAGAATAAAATCCATGAAGAGAAAAAACGGCGCATGGGAGGGGTTTAAGGGTGAGGGCAGTTGCCACAAGAGTACCGCGAGTTGAGGGTGGGGGCAATGGGTCACTTCACCTCCTCATACGGCTTCACAAAATCAGGATCAATCGTACGGTCGAAACAGATCCGTCCGGCTTCATGTTTCCACTGCTCCTCTCCTGTGCCCAGCGCATCCGGATAGCGATTGCCGAGGCCATTTTGGCTTTCCTCGCTAAAGGTGGCACACACTTCAAAGGCAAGATCTCCCTTCACTTGGTACTCATACGACTCACCGGTTTCCGGATCGCTCGGAAGTGTAAAATAGGAAAGATCTCGTTCCAAATCCGAAAGCTGCCGAGGCAATACCTGTTTGTTTTTCCAGTACTCCACGACTTCATATTGAATGGATTGCAAATGACCCACACGCTCTTCATCCAATCTCACGTTGCGTTGATAGCCGGGACTACCCGCCATGACAAATCCCGCGCCCAATACCACCAATAAAAACACGGACACCCCGCTCGCCAGCATTTTGGCCCTCTCTTGCGGAATTCCTTTTTCTCTCAAATCCCACAAAAAATACCCAAACGTAGCGGCGGTGATGAGGAGCACCGTGAGTACCTTCAATAGAAAGGGCGTCGTTAATTCCCCGCTATAAAAACGGTTCACGAATTGAATCAAATCCACCACAATCGTGATGCCGGACACAAACAACGTCAAATAGATCAACCATTTCCGAATTCCGATCTCCCGTTGCTCCGGATGCACTTTAAACACTTTGCGGATCATCCAGGAGGTGAGCAAAAACACCGAAAACGCCACGATAAGTGCCGAAGAGCTGTAGCGGATTCCATCATAGGTTCCGCCGTAGCCAATCAGCTCATCGGGGAACAACAAATCAATGTACTGCACCATCAACGTGATCACACTAATGACACTCACGTAGAGCATCGCCATCATCATGAGATGGAGAAAAACCTGGTAAGGTGTCGACTTGGCCGTGTTAGGGTGAGTCTTCATAAGAAGGGGTTAAGAAGAGCATCTTTCATCATAGCACTAAAAATTCAGAGTGTTAAATTTCAAGATATTAACTCTTATTCATTTCAAGCCGCCGTTTTTATCAGTTCTTCGATATCCTCCGGTTTAATATTGGGCGCCTGAAATTCCACCAGCCTATCAAAACCCAGTCTTGCCAGTCCATGACCAAAGCCACCCAGCCTTTCCGCTCCATTGCTTTCTAAAATAAAATAGGAATCACTTTCCGTATTGGTTTTAAATGCAATTTTACCCGCTATATTGGCTTTCAATTCACCACTTATGGTTTGGGACGTTGCTCTTTGGGTTATAAAAACCATATGAACTCCCGCGGCTCTTGCCATTTGGCTCAACCTTTTAAGCATATTCTCCAATTGATCACGCGTTTTATAATCGTTCCGATCCATCATGTCCGCGAACTCATCCATGATGATGAAAAGATAAGGGACGTCCGGCTTATTTAGAGATAATTTTTTGTATTCCACTATATTTTCCACACCATATTGCTCAAAAAGTTTATACCGCTCTTTGACGGTTTCAAGTGTTTTCTCAAGTAAAGATTTAAGTTTCTCGGGCTCGGTTATGATTGGTTCCAATAAATGATGACTGTTTTCGAATTTCTTAAAAGTTACCCCTTTTGGATCCACAATAATCAGCTTTAAATGGCTTGAATCATTTTGTTTTATCAAATTACATATGAGCATTTTAGCCCACATGGATTTACCCGAATTTGTACCCCCAGCGACCATAAGATGCGGAATAACTTCTTCTCCTTCTTCCAAATGAATATCATTGAAATTCAAAAATTCGGTCTTTATCGTATTCAAATTAATACCCAGCGGCACACGCAACTTTATCCCTTTTTCAAGATCTGCCATGCTTAGATTTTTCCGATTTTCCAATGTTTTTTCCTGGTCCTTTTGATGCACAAGAATATTTAAAAATCGCTGATCAAAAACCACAGAATTTCTATCCTTTTTTTGCTCCGCCATTTTTTTGATTTCAATTTTCACCTCCTCATCACTTAAATTGGGACAAATAAAATGAATCAATTTCCCCTCTTCCAATTTTGCGATTCCATGGCCGGGATATTCCAGTTTTTCCGCACCACTTTCTCCAATTGCATAATACGAGTCGGCTTCCGTGGTAGTTTTAAAAATGATTCGTCCCGCAATATTCGCCCTAATTTCACCGTCAATGTTGGAGGTGGTGGCACGTTGGGTAATCAATATCATGTGAATCCCTGCCGCTCTGGCCATTTGTCCAAGCCGCTTTAAAAGCTTAATGACATCGTTTCGTTCTTTATACTCATGAAAATCTAAAATATCGGCAAATTCATCAACCACGACCACTAATTTATAAAGTTTTTGTTCAACCGCATTTAACGCATGATTGTATTCATAAATATCTTTCACGCCCGCTTTGCTAAAAAGCGCATACCTTTCTTCCGTCAACTTTATCAATTCTTCCAAAACCTGCTTTAATAAAAAATTTTCAGTAATGATGGGGCACACCAAATGCTCGCTTTCTTCAAAGACACTGAAACTCACAGCTTTCGGATCCAATATAAGCAATTTTAACTCTTCGGCACTATTTTGACTGATTGCATTGAAGATCAGTTGGCGGGCAAAAACCGTTTTTCCGCTTCCGGTACCCCCTGCCACGAGAATATGGGGGGTCAATGGAATGTGGGACTCGACTTCATCCGCTCTATGTTCATTATTTAGTCTGAGATAGACCGTTTTTCGTTTATCCAAATTATACCCAAAAGGTATTTCCATCCCTTCACCTTTTCTCAAGTCTTTAAAAGTAATGGTTTCTATTGTGATTTTATCTTCCACTGCTAATGCTTGATACCTCTCGTCTACGATAAATTTATTACTCCATTTTTTTTGCGCCGTATCCATGGCTTCAAAAACATCCTCGTCACTTACATTGGGAGCTTGAAACTCAGTGATCAAATCATCCCCCAAATTGGCCAAAGCTTCTCCCGGATGATGCAGGGCTTCGGCGCCCTTTTCTCCCAAAATGAAGTACGAATCCGTTTCGGAAGTGACTTTAAAGGCAATTTTCCCCGCAATATTGGCTTTTATTTCACCATCAATGTTTTGACTTGTAGCACGCTGCGTTAAAAGGATCATGTGAAAACCTGCGGCACGCCCCATTTGTCCAATGCGTTTTAACCCTTTAATGATGGATTCTCGGTCGCGATATTTTTGAGCATCAATGCTATCCGCAAACTCGTCGATGATTAAAATAATGTAAGGCATCTGAACGTTATCATCGGTTCCTCCTTTATTGAGCGCATTAAACTCTTGAATATTTTCAACTTTTTTATCCATAAACTGTTTATAACGTTCTTCGATAACTTGTAAATTGAGATCAAAAAAATCTTTCAGGCTATTCAACCTTGTCATAATGGGACTGAGTAAATAGGGGCTCTCTGCGAATTTTGAAAAAGTTACTTTTTTGGGATCAACTAAAATCAAACGCACTTGATCGGGTGTCAGCGTTCGCATGAGTTGTAAAATGATTTGTTTCGCCCAAACCGATTTTCCGCTATGTGTCGCTCCGGCAACCAATAAATGCGGAGTAAGTCCATGATCGCTTTTTTGCATATCGACCGTGGTAAGATTGGCAAAAAGTGTTTTACGTGTCACCAAATCATAACCAATAGGCAATCTCAAATCACTGCCCTGTTCCAAATCTTTGTAATTTAAATGACTGAAATCCTTTTTGTAAACTTCTATATAAATATCCAAAAAGTCCGCTGCCGGATTTTTTGCCAATGTATAGATTTTCTTACGCACATAAGACTGCAAAGTGAATTTATTCACCTGATCAATAATAGTGGATTGACTCAGTCCTTTTGGTAATTGATATCTTATTTTAACCGCATATATTGTATCTTTTTCTTGATCTAAAATTTGTACATCATTCACTTCCGGGAAATCACCTTCAAAATTTTTTATTTGCATTTTCGCAAATGCCATATCGATGGATTGCAATATTTCCAATAGTTCAACAGGCAACTCCACATAGTGGGGTAAAAGGTAAAAAACTACCTTTTGTGCCTCTTTATCCACATGCACCGCTCTTAAATTTATTCCATAATCTTTGGCGTATTCCATAATTCTGGATTTGAACGCGTTGCTATCAATATTTTCCATTGCCAGATTGCCCTCACAGCTAAAATAGCACTCCACTTTTAAATCTTTCTGACGGATTTCCACAAAATTTAAAACTTTTTCCCGATCCCGTTCATAATTCTTTTCATGATAAATTCTATTGTTCGGTTTAATCAATGAAATACCGGAAATAATATTCAGTTCAATTAAAGTTCTATAAATTATTTCAATGGTTTTTGGCAACCGATACGCATGCTTATCCATTAACTTCTTTTTCCACAAAAGATCATTGAGTTTATATTTGATAAGCAGTTTTTTAACGGTCGGATTCGCGTTATCAAATTTTTCAATCTTCTTAATGAGGCTATACAATTTATCCAGCCTCTTTATGAAATCGAAAAAGAGGGCTAGCCCACAAAGCAGTTTAATGTAAGCATATTTGTTGAAACTAAAAAGAAAAGTCAAAATAAAAATGATTTTGTACTCCGGCAAATAAACACCGCTATTCCCAATTTTACTTGCTTCAGAAAAAGTAAAAACAGAAAATAAAAAAAATGAAATTGCGATCCCATTGAGCATAATTTCAAAAAACAATCCAATACTATTTTTCGGAAACAGTTTTTTTCTTAAAAAATAACTAAAAGGTATTAAATAAGAACTGATCATCGCCAATAAAAAGAAAAGAAATAATTGATCCTTAAAGTTATTCCAAAAATCAACGACAAAAACGATGAGGCCAAAAATGACGAATAAAACCTGAATGATCGCAAAATAAGAAGCAAACTGAAGATTGGGAAGAAAAATCTGTTTGAGTAAATTTATTTCCTCATCCTCTTCGTTTTTTATTTTTTGTAAAGGCATTGAGCCGGATAAAATATTTTGCAACTATCCTACCACATTAGGGCGCTTCTTGCTCTGGATTCATATCGTGCCGCGATGGAGAAGCTTGATTGCTACCCGATTGTGCGCCGATCGCTTTTAGCGGTGCTTGTGCCGGTAGATGTTCTCCCGCTTCAAATGCCAAAATCTCATGAAAGTGTTTTATTCCCAATCGGTCTGAAATTTTACTTTCGGTTAATCTTGATATCATATGATCGATTTCAGGTAGCAAACCATCCAGCCCCACCGTTTCCTGCTCAACGGAATGCGTGGCATTGTCCGGCGTCATTAATTTTGCTCTTACTTGATAGGAAAGCTTAATCTCCACCCCATGATTCAAATCATTTGATGAAGTGGCATTTTCGTCACATTTCAAATAAAGCCCGCCCTCCGGAATTTCGTAACAGTAGGTACCCACCAATGTTTTTACATTCATCTGAGAAATAAAATCATTGATTTCCTTTCTTAAATCGTCCATATAAACCGCCTTCACCGACTCAAAGGACTCCTTTTTCCATTGTTCATCGCGCTGCGCCAAATAGTTCTCAAAAGGTCGAATATTATTGTGTATTATGCCATCCGCCACTTCCGCGTGATTCATTTCTCGATAATTGGCCTCAAGAATTTCGGCAACACGAGATTGTATTTCTTCAAGAGGCAAATTGCTTTCAGCAATGCTATGAATTGCATGTTCAATATCCGATAAAACTTCGTCTTTTTTATCTAAAACATCTTCTGAAGGAATCAACACCAGTTTACTGGGTCGTTCCACAAATGGAGTAGACGGCGTAAAAGTTTCCATCTTTTTTTATTAACCCGGCGACAATACGGCTGACACTTTTTGTAGGACAGGTTTTTCCTTTGACTCAAATTCTTGTCCTTTATTACCATATTCTTTTTCAATATCATTGCCCACTCTTCTTTCTAGCCAAGGCGTCAGTTTGGTCAAAGTGTCCGCAAAAAATTGCTCGATATCCGGCTTCGCACCGGATTCTTCCACTCGCATGACCTCTTTATCATCCCCTTTGCTTTCGGCCATGGACTCCAAAATCTCGTTGATATTGTACTCAATCGTATGATCGGTAAATGTGGTTGGTTCACATCCCAATTGATCCATGGTAAAAAAATATTTTGCAACGGAAGCAGGGGGGTCTATTTTTTCTCCTTCAAGAAAATCCGTGGCATCATTTTTATAGGACTCCACATTGGATGCTATTTTTTTCATTGCCTCTTGCTCCATTTTTTTGGAAGAATCTTTCAAATATTTATCGTAGGAATCCTGACAAGTCTCAATGGTTCCGTAAATCATTTGATGCGCGATTTCACCGGCTGGCGGATCGTATTCAAGTCCCATCAAAGCGGAAGCAACATTTTTTTTATAGGATTCTTTAGCATTCGCATCCAGCCTCTTTATTTCGCTGATTTGACTTTGATGCTCTTCCAAGAAATCACCAAAAATTTTGGTATTTTTTTGCAAAAATTCCCGGGCAGATGCTACTTCGTAAACGATTGGTATACTGCGCGAATGTTTCATGTATTCAAAAATTAATATCTCAATTAAATAATAACTTAAATACAACTTATTTGTCAATCGTCAAATAGGGGGAGGCTCTTAATCCTTCAAATCACACAATCGTGCCTTCAAAAAGCGGGCTATCCCATTGTTGCCCCACCGAAGATTCCAGGTGGTATTCCCGCACCGCCTCCAGCATGGAACTTTCAACGCCTTTCCAATACCCTTCCCACACCACGGTTGTCGCTCCCGCCTTTTGAGAATAATGCAACAGCTCATCAATATGGCTCCAATGGCTTCTATCTTTCATCTGAGCCGTATCTTCGCCGTCGAATTTCACTTCCGCCACGGGGATCGTTTGTTCCGACATTATTTTTAAATTTTGAAGTGATTTTTTTCGTCCCAAATCATCCATGGAAAGACGAACTCCCTCTTGTACGAGTATTTTCAACTGAGAAAACTGCTCCTGTGCATTTACCGTAAAATCATTGTCTTCCAAGATTTCAACCACCAAATGATTAGGGTCAAAATCGAGCCCCTCAAGCAGGCGCAGAATCTTGCTGGCAAAATCGTTTCGGTTGAGTAATGCGGAGGTGGCATTGGTGGAAACACTCAAAGGATTATCCGCTCGCAAGCCGTTCAGTGCCTTCCCCAATCGTATAGCTCCTTCGGTAACGGCCAAATCCAACTCATCATGACGACGCCGATTGGTCCAAAAGAGTTTCCCGGCTTCAGCGACTCGTCCATCCTGCAGCAAACCTCGCGCCGTGGCTTCAAATCCTATAAATAGAGGATCCGTGGCTTGCGGTGAGCCTTCTCGCAAAATGGAATCTGAAGAAAATAAGCTCCGATAAGGCTGAACCGAAGGAAGCACGTGGCCCGAGTGTCCCGACAAAAGTTCATCAACCATATCCCCTGCCGCCTCCTCGGTGAGATTGGCTACGGCGTGGCGAATCAAATAAGGCTCCACCCTCTCATGCACCGGGGCAATGCATTGAGCCAATACATGTCGAAAAGAGTCCGAGTCTCGCAAAGGCATCTCCTTTCCCTTCAGCAGGGTTTCAATGTAAACCGTTTGAAGATCGACCTCTGATGCCATGCTCGGGGATCAATGGATATCTCATGACACTATATTCCTTTTTTGGGTGAAAAGCAATTTTTAGGGAACCAGGTGTGCCACCCAACCCCTCTCCATTATTGCTATTTCACCATAAATATTATATAATCAATAAATGAAAAAAGACCTGCATTCAGCCCTCAAAAGCACCAGTAGGGATTTTGGAAGTGGAAATAAAGC
>CAYTES010000047.1:0-12220 GCA_964436935.1 uncultured Candidatus Peribacteria bacterium | reverse complement strand
CTCGGTCCCGGCTCAAATCCAGGCGTTGAGTCCTCAAAAAATCATCTATGTTTCCTGCAACCCCACAACCCTGGCGCGGGACCTTAAGGTTTTTGGCCAACTGGGCTACACCGTTGATGTGGTACAACCCGTGGATATGTTTCCACAAACGTACCATATTGAAACCGTGGTACGCCTTTTAAAATCGGTCGAGTTGTGATAGCGTTTCTAGTGGAACTCTCGCAAAATACCCTTACCATGAAAAAATCATTCTTTCCGTCCGCTTCTGCTTTAAAGCTCGTCGACGTATCTAATTGCTCCCCTTTCAGGGGGCCCGGCCTTCCTCGCTTTGCCTTGAATCGATCGAAAATTGATGATTTTTCAAAGTTAACTGCATTTTGCGGGAATTCCTAATAGATTTCTATCTTTTCTTTATGCTCCCCTTTCAACGATTTTTTTTAGCTTTTTTCCTTTTTTCCTTTGGGCTGTTCACGGTGAGCGCTTCCGCTCAAGCTTTTTTTACTCAAAAAGGAGAAACCGTTTTTCTCAATGAGTACAAAACTGAAGATGTGTACCTGGCCGGAGAAGAAGTGAATGTTCAAGCGGATGTGGAAGGAGATCTTTTTGTGGCGGGTGACAAGATAACGATCAACGGAAATATAAATGGAGACCTTTTTGTGGCCGGAAACGACGTGACCATCAACGGATCGGTCCAGGATGATCTTCGCCTGGCCTCGGGCGCCCTACTGTTGAATGGAACCGTGGGAGGAGACACCATTCTGGCGTCCGGAACCCTCACCATCGGCAAAGACGCAGCCTTGAATGGAGACCTGGTACTCGCCGCACAAACCGCCGATTTTTATGGCACACTCAATCAAAGCTTGAAAGCGGCCGTTGGCACGCTTCATTTGGGAGGAAAAATCAACGGGAATGCGCAGGTTCGTGCGGGGGAATCCGTGACTTTATTGCGTGACTCTCAAATCTCCGGTGACTTTTCCTATCGCTCTCCGCAAAAAGTCTCTAACCAAGGGGGAACCATTGAAGGAGAAACGACATACAAACAAATTCTTCCGGATGCTGAGGTGTGGAAGAAAAACATCGCCTCCTTTCTAACAACGTGGGGTTGGAGTTTTAAATTTTTCAATCTGATTTCCCTACTGGCCATCGGCGGAATTTTTATTATGGTGATGCCCCACTTTTTTCAAAAAACAACCGATCAGATCAACAAAGCCCCGCTCAATTCTCTGGGAATTGGATTCATGGTACTCCTGGTCGGGACCATGATTTTCTTTTTCTCTCTGATCATGTTGGCGACTTTTCAAATCAGCGCCGTGATTCTTTCCCTTTTATTCCTCCTCATTGAGGGAGCGCGAATTGCCTCCGCGTATTGGGTGGGATCATGGTTCTTTCACAAAATACTGAAAAAGACCATGGATAAAAAGAAGCAGGGACGACAGTCTTTTTTCATGTTGACGGTGGGCCTGGTCGTCCTTTTTGCCCTCTGCTTTGTGCCCTTTGTAGGGCCGTTATTCCAGTGGGTCGCCTTCTTTATGGCACTGGGCGGCATCTTCGTAGTTAAGAGATCGCTTCATGCCCAGATGGTGAAAGAGCGAATGATTTAATCGGAAGGGGGAACTCATTCCCCCTTCCCTGCCTACCGGACAGGCAGGCGGGAACCCCCTACATTGTTTTTAGAACCCCGCAGTGCGGGGCGCTTAACTTCGTAAAATTTGATTCAGGACCCACGAGACCCAAATCAAATTTTTTACTACGTGTGCTCAAATGATTTTTCTAAAGATTTTATAGTAGAAACTCAATTCGTTTACTATTTCACAGACTCAGCATTCGCTCAGAAAACATTATTTTTAGAATGGAAAAAAGGAGGACTAAATTTAAATTCAAGAGTTCATAAAAATTTCATCTTTTAGTTAAAAAAAGGTCATAGGGGTTGTGGTAAGAATGGATTTGTTTTACATTAATCTCTTTTCCATTTTCATTTATTGCCCATGAAAAATTCTGAGACCTTTTCCCCTGCCAATTCTTTCTCAGGCGATTCGCTAAGAAAACAAGCTTTGAAGCTCCTGCCGGCCCTGGCATTTTCCGTTCTCGTGGAAGGCTGTATTCCAAAGGAAGTCCCGTTGGTCCGAGATGAAATTCAGCTTAAGCTTCGCTCCCTCGACCCAAAAACCGATGCCTTTTTTGAAAAACACCAACGGAGTATTTTGGGAAATGGCGAAATTCATCAAAAACATCGCTCATCGGCCAAGGATTCTCCGGTTTTTGATCTTTCCGAGCCTGTTCAACAACCGTCTCTCCAGCCCGAGTTACAGGCCAATCTGGAGACCTATAAAATCCTGGTGGATTCCATTGAACACCTTCCCGAAACCGATCGTATGGCTTTTGCCGAGCGACTGATCGCTCTTTTTTGGAAAGATCGCTCCAGCTATACGCTCATGCAAGAGGCCCCGCTCCTCCTGAGTCAAAACCTACGCTCTATTTACCGAGAGGTGCCTGAACTGTTTGAAGCCTATGATCAAATATTAAAACATCCTCCCACACCCCCAAAAAAAGTTTCGGATTATTCAGCCTCGTCTCCCTATGGTCACTACTTGGCGATCATTAAATTTATAGTGGCCAGCTTTCCCTTTGAAATTTATGCCAATGATGAATGCGAAACGTTATTTCTTCCCGAAATTTCCCTAACTGAAGGTGAACAGGACGGGTTTATTCGGCTGTATCAACTCTATTATCATTATGGCGTAGACGATCGTTTCGAACGAGAGATTGAAGGCGTTGATCAAGTCGACTCCTTGTAGTTCGATTCGAGCCACTCAAGAGCTTGCGACTTAGTCTGAATTTCATGAGCCAACTGCTTCTCATGCAATTCTGCGGCAATTCGTCCCACTTTTTCTCCGGGATTCAACTTCAAAAACGTCATGATGTCATGTCCTGTCAACAAAGGTCTCGGCACTTCCGGCATTTTTTCCAAGGTTTCTCGATAGCGTTCCACCACCTGCTGATAAAGCTCGTAATGAGCGGGATCGGTCCCAGAAATATCGGCCTCAAAAATAGCCAATAAATCGGGGAACTCCGACTTTAAAAACCAAGATCGCTGCCTTCCCAAGGGCATCTCCAAAAGCTGGGGTAGCATCATGTGATGCTCAATCAACCAGGTGATCTGCTGAATCTCCTTCCGTGAAAATTTCAGTCGGCGCAATACGATTTCAGCCATTTTGCATCCTTCCTGCGCATGATGGTCAAAACGAATACGCTCTTTCAATCGAAACGTACCAGGCTTACCAATGTCATGCAAAAAAGTCGCCCATCGCAAGTTCAGAGAGGCATACTTCGACAATGCTTTTAAAGACTGCTTAGCATGTTCCCAAACATCTCCCTCATGATGGTACTCGTAAGGCTGAGCCACCCCCTTCATGGCGTAGACTTCGGGCAAAATCACTTCCAAAATGCCCGTTTCCAAAAGATCCTCCCACGCCTCCACGGCATGGTCCGACATCATGATTTTATTCAACTCATCCCTTATCCGCTCACCGGAAACCCGTGACACCCGCGCGTGATGTTGGACCACCGCACGGTACGTTTCGGGATGATACTGAAACTGGAGTGTATTTTTAAGCCGTACCGCACGGAGCAGCCGCAAATGGTCTTCCAGAATCCTTTGGTGAGGATCGCCAATGAATCGCACCATCCGCTCCTTTAAATCGGCCCGCCCGCCGACATAATCATAAATTTCGTCCGCGAGGGGATCATAAAAAAGTCCATTGATGGTGAAATCTCTGCGTTTTGCATCGTCCTCCGCCGACGTGAATGTCACGGCATCCGGGCGTCGGCCATCCGAATACCCCGCATCCGAACGAAACGTCGCAATCTCAAAATGATGTTCCCCTTCTATGGCCAAAATCACTCCAAACTCTTTTCCAATCGGAATGGTTTTTTGCAAAAGTCTTTCAATGTCATCCGGGCCGGCACTTGTGACAATGTCGTAATCTTTGGGCTCCTTATTCAAAAGGCGATCGCGGACACACCCCCCCGCCCAATAGGCCTGATAGCCCTTCTCTTGAAGAATTTTTACGATCTTGAGAGAGGCATTTTCCATAAACCCCATTGTAACACACTCCCGCTCCATAAACCGCTAATTCCATGATTTATTGGGGCATCAATTCTATTTTTTTGCAAGTTTTTGTTGATTTTTCTCTTTGTGATTTCTCCTTAGCGTGTATAATTTAGGCGTTTTTTATCCTTTATTTTTTTTAATTTTTTCGTATGAAAAAACTCCTCACTCTTGTAGGTCTTATCGCTGTATTGGCTTTGGCCGGTTGCGCTGGTGCTGAACCCGCCGTCGAAGAAACCACGGTGGAAGAAGGTTCTTCTTGGGAAGAAAGCACCGAAGAAGCGGTGGAAGAAGCCATCGAAGAAAACGCTGCCGTTGATGCAACGGTTGAAGTGGAAGCCACGACTGAAAAGGCTCAATAATTGACTTTCTTTCAAATTCAATGAAGATTGGGCTTGATCCTATGGATTAAGCCTTTTCTTTAATTTCCCGTCCCGAATCAGTGTAAAAAACCGTTTCGACCTCAATTGTCTCATGATTCATGCCCATTTTATCCATTGAAACCTCGTGCGATGAAACGTCGGCGGCCGTTGTGCAGGATGGCCGGAAGGTTTTATCGAATGTGATTGCGTCACAAATCGACCTCCACCGCGCGACCGGCGGCGTTGTCCCGGAAGTGGCGGCACGGGAACATGTCCTTAAAATACTTCCGGTGATTGAACAGGCTTTAACCGAAGCCGAGACGACTTTTAATGAAATTGCCGCCATTGCCGTGACCGCCCGACCCGGACTCATTGCTTCACTTCTCATCGGAACCACCACGGCCAATACCCTTGCGCTGGTGGGTCAGAAAAAGATAATTCCCGTGAACCACATTACGGGTCACATTTATGCGAACTGGCTGGACCATGACGAAGCCATCCAATTCCCTGTCGTTGTTTTAACGGTTTCGGGAGGCCACAACGAGTTGGTGCTCATGCGCGGACACCATGATTTTATCTCCCTGGGATCCACGCGCGACGACGCCGCAGGAGAAGCTTTTGACAAAGTCGCCCGATTGATCGGACTTCCGTATCCCGGAGGTCCCGAAATTTCCAAGCTGGCGCAACAAGGAGATCCTAAGGGCTATCCGTTGCCACGCGCACTGCTCCATGACGGCTATGATTTCAGTTTTTCCGGCTTGAAATCAGCGGTTTCACGTCTTGTTACTTCAGAAGGAAATCAACTTCACCGTGCCGATTTGGCAGCCTCATTTCAAGAAGCCGTGGTGGATATTTTGGCCCTCAAGCTCATTCAAGCGGCTCAAGAATTTCAAGCCAAAGAAGTACATTTGGCGGGAGGGGTTTCGGCCAATCAACGGTTACGGCAACTTGTCCAAGAAAGATTGACGTATTCCTGCCCCGATACGCGACTCCGTTTTCCTCAAAAAATAAGCTACTGCACGGACAATGCCGCCATGATTGCGGCTTCCGCCTACTTTCTCTATCAAAAATCGCCACACACCTACGAACAATGGCAGAACGTGGAAGCATCCACGGAAATGGAATTTTAAATTTTTTTGACTCGACCCCTAAATTAGTAGCCGAATTTAATAGACATTTTTAGTAAAATAGATCATTATAATATATTAATTTCACAACTAATCTTAAATTCACATGGGAAACGAAAATTATAACCCGGAGCCATCACCCGAAGCACTTCGACAAAAAAGTGTTGCCCCATCGTTGACCGACCAAGTCGGTGCAGCAGAAGCGCGAGAGCAAGAGCCACAACTCACATTGACAGTTGCAGGGCCTTGTCATACGGCAGAAGGGAGATATGTGGGACTGAGCAAACAACAAAGAGCGGGCTTAAAGGTTGAGGTCGGAGGAGGGGTGGAACTTTTTGAGAATGGTTACTCGCTTGGACTTTTCACAGTGGGGAGAGGGGCGACCGCACTCTTAAATAACCCCACCCAATTTACGGTCAATGACGTTGATCCGAATTCAACCATAACCCTTAGAAAGGCCATTGAAGGTGGAGAAACTCTTTTGAGATTGCCGGTTGTTCGCGGCATTGAAAATGATCCCAAAACTTCCGGTCGTCAGGCAAAAATAGCCCAACGTTTTGAGGGCTGGGATATTGAGGTTTTCATGAGTTTGCCCACCGCCACACTCAACCAACTTCTTGGGACAACCGATCGAGTGGCCAGTATCAGTAAAGCCAAGATTCGCTACGGAGGCCAAGAACAAGAAATGGTCATGGTTCCCTCCGGAAATGAATTTGGATTCACCACAAAAGCCGCACAAACACTGGGCATTCCCGTTATTCCCGTTCAATTGGAAGATCTACGCTATCGAATTGAAAATGGAGTGCTCATCATTGATTGATACACTCGCTCCACGCTTCGATTGCTTTGAATGCGACTATATTAAAAATCTTCGCATTTTATTTTTTCCCTTTTGGGTATATAGTTTTTAGAAGATAATTCTGAAACTTAAAGATTTTACTATGAATGACTGGGATGCTCCCCTCGATGGCGACGATTCGGTCGACGCAGCTTCTTCGACAAAAATCCAGAAACTGCAAACCCCACTGGGGACCTTCGATATTTTACCGGATGAACACATCTACTACACGCACATTAAAAAAGTGGTGCGCCATCGGTGCCGACAAAGTGGTTTTCGCCGGATCACGACTCCCTCTTTTGAATACAGTGATGTTTTCCAGCGAGGTATTGGAGATACGACCGATATTGTTCAAAAGGAGATGTACACGTTCAATGATCGAAACGAGCGAAGCCTGAGCCTGAAACCGGAGGGTACGGCGGGAGTGGTTCGGGCCTACATTCAACATGGCATGAAAGAGCTCCCTCAACCGGTGGAGCTGTATTATATTGAGCCTCATTTTCGGTATGATCGCCCTCAAAAAGGACGCTATCGACAGTTCTGGCAATATGGCTCTGAAATCATCGGCGAATCCGATCCCGCTTTGGATGCTCAAATTGTTCATTTGTCTCATAAAATTTTGGAAGATCTGGGCGTTGCCCATTTGTTCACACTCCAAGTGAACAGTATCGGGTGTCCGATTTGTCGCGCCACCTACATCACCGACCTCCAAAATTACTATTTTGGAAAGGAGCGATCACTCTGTGAAAACTGCGTGGGACGTTTGCACAAAAACCCCTTACGGCTCTTGGACTGCAAGGAAGAAGACTGCCAAATTTTGGCCCAATTGGCGCCTCAACTGAAAACCTACCTCTGCAAAGAGTGCCGTGAATTTCACTCTCACTTTTTGGAATTTTTGGACGAAGTGGGCATTAAATATGAAAAAAACGACCATTTGGTTCGCGGCCTGGACTACTACACAAAAACGGTGTTTGAATTTTGGGATCGACAGCAAGGTTCGCAAAATTCCATTGGAGGAGGAGGTCGCTATGATGGCCTGGTGGAACTGATGGGAGGACAACCCACTCCCGCCGTGGGGGTGGCGTTTGGGATGGAACGAATCATCCAAAATATGAAACGAGAAAAAATCCATGTTCCTTCCAAAGATGATATGCATGTTTTTGTGGCGCAACTGGGTGATGACGCCAAAAAGAAATGCTTAAAACTACTCTGGGAATTACGAGAACGGGGAATCAAAAGTGTCGGGGCGCTCGGCAAAGCCAGCATGAAAGCCCAACTCCACCTTGCCGACCGGTTCAATGTGCCTTACACCCTCATTTTGGGTATTACCGAAGTGCGCGATGGCACCATCATCATTCGCAACATGGAAAAAGGGCAACAACGCATTGTTCCTTTTGACACCGTTTTGGATGAAGTAGTGAAACTCATTGGAGAGAACAATTTGGACACCTACTCTCCCGGAGAAATAGGCTATCTTTAAAGGATTCTTTCATGCCACACCCGCGTTTTTCGCCCCAGAAAAGAAGGCTCGCCGGGATGATTTTTTGTGCACTGTTTATTTTTTTGTCTTACCTCCTCTGGAATGATCACCAAGACCGCGCCATTCCCTACCGTGCGTTTGCGCACTGCTTGAGCCGCAACGATATGATCATGTACGGCACGGATTGGTGTCCGCACTGTCAGGAACAAAAAGAGATGTTCGGAGCGGCCTTTGAATTCATCGATTATGTGAACTGTGATTTCAACAAGGAGCTCTGTGAGGCCAAAAATGTAACCAAATACCCCACCTGGTACTCAGGCGAGGTCTTTTTTAAGCAAGGGGTGCAGCCTTTTTCGGTATTGGGAGAGGAAGCGGAATGTCTTTTTTGAATATTCCGCTTTTTTCGGTATACTGCAAAAAAGCTAACTTTAGTCGTATGCCTCTCCCCTTTGAAAAAATTGTCTCGATTCCAGTTGGCCCCCTCCACATTCAAGTGTGGGGTTTGATGGTGGCGATGGGGATGTTGGTGGGACTTTGGATTGCCCTCAAAGAGGCAAAGCGGCTTCACGTGTCGAAAGATTTAATTCTGGATGTATTTTTATGGACCGTGATCTCGTCCATGATTGGAAGTCGACTTTTTTACGCGGCATTTGCGTGGGAAGAATTTGCCGATGACCCTTTACGAGTGTTTCGTATCTGGGAAGGCGGCATGGCGTTTTATGGAGGATTCCTTTCGGCTGTGCTCGCGATTTTTATTTTTCTTCGAGTCAAAAAAGTTTCTTTTTGGAAAGTGGCGGA
This sequence comes from uncultured Candidatus Peribacteria bacterium, assembly GCA_964436935.1. Classification (GTDB taxonomy): domain Bacteria; phylum Patescibacteriota; class Gracilibacteria; order UBA1369; family UBA12473; genus CAYTES01. Next base: position 3,507 of record CAYTES010000047.1, on the reverse strand, counting down.
TGTCTTAGCCCCTGGGTTGGCCATCGGAATTTTCCTGGGTCGCATCGGTTGTTACCTTACCGGAATGCACATTGGAAGCGTGATGACGAATTCCTGGTTCTGGGGTTCGGTCTTTCCGGGTGATCCGAGACTCCGGCATGAACCGTCGCTTTATCTTTCACTGGATGGACTTCTCATTTTTACCCTTCTTTGGGCGCTCCGCCATCGAATCCAGAAACCAGGCCAAATGACGATGCTGTTTTTGTTGAGCTACGGAATTTCCCGTTTCTTTCTCGATTTTTTCAGGGCCGCGGATCTTCCCGGCATGCTGTCCGATCCGCGTTACATTTTTCATCTCACGGCCGCGCAACTGCTCAGCATTGCGATGGCCATTATTGGGTCGATTGGAGTATTTAAACCCGAATTCTTTACCCGAACTAAAAAAGCATGAAGAAAATCTCCTCCCTTTTCTTTTCAATTTTAGTTCTTTTTTCACTCTTTCCTCCTATCGCAGGAGCGAGTTTTTCCGATGTCTCTGCGACGCATGAACATTATGCGGCTATTCAGTGGATGGAGGCGCGGGGTGTGGTGCAGGGCTACCCCGATGGAACCTTTCGTCCCGATCAAACGGTAACCCGGGCAGAATCCCTTAAAATCATTTTATCTGCGACGGGCGTTGACCTGACCACTGTCTTACCTCCAGAGGTGAATCCTTATTCCGACGTGAGCGAGCAGGATTGGTTTTATTCGAATGTATTGAAAGCCACCACCCTTCAATGGGTGAAAGGCTACGAAAACGGAGAATTCCATCCTTCTCAAACCATCAATTGGGCGGAAGCACTGAAAATCATTAGTATTGGCTATCACCTCGAAACTCCGCCCGCCACGGAAAATCCTTACCCGGACGTGGATCAACAGTTTTGGTTTGCTCCTTATGTGGCCTACGCCAAAGCTCGCAACTACTTATCCGCAAGAAATGACGGTGCCTTGCATCCGGAATACGCCATGACGCGCGGTGAATTAATCGAATTGATGTACCGCTTCGCTCTTACCAAAGAATCCGGATTTACTCCCTTCGATATCGACACCAACTGGCTCACTTCGATCAATTCTTCAGGAAACTATTCGGTGAAAATTCCTTTCAGTTGGAGTAAAGTGGAAATTGATTCCACCCATTGGGTCCTGTGGGCGCCCGATTTGACCAACGGCCAAACCAGTTGGACGCGAACCTACCCCAACTCCGCTTCGGTCTCTCTCACGGTGGATCCCAATACCGACAAGTTGAGCACCGCTGACTATTTCAACAAAGTGATGCACACCTTGCAGTGGGAAGGAACGGTCACAAACTCAACGCTCTTGCTCTACAAAGAAACGGAAACCGAAACCCTGCGTGATCTTTATTTCGCCCTACCCAATGGAACCTTTTTGATCGGGCAAGCCAGTGTGGGGCATGGAGCCTTAGGGGATCAGTTGTTTCAAGAAGTGGTGGCCATCCAAGAAAGCTTTTCCTATTCGGAGCAAGCAGGAACGGAAACCGCTGAAGAAGCCATTGAAAAAGCGCGGACACTCATTCAAGTCGATGGACAAGGAAAAACCGCTATTTCCCTCTTCTCGGATGCTCTCATGATTGAAACCGATACCATCGGCATTGGGACCGGCCCTGTGGATTATTACTATTCCGCCTGGGCCGATGTCACGCTAAAATATGAACGTTCCTATGATATCCTTTTGGATCTTGAAGAGGGTCAAACGACCGCATTTTGATTTTTTAACCTCTGTTCTATGTTTCGTGGATTTTTAATGCTTTTTCTCTTGGCGTCTTTGGCTTTTGCGACCGGATGCGGCTCCCAAGGGGCTCAAAAAGGAAATTCTTACACCCCTTTCCCCGTTGAAAAATCACCCGGGGTCGAGTATTCCCAGCCGGGCTCCCAACCTCCGGAGGAAGGCCCTTCCGTGGACGGCCCAACCAGTTCACCCCCGACTGAATAGAAGCGTTAGCCCCGCAATACGGGGTAGCCGAGGAATAGCCACGCCATAGGGGGACAGGCTGAGATAGAAAAAGGAATGTGGTGTAGCGTACCTGGAAAGTATGTCTATGTGGTATTATAGTAGCATCTAAAAAATCTTGAAATTAGCCTCCGGAAATGCTAAAATTAAAAGATACATTTTAACTTTATACCATGGAAGGCCCAGAAAGAGAGCGCCCACTCTTTAAAGATTTCATTACGCTCAATAAAAAAATGACTCCTCAAGAAGCAATTTCAACATTAGCAGATTTTCATGATAAACAATCAACCTATATAGTAGGAATGTTTCCGAATTTAGGAAATTTCAATCGAGGTACTATTAAATTCGAACGTGGGGTCAATAATTCCGCCAATTGTATTAACATGGTGGGCGTTCATCTTAATGGCAACATGGCATGGTGGCAACCACTAAATGATGGAAGCGGCTACCCAATGGCTCGCATAGGCTAGTCAAATATTTCGTTACAGAGCCCCAACGAAAAGCTCTATCTTTTTGGCTTAAACGCGATCAATCGATTTTTGGGATCATCCGCTTTTTTATTTGAAGGCCCCTATTCGCCAATCCGCATCTTGAGATTCTAATTCAACCATAATACAATCCAATTAAATATTCATTCCTATGACTCCAAACGACTATTATCAACGCTCCCTTCTGCTGCACGAACAACATCACGGCAAATGGGCCATGTCCTCAAAAGTGCCCCTGGAGACCAAAGATGATTTGAGTTTGGCTTACACGCCGGGCGTGGCGGAACCTTGCCGCGAGATTGCAAAAGATCCTTCGGCCGCCTACCGCTACACCATGAAAGCCAATTCTGTTGCTGTGATCACGGATGGGTCCGCGGTTTTAGGATTGGGCAATATAGGATCCTTGGCGGGATTACCGGTAATGGAAGGCAAATGCTTGTTGTTCAAACGTTTTGCCAATATCGATGCGGTGCCGATCTGCCTGGACACGCAAAATATAGATGAAATTGTCGAAACGGTGGTGCGGATTGCGCCGACCTTTGGAGGAATTAATCTGGAAGACATTGCGGCCCCCCGTTGTTTTGAGGTGGAACGCCGCTTGAAGGGCATTTTGAATATTCCGGTTTTTCATGATGATCAGCATGGAACCGCGATTGTGACACTGGCGGGACTACTGAACGCGTTGAAGGTCGTGAACAAAAGATTAAGCGAGGTGCGGATTGTCATCAGTGGGGCGGGGGCTGCGGGAATCGCCATCGCCGAATTACTTCTTTTGGAAGGCTCCCAGGACCTGATTTTGTGCGATTCCAAAGGGGCATTGAGCTTGAAACGGCTGGATTTGGATCACTCCAAGTTCGCAATGGCTCAGCGAACCAACCCTCGAGGGATCAGCGGCTCTCTTGCCGAAGTTTTAAAAGAAGCCGATGTCTTTGTAGGCGTTTCCGCCCCCGGGCTAGTGACAACAGAAATGGTGGCTTCCATGGCCCCCGGGGCTATTGTTTTTGCGATGGCCAATCCCACGCCGGAGATCATG
>CAYTES010000046.1:0-12325 GCA_964436935.1 uncultured Candidatus Peribacteria bacterium | reverse complement strand
GAAAAAACATTGTGGGGGAGGGCACCACTTTTAGTGGTCTCCACGAGGGGGGACACCTCCCCCTTCGTGATCAACCTATCGCCCCTTCCATCTCCATTTCAATGAGACGGTTCATTTCCACGGCATACTCCAAGGGCAAGGCACGAACAATCGGCTCAATGAATCCGTTCACGATCATAGCCAACGCTTCATCCTCCGAAAGCCCGCGGCTGCGTAAATAAAAAAGCTGCTCTTCACTAATCTTACCCACCGTAGCCTCGTGTCCAATAGAGACATCATTCTCATAAATCTTCATATCGGGATACGTGTCATTGCGGGACAATTCATCCAAAATCAAGGCATCGCAACGGATTTGCGATTTCGCACCGGTCGCCCCTTTATTGATCTGCAAGAGTCCTCTATACACGGACACTCCACCATTCTTAGAAATCCCTTTGGCCAAAACCGTTGAGGTCGTATCAGGCGCCACATGAATCACTTTAGCACCGGTATCTTGAATCTGCCCCTTGTTCGCAAACGCCACACCCAAATGATCCGCTCGTGCGCCGCGACCTTTCAAAATGGAACACGGATACAGCATGGTTTTTCCACTGCCCAAATTGCCTCCCACCCACTCCATGATCGCATCCGCCTCAACCAACGCACGCTTGGTATTAAGGTTGTATGTATCTTGAGACCAATTCTCGACACTGGAATAACGAAACTTTGCATTAGGTTTTACATAAATTTCAACACACCCCGCATGCAAGGAAGTAGTGCCATACTTCGGGGCACTACACCCCTCAATGTAATGACCTTCCGCGCCTTCCTCCACAATGATGAGGGTGTGCTCAAACTGTCCCATCGATTTGGCGTTCATCCGAAAATACGCCTGAAGCGGTGCCGTCACTTTGACGCCTTTGGGAATGTAAAGAAACGTCCCTCCCGACCAAACGGCTCCATGCAACGCGGCAAACTTATGATCCTTGGAAGGGACACATTTCATAAAATACTGCTTCACCAACTCGGGATGCTTTTTGAGTGCCATGTCCATGTCTTCAAAAATGACCCCCACTTTTTCCCACTCTTCTTTCAATTTATGATACGCATTCACCGAATCGTACTGTGCACCCGTTCCAGCCAATACTTTGCGTTCCGCCTCCGGAATACCCAACCGTTCAAACGTACGCTTGATGTCTTCGGGCACATCGTCCCAACTGGTGGCATATCCCTTCATTTCATCGGGAGAGGCGTAATAGATGATCTCGTCAAAATGGACATCCGAAAGATCCACCCCCCAGGTCGGAAGCTCCATTTCATAAAAAAGACGCAAAGCTTCCAGTCGATGCTCCAACATCCATTCCGGTTCATTTTTATCACCGGAAATTTTACGAACCAAGCGTTCGGACAAACCCTTTTCCGCCCGCTTCGCATAATCGTCATTGTTGTGTCCGTCAAAAACACTGCGGTCCAAATCGTTCACGTAATCTAAAGCGCCCATAGAAAAAAGTTAAGGGGTCGTTGGGAAATAAATTGCTCAAATTTAAGTTCAATGCGCCCCGAATACGGCGCTATGATTGAGGAAAATATCGAGACGTACCAGCGGTACGATGAGAAATTTTTCGATTGAAAAGCGATTGTATTCGGGGATGCAGTGGACATAAGGTGGGTAATTTATTTATGGACGACCCCTAAGCGGTCAATTTTAAAGACGACGTTTTCGGCATTCCCACTTTTTCACGCACATAATCGTAGCCTTCTTTCTCAAGATGTTTTGCCAATTCAGGTCCACCGGTCATGACAATTTTTCCGTCCATCATGATGTGAATGACGTCCGGAGTGATGTAATCCAAAATTCGCTGATAGTGGGTGATCATGAGCAAACTTTGCTCCGGTTTTTGTACTGCGCGAATGGCCCCACAGATAGTTCGCAACGCATCGATATCCAGTCCGGAATCCGTCTCATCCAATATAGCCAACCGAGGTTCCAATAGAGCCATCTGCAAAATTTCGCATTTCTTTTTTTCTCCACCGGAAAACCCTTCATTGGTGGAACGGTTCATAAACGAAGCGGGCAGTCCCACCAAACTCATTTGATCGATCATCATTTTTTTAAACGCATACAACGAAACCGGCTCAAAGGTTTCACCCGCTCGCTGCGCTCGCGTCTTCCGAACCGCGTTATAACAAGCCCGCATGAAAGCCGTCAAATTAACCCCCGGAATTTCCTTGGGATACTGAAACGCCAAAAAAAGTCCTAGCGCGGCACGTTCATTCGGATCCAACGCCAACAAATCTTCTCCCTGAAATTGAACCGTCCCCTCGGTCACTTCATACTTGGGGTGTCCCATGAGCGTAGAGGAAAGGGTACTTTTCCCCGACCCATTGGGGCCCATGATCGCATGAATTTGTCCCGGATAAATTCCCAAATCAAGCCCTCTGACAATAGGGCTACCGTCCACCGTAATATTTAAATTCTGAATTGAAAGCAAAGGAGTCGTTGGAGATGCAGTGGACATAAGATGGGTGATTTATTTTTTTAAAAACCATTTAAAAGTACATTGGATTTAAACGCGGGAACCGATTTTTGAACCAATTGAGCCAGGGTATAGTGATTCAAAATTTCATTAATTTGAACCTGTAATTCATGCCAAAAACCACGCGCCGAACACTGACAAAAACTCTGACACGCCTTATCGCCGGAACCGCAACGCACCAACATTAAGTCTTCGCCCAAGGCTTCCAAAATAGTGCGAATATGGATCTCCTCGGGATGACGGGCCAAACGATAACCACCAGACATGCCTTCCTGCGCATCCACCAATCCCGATTTTCGAAGCGGCAAAATAATCTTGGAAAGAAAACGATACGGCAAACGACGTTCTTCGGCCAGATCCCTCAACGAGATATAGCCCTGCGGAAAATGACTCGCCAAGGCGGTCATCAAAAGCAATCCATAGTCGGCTTGTCGGGTGATTTGAAACATGATTTTATCGCTTAGACAAACTCATACTAACATAGGAGGAGTTTAAGTAAAGGAGAATGGGAAATTGCCTTCACCACGAATTCAGGTTATAAAAATAGATATGCACAAACCAAGTTCTCTGAATTTAACAGGGTTAATAGCAATAGGGCTGGCAAGTACAATGCCGGCTGGTGCGAACACTACGAATGAACCACCAGAAAACTCACTGAGCATAACCCCCAGAAAAACACGCTATCAAGAAATCCTCGAAGAAATAGCGGCACTTTCCATCCCTTGCGATCAAAAAAACACCGAACGAATCGAACGAGCAAAAGCATGGTTGTCCTTGAACTTAAGTGAAGTGGAATTGAGATTCCAAAAAAGTTGCATCGCTTGGAATGATTGTCCGGGAAGCGATGATTTATTTTGGTCAACTTTCGAGACGTTGATTGATCATGCATTCGTATTTTGCCCCTATGTTTTAACCGAAGGAAAAGAAAATAAAATAGAAGGAACGGTGATTGAATTACCCTCGATTGGAGATGCGGGAGCCTACGCCATTGTAGGAGCGTCTTCGTTGAATGAATGCCAAATGGAAAGCATCATGAGTCACGAATTGGCCCATATGGCTTCCTTTGAACCGCATGAAGAGGAATGGACCACCGATGATTGGATCTATCGACTGGGAGGGGAAGTAAAAAATCTATGCGAGGAAAGCTAGGAGCTAATCACCTCTGTTCACACCGATTTCTTTATTGATTCTCTTCCTTTCGAACGAAGTGTTCTTCCTCAGCTCTGCTTCTGCCACAACTTCCAAAACTCACCTTTCTGCTTCAACAACTGCTCAAAGCTTCCCTGCTCGACCACTCGCCCCTTATTCAACACCACAATGCGATCCATCTCCTTCAAAGTAGAAAGCCGATGCGCGATCACCACCGCCGTAACTCCTTTGAAAAACGAGTGTAAAGCCGCTTGAATTTTCTTCTCCGAATCTCCATCCAAATGCGAAGTCGCTTCATCCAAAAACAAAATTTCGGGATGCTTATACACCGCCCGAGCAATGCCCACGCGCTGACGCTCCCCTCCGGAAAGCTTAATCCCTTTTTCTCCGATTAAAGAATCCATGCCCACGGGAAGTTTATTCAAAAAATCATCCACATGAGCAATATGAAGGGCCCGTTTCAAACGATCCGAAAGACCCTTTCGCGCCCCGCCCGCCAGTAAAACATTGTCCTTGAGCGAAAGATTGAACAGCTCCGTTTCTTGCGGCACATGGGCGACTCTCTCAATGTAAGAAGCGCGCCGAATATCACGCAGAGAGGTGGAATCAAAACAAATATCTCCCTCATAATTTTCATACAGCTTCAACAGGAGCTTAAATAAAGTCGATTTACCGGCGCCCGAAAGTCCCACCAACCCGACCTTTTCTCCACGCTTGATTTGGAGATCAAAACCATTCAAAATTTTTCGTCCATGATACGAAAATGAAATATTTTTCAACTCCAAAATATTCCAGTTCCGCGGAAAAGCACGCGTCCCGGAAACCTCCACCGTCGGGGCCTCATGCAAAATATCCATCATCCGCACGATGGCGATTTTAGCCAAAATAAGACGATTGGAAATCTCCGCAAATTCATAAGCCGACGATTCAATTTTATAAAAATAAAGCAACACCAAGGCAATAACACCAACCTCATATTGCCCCTGAAAAACATTCCATACCGTATAAAAAAGAAGCATTTGTCGAAACAACTCCTTATAAAGATTCAGCACCGATTCGCGAGTCCTAAAACGAATCACTCGAAGACGAATTTCCTTCATCAACCGCTGAGCGCAATGGGACAAGATACGATGAATCGAATCCGCAATTCCAAGTGAACGAATGGTAGCGATATTATTCACCGACTCAAAAATCACACCATCAAATTTTTCCCATTCGATATTGGCCAGGTTCGATTGAGCCGACGCTTTTTTGGTCAAATAAAACGATAAGAAAAAATAGCTCACAAAGAAAAAAATCAAAATCAAAATAAACACCCAACCCAAATCAAAAAGAATAAAAGTAATACCGACAATACTCACAGTGGATTCAATCAGGAGATCAACATACAAACGAATCAATTCATTGAAGCTGTCTCCTCCCCGGGTGAGCCGCTGAATTTTATTGCCGCTGTTCTCTCGTTCATGCCATTGGCTATCCAATTTAAACATATGCTTCAGCGTTTTAAGCTGAACATCAATATTGATTTGCTCCGCAATAGGATAAATAAAATATTTGGCCAAATCCTGATTGATGGAATGATAAACGGCAACCAACCACACGCCAAGCGTTAGCCACCAAAAGGTATGAAGCGACTGACCGGCCTGATAGGTGGTGGCAAAATTAATGATTTGACTGATAGCCCAAATCGGAAAAAGCCAGACGATATCGCTGGTCACCCGCAAAAAAGACCCTATCAAAAACCGTTTGCGATAAGGCAAAAGAAAAGTCCTTATGTCACGAATGAGTTGAAACGTAGAATAAGTCGAAGTCATGAAATTCGTCTATTTTCTAGAAGCCAAAAGACGCCAAATGGAATAAATAAATCCCAAAATGACGAGAGCCGGCCCGGCAAAAACAACAACCCAAATCAAAGCCTCCACCGTCCAACGGGCGAATTGAATGAGTTGATTGAAAGCCTCTTTAAAAACAACGAGCGGCTGCCAATTTTCGGTTGGGCTGATCAAAGAAGCCTCTTCATGCACCGTAAGAGTGATGGTTGAATAATCCGTTTGATTTTCCAAATATTGAAGACGTCCTTGCAAGCTTTCGATCTCGGCACGCACATTGGAAAGGTAGTCGGTGACCTTCAAAATTTCTTCAACCGTGGAAGCACGTTCCAAAATGAGCAAATACTGAGCTTCCTCAGCCTTTAACGTTTTCAAACGAGCTTGAAGATCAATATACTCTTCCGTTACATTTTGAGCGGAAATGGATTCGCTTTCAACCACGGTAACCATTTTCTTAATGGACTCCATGGCCGACGAAAAATCTTTAGAAGGCACCCTCAGTGTCATGCTACCGGAAGTGGTTTCATCCACTTCCACCCAAGTGCTGGAATATTCCACAAAGCCTTTAAAACCTTCGACCATTGTTTGTACGCGAGGAATAAACTCCTCGGTATTTTCGACCAATAAAGACAAATTCGCGGTACGAATGATCTTGGTTTCCACGGAAGCGTACTGGCCCAAATCTCCCGAACTGGGAATTGGAAAGTCGCGAGGAACCATACTGCTAGAAGCCATATCCGCTTCTCCTTTGAAATAAGCTTCTTCTGAACTCACTCCCGAAAAATTCTCATCCCAACCCTTTAAATCCATTCGGCTTCCCTGTCCCATCCAAAACCCAACCGCCAAAATCACCAAAATCAAAAACCCCACTAAAATCTTTTTACCCCATGGGGAATGCATGAATTCAAAACGGGACTGTTTTTTAAGAAAAGCCATAAGGAGGAATTAAAAAATTAAGAAGTTATTGCTGAGGAGGCGGACTCACCGGAGGAACATCTGACTCCGAAGGCTCCTTGGAAGAAGTACTGATGATCGTAGAGCGTCCCCTTCGTCGAATGCCCCAGATAACGCCTCCCACTACGCTAACTCCAGCCGCACCCATCAACAACCAGAAGACAAATGATCTGGAGCTGGATTCCCCGAAAGAATCCGTAGACTCTGAAACAGATTCCGAGCCATCGGAGACCACCGCAAAATCAATATCCACAGCGGGAGTAAAAACATTATCCTGAGTATTCACCGCATAAACCAAAAGATCATGGTCTCCATTCTCAAGTGCACTGGGAGAGTTGACTATAAACTCCCCTTCCTCGGTATCCACCAAAAGCGAGGAGGTGTACTGAGTGCTTTTCCAAGTCGTCACCACTTCATAACCGGAATCGGCTTTTCCATACAAATAAGGCTGCTCATTTTTAATTTGAAGCAAACTCAAATGATCCAGGTCAATCTCCTCTTGATCCAATTGACGAGGTTCCAAAATTTCACGAGCCAAATCCGTATTCACCTCAATTTCAGTGGGCAAGGTTTCATCCGAAATATTACCGAAACGGTCCAACGAACGAACCACGACCATGTACTTACCATCATCAAGAGTCGGGCGAACCAAAAATTTACCGCTTTCATCAGTGATTGAACGCTCCGTGACAACGTCATCATTCACTCCGAACAAATCAGCAAAAAGAGATCCGAAAAAACCTTGTTCTCGAGTGGATTCAACGGGAATGGCCAATACGATAATAGTCGAATCGGGCTGAGAAACTCCCTTAATGACCGGCCGAGATTCGGTGAATGTGAGCGTTTTAATTTTTAAATTTTTACGAACCAAGCTCGAAATTCGCGTTTTATAAAGATTTTCCGGAAGCGTTTTTTGAATAGGATTCGTATGATAGTCATGCACTTCTTCTCCATCCGTAACGCCGTCGCCGTCACTGTCTTTTAAGGTGGGATCGCTCCCGTGAATCAATTCATCTCGATCCGTTAATCCATCCCCATCCGTATCCGTCATGGCAAAGGTGATGCGAACGAATATGGGCTTTGCGGAAGTACCGTTCTTTTTTCGATTTTCAACGATTCGAGTTGTGCCATAGTTTTGAGTCGGCAAATCATATTTCTCAACCCATTGATCCGGAGCTCCATCTTGATTTTCATCCAAAGGAACATCACCGGGAACCAACGGATCACTTCCGCTACGGACCTCAAAAGCATCCGTGAATCCATCTCCATCGCTATCCTCGAGGACAGGAGAAACTCCTAAAATCGCTTCTTCAATATCCGATAAACCATCGGAATCGCTATCTCTCAAAAGAGGATTGGTTCCTTCCAATATTTCATCTTCATCATCGATTCCATCCGAATCGCTATCGGAAGAATCCAAATCGGTGCCCAACAAATACTCTTTACCATCAGAAATTCCATCTTGATCGGAGTCATTATTGACCTCAAAAGGTATCTCCTCGGTGGAATTAATTTTTTCATACCAATCCGGCACAAAATTTCCATCACGATCTTTAATGGAAGCCAAATAGAATGTACTTGCAAAAAGATCACTACGCGTTTCAAGAGAAAAGAGAGAAACATCAACATTAAGTAAAGAACTGATGGGAGAATCAATCTCCGCTTTAAGCGCGGCATTTTCAGTTGAAAGTTCTTCATTATTACCAGCATCACCAACCAAATCCACAGAGGACGAACCAATAGAAGTCGACGAAGTGGAATCAGAAGTGATTGAACCACCGGCAGAATCGGTCGTAGTTGAATTTTCACCAGAGGTTAAAGTTGAATTTGAACCGCCCTCGGAACCCGTACTTCCACTGGAAGAAGAACTTGAAGTTGAACCACCCACAGAACCGGCCGAGGAAGTTCCGGAAGAACTGGACGTGCTTGTATTTTCACCGGAGGCTAAATCGGAGCTCGAACTGGATCCCGTCTCCTCTTCACCGCTCACCGAGGCGCCTCCACTTTCATCCGTTTCAGATTCTCCACTCGTTGAAGTGGTATTATCGGTCAGTTCGGGAATGGTTTCTTCACCAGGATCGGCTTCTGTCGGTGTCGTTGATGTTGAGGAGGATTCCGTTGTGGAATTGGAATCAGTAGTGGAAGAGGATGAAGCCCCTCCGGATCCACCGCCGCCACCACCACCGCCATAACTTGTTGTAGTGGTTGTTGTCGAAGCCGCAACAGTTAAATTTTGATCCGAAATCGTAACTTCATTTCCATAATCATCCACCGCCCAAATTTTGACATAATAGGTGGTCCCGCTCGTAGTGGTGAGCGTAAAAAGCAAAACCGAAGCGGTACTGGAAGTGAGCAATGAACTGCTATTGTCTCCATCGTATTCTGTCGCAGAACCGGTTCGATTTTGAACATCAGACTGGTTGGTTCCATACCACAATTCATAATGATCAAAATGGTTTTCACTCGTCACCGCAGTCCATGTGGCACGTATGGAATTTGATTCGGAAGCCAAACTCAAATTGGCCAACCCAACGGGATCAACATTATCCAATATAAAATCACTCGAAGCGGTTACACTACCGACATCCACAGTATCCGTTGGCGTAACGCGAACTTGAGCGGTAGAAAGGTCCGCCGCGGGAACATCCGTTTGAGAAAGCCAAACCACGGTCACCGTGTTGGCAGAAGCCGTAGCCACATTCCCAACAGGATAAGTATTAGCATTCGTAATGGAGGGAGCCGTACCACTACTCACCGTCGTATCACCAGAAACAGTACTCAGGGTAGCTTTAGCCCAACCGGAACCGACATTGTATTCAACTAAAGATTGAACATTATTTTGATTAGCATCATTAACTATATAGCTAATTGTGACAAATCCCGTGCCCGTAATGGCCAGTATTGGAGTAACCGTCGTAACGGTCGATAAAGCATTGGTAAAAGCAGGAAGAACATCAAGTAGCCCCACATTTCCATAATCATCCACCGCCCAAATTTTTAAATAATAGGTAGTTCCGGCGGAAAGACCGGTAACAATCGTGGAAGTGGTTGCCATGGTGGCAAGAGTTGAATCATCCGTATTGTCCCATTCCGTCGCCGTGCCCGTGCGATTAGAAACATCCGAAGAGTTGGTTCCATACCAAATCTCATAATGATCAAAATTAGTCTCAGCCGAAACGGCCGTCCAAGCCAGACTCATTGTAGTGGAAGTCGAAGCCGTCTTTCGAAAAGAAGACATCCCCGAAGGCTCAAGATTATCTACCGTAAAAGCGGAGGAAGTGGAGGGAGTCCCATCACTCGTGCCATCATTAGCCGTCAAACGAACCTTTATATCGTCCTGAATAGAAGCCACCAAATTACTGGCCCCTCCATCATTGCCAGGAGCACGCGTATCCCAAACAATCGTCAAGACAACACTACCAACGTTTGTATCAATGGGATTAGAAGTCCCCATTTGATAAGTATTGAAATCATCCAAATCCACGCTAACTCCATCATTAACCGAAATCAAATCGGGATCCTTCCAAGTGGTACCGCCATCATCACTATATTCAAATTTAACCTTAGTCGTATCACTGTTTGAATCACTCACCGTAGCGGTAACCGTAACTCGACCATCCGCAGAAACAGATTGTGTTGCGGTACCAAAAGTAATGATGGGAGCGGTATTGTTATTGTAAGTGATCGCCAAATTAGAAAGTTCAATCGTGCCCCCGGTGGACAAAAGATAAGACGCCACATACAACGACCCCAATCCCACATCGGTTGAGAATTGATTGAGATATCCATCCACCTGAGTGGACGTGTTCATTTGAGATAAATTTCCAGTAGTGGCCGAAACCCAAGTATAAGTTCCCGTGTTAAAATAGTACCAACTGCTATTATCATTGGAAATCTGATAATTAACGCTACCATTGGTGCTACCCCCCAATGTTTGTGTAAAATTATGAAGACTGGAATAGGTTACCCCAGTATTATTGCTGACACTCAAAGTCGTATTGGCGAAAGAAGTCACCTCAACGCCGACAGAAACCGTAGGCTCAGTCGCGGCATAACTACGCACTCGATAATCATCAAAATCATTGATTCCATTAAAAGTCGCCAAACCTAAAACATCGGCATACGACCCTACATAACTATATTGAAGCTTCTGAGTTTGATCGGCAAAAATAGTGATTTGATTGCTTGAATTCACCTTGGCCGTCAAATCGTACCAAACTCCGGTTCCAATAGTGCCATCGTTTGCACTGGCCAAACCACTTGCGTTATCCGTTCCGGCATCCCAATCTTCAATCACCCATTGCTGTCCACCAAAACGACCTCCCGCAAAAATAAGATTATTGTTGGAACTGTTACGATGAGTCATGGCTCCAAAATTCGTATACGCGCCTCCACCATCACTGTTTCCACGCACATCGACGGTCCAGGAAGAAGCCGGAGGCGTTGACGTATTACGAAGCAAATAAGCAACTCCAATCGATTCATGGGAGGTATGAAGCTTTCCGGAAACAATGGCCCATGTCCCCGAGGCACCACCCGTATTCCAAGCACTTAAAGTGCCGGAAAAATCATCGAAGTAGTCAAAAGTAGTACTGCCATTGCTTGAACTCGTTGCTCCCGAGTTTCCATAGTACATAAAAATGACACGAGCCGCTGAGGCACTAAGAGTGGGAACCTCCACCCAAAAAACCGCAGAAGTACTGTCGGTTTTTACATCCAGCCAATGATCCAAAACTGTAATCCCATCCGCATCCGTAAAACGAATATCATCAAAATCAGCCTGCATGTCGGCATCATAAGTAACGGAAACACGCACTTCGTAATTGGTGAGCGTGGAACCGGTTTGCTCGGTCACGGTGACCGGCTTTCTTCGGGTCCAAGACGAATTATACCAAGGAACCGTACTCGTACTCGCTACCCCACCGGACACAGAAGCATTGCTCCCGACGGTATACTCCGAAGAAGTTGAAAAATCATAATTCTGGGTTGAAACACTAGCCGTTGTAATGGTCTTAAAAAGAGTGGCGGCACTCCAGGTACTATCCCCTACCGAATTGGTATGACGAACACAGGCATAGTAGCTGGTATTGACTGATAAAGTGGCGGAAACCGTAATGGAAGTTTTATTGCCCGTATCATCCAAAGAACTGAACGACACACCGCTATCCACCGAACAATTACTCCCGGTTTGAACCTTCCAGTCACTCGAAAGATGTGTGAGATATTCAGGATCTGTCGAATAGGCACTTGAAGTCAATGTTCCGTTGGTGAGGGGGAAACTGTAGGAAGCCGCCAGAGGAGAAGTAATGAAAGGCTGAGGAGGAACCGCATCATGAAAAACATAGGGCGTATTAGAATCACCGCCCTTGGCTTCAATTTGAAGCACGGGATACAGAACAGAAAAAATAAAAACAACTAAAATAAAAACGGTCCACGGCCGCTTCACCACAAGAAAAAAACGAGAAGGAGGACTTTTTTTCAACACGCCAACCTGTTAAAAAATATGCCACCAGGGTATCACAGCCCTATTCAAAAAGCCATTGCTCTTGTCGGGAAATAAAGCATACGAAAAGGACTATTTCCTTTCAAGCAAATTTATAGGAGAGATTTTCCTCCACCAGGATTTCGCACCCTTCTAGAGGTCCAGACCTTAATTTGTCCCTCAGTGTCTCACGTGCTTCCTCCTCGGTTGCTCCCCAGCCGACCAATTCCATATCGACAGAAACTCCAGCAGGAACTTTTAAAACATCCGGAATGGCAAAAAATCGCCCCGACTCCCGCAAAGATTCTGCCATAAAATTCAAGTTATTAAAGGTGTTGGTAGCGCCAGGGGGAATTGAACCCCCGTTACCGGGTTGAAAACCCGGTGTCCTAACC
>CAYTES010000045.1:0-12380 GCA_964436935.1 uncultured Candidatus Peribacteria bacterium | reverse complement strand
ATCTTTTATTTTCTAACTGACACCATGTGGTGCACTTCAGGGCCGAATTCGGGAAATTACAGTAGAATACATTAAAGCAATTTATTCAAAAAAGTCAATAGCAATGGCCTCAATTCTAACCCGAATTGTAATTAAAACCTCAATATCCGGAATTCGGGACGTATAACCATGGTGTGACTACTGGGAATATCGGCTTAGAATTATTTATATTTTGCCTCCACCTCCAAAATAGGTAGCCCCAGCTTTTTACATTTCTCCATGAATTCAGAGTACTCGTGTTCGGGGGCTTGAAGCACCCCTTGCCGGTATTGAATTTGAGAAACAATGGGATCGTGGAATGCTCCTACAATGCTTGAACCGGGCTTCAGCACGACTTCATCCCATGTGAAAGCTTTTACAGTTTCTCTATATTTCTCCGCATACGCATGGGCAAGGTCTGGAACGGTTACTTCACGAGTGAACTCAAACGGTTGCCCCTCGTAGTTGCCTTGCGCCGAAAGATGTAAGCCTGAATCTCCGTTAAAGCAAATTCTCACCTCACCGGATAGCACCAAACCATAGGGCAGATGATAGGATACTGCATTGCGAGTTTTTGATAGCGTGCATATGATCTCACGATGTGGAAGGCCCAAATATTCTTCCATTTCCCCTCGAGAATCAGGTCCCCCAAGAAAATTGCGCACCTTAAAGTAATTCCAACGATCATCCCAGCGACCTCTCTCTTTTTGGAGAACACGAAAATGTTCATCCGGATAAGCGCCCGTGAACGTGTAGAGAAGATGATACTCACCACTTTCATCCCTATAAGAAGGCTGCATAGGGGTGAGTATATCAAAAAGTTTTGGCCTGGTAAAGAGAAATGGGTATACTTTTTTATTTTTCAACCCCTTTCTTGCGCCGATTGAAGCCTTGATGCCCAGCCAAAATTATTTATGAAACAGGCCTACTTCAAACGTACCGTCTGCATTATGGCATCCGCTACTCGATTGCTTTTAGTAAAGGTTACGCAATCAATTTCCAGGGTCAAGACTAGAATAGCCTACAAAGGTCGATGGTCTAATTTAAGACCAAAATCGTATAATTCAAATACAATGCAAAGCTGACCCAAAGGATATAGGGCATCAAAAGCCAGGCAGCCGGTTTGGATATTTTTGCAAATGTGATGATGGTGACTAAAATGGCAAACCAGAGAAAAACGATTTCAATAAGCGCGCCACCTGGACTATGCAGACCGAAAAAGATAATTGACCAGAGCGTGTTGAGTACCAACTGGCTGAGAAATATACCGAGGGCGATCTTCACATCCCGACGATCCAATCCTTTTTTCCAAATCAAGAAGGCCGCGATGCCCATGAGCGCAAACAACGTCGTCCAGACCGGACCGAATACCCATACCGGAGGATTGAGCGGCGGATTGACTAGACTCTCATACCAGCCGTCGATGGACGGAATAGTGAATATCGAGCCGATGATTCCAGCCAGCTCGGATATAACGATGGAGAGGATGAGCTTGAATGTGTTGTGGATTTTCATGAGGAGGGGGTGAGATTTGTGTGAAGTGGTTTTGAGTATAAGGTTTTTTGAAACCCCAAAAATACAGCCCTTATTTTTACAACATCGCCAAGTTTCTCTTGAGCATCTGAAATTGCATGGTATTTAAGATTTAAAAGTTTGGGGAGTTTTTCCTCATCCAATTCATCAACACCGGCTTCAATATATTTAGAGAGTACAAATTCGATGAATTCAATTTCGTTGTCATTCAACCCACTCAAAATAGCGTTCTCTGATTCAACCACACGATCATTTCTTGTTATCGGCTGAGTCGCGAAAGCCACATAAGCCAAAACATCAAAAAGGTCGCTTTCTTCCGCGTCAATAAGTCGCTGTAGGCTTTCCAGCTCTTCTTTGCCGTATCCAAGTTCGGCAATTCTTTGTAAAAAAGCCTTCCTTGTCGTTGGATTTGACCATATTTGTCTTAATTCTGTTTCATCCTTGAAAAACGAAGGCAGTTTTCCGTATAAATTTTGCAAAAACTCTTCTGCTGAAATAGGTTTCCCCTCCGCACTCCAAAAAGAAGTTGAAATCATGTGTTGAATTTCCCGCTCCTTGCCGTCACGAAGTTTGATTTTGATTCTCTTCCTTTTTTCTTTTGGCTCATCCTCAAGATCGCTCTCCTTTCGTTCGGGAGCCTCACCATCATCTTTCCTTTCCCTGGGCTCTTTCTCAGTAGTAGTTTCATCGATAGGCTCTCCATCCCACTCAGGATCGTTGAAATGCTTATAGGCATTTACAAAATCTAGAATAGTAAAGAACTCTTTGCCATCGAAAAGGCGTGTGCCACGACCAACAATTTGCTTGAATTCAATCATTGATTTTATGGGACGCATCAAAACTATATTGCGAATATTTCGAGCATCGACTCCCGTCGAAAGCTTTTGAGATGTTGTTAAAATCGTTGGAATACTTTTCTCATTATCCTGAAAATCTCTTAAAAATTGTTCACCTCTTGCCCCATCATTTGCCGTGACACGCACACAATAATGAGGATTTTTACTTTTGGCATATTGATTCACTAAGTCACGCACGGCGGCCGCATGTTCCTGTGTTGCACAAAAAATAATCGTTTTTTCATCTTGCTTAATCTCATTCAAAACCACTTGAACTCTTTTTGTTTCACGCTCTTTGATCTCAATAATACGGTTAAAGTCCTCCTCTTGATAAATTTTCCCTTCTTCAACTTCACCCTCAATGATTTGATCATCGGAAGTGTAAATGTATTCATCAAGCGTTGTTTGAATGCGTCTGACCTTAAACGGAGTCAAAAAGCCGTCATTTATCCCAGTTTTTAGAGAATAGGTGTAAACAGGCTCTCCGAAATAACGGTAAGTATTCACATTGTCTTTTCGTTTTGGCGTGGCCGTCAAACCGAGCTGAACCGCAGGCGAAAAATGTTCCAAAATCGCCCGCCAATTGGATTCGTCATTTGCTCCGCCTCGATGACACTCATCTATAATAATAAAATCAAAAAAATCCGGCTGATAGTCTCCAAAGTACGGACTTCCATTTGGCCCGCTCATGAAAGTCTGAAAGATTGTGAAGAAAATACTTCCATTTGTCGGCACGCCACCTTTCTTGCGGATATCCAATGGATTTATTCTCACCAACGCATCTTCCGAAAAAGCAGAAAATGAGTTAAAAGCCTGATCTGCCAAAATGTTTCTATCTGCAAGAAACAAAATTCTAGGCTGTCTTCCACCATCTCGATTCAGATTCCACCTCGCATGAAAAAGTTTCCAAGCAATTTGAAATGCTATAAACGTTTTACCTGTACCGGTCGCAAGGGTTAAAAGGATTCTTTCTTTACCATCAGCTACGGATTCAAGGACGTTATTTACAGCGATTTCCTGATAGTACCGTGGCTTTTTTGTGCCACTCCTCTCTTCAAATAGGATCGCATCAAATTTTGCCCGCCACTCATTTGACTTGGCATTGATTCTTGCCCAAAGTTCTTCCGGTGTCGGGAAGCGATCAACCAAGCCTTCCGCACCACTCATGGCAATCTCATAAATTTCTTTGCCATTGCTGGAGTAGGTATATTCAATATTCAACTTTTCAGCATAAGCCTTTGCCTGCGCGACTCCTTCCGCAACCTCCAATTCATCGCTTTTAGCCTCAACAACGGCTACTTTCTGGTTTTTATAAACCAAAACATAATCAGCTATTTCCGGCTTTGTCCGAAAACCACCCGTCTGGATTTTCCCATCGGTGATACGAAATTCACGAAGGATTTTTGACCCTTCGACCTCGCCCCAACCCGCCGCTTTCAGCTTTGGGTCTATGTATTCCGCTCTGGTTTCCGCTTCATTCATGCTTATTTAATAATTTTGTGCAAATATAAAAAGGCGTAAAGTTTATTACGAGATTTTTCAGGTGTTATGTCACTGACAATTTTGAATTCAAGAAATTTTTCAGCAATGCTATAGAGAGTTTGATTGTTGGATATTTTTGAAATTTTCTTTATAGATTTTATTGTAAAAGTGGGTTTCACAAAAAGTGCATCCAAGAATGAAGTGGCATAAATTGAGTTCATTTTTGGCATTTCTTCTTTAAGTGACTTGTAGAGTTTCTCTATTTTCTCAACTCTTTCCAAAGTGAGTTTTGTTTGTTCGTAAATTGCATCAAGGAAAAATCTAATCCAAGCAATCCAATCACCTTTATCGCTAACTCCCTTTAGTAATTCATAGTAAACGCTACGGTGATTTTCCAAGAATTCACTGATGTAGATATTCGGATATGCGGTTACCTTTTTCTCATAGAGAAACAAGGGGATAAGCAGCCTGCCCACTCTACCATTGCCATCCATAAAAGGATGGATGGCTTCAAATTGATAATGTGCAACCGCAATCTGTACCAAGGGGTCTATAACATCCCCTGAGTGAATATACCTTTCCAAATTACTAAACAAATCAGGTATTTTTTGTGGTTCGGGAGGAACAAAAGTTGCTTGTTCAATAGTCGCACCATATGGTCCAATAAAAACCTGGCTTCTGCGAAACTCGCCCGGTGCTTTATTTTTACCACGAGTTGAATCGAGGAGAATTTTATGCAGCTCTTTAATTACATTATTAGCCAGGGGCTTCTTTTCTAAAAGTTTTTTCCCATGTTCAATGGCTAAACGATAATTCGAGATTTCTCTATAATCTTTTTCTTTTTCGTTTTCTTGAGATTTTGTATTCTGGGCATCAAATATCAAAACTTCGTCCAGAGTGGCTTGAGTGCCCTCTATTTTTGAGCTCAAAAGGGCTTCTTTTGTTTCAAAAGAGCGTTGGATGATTTCCGGATTTGGCAATCTCTTCACGGCCTCATCATAACGGGCGATCATATCCCTAGCTTTCACAATATTTGGGAAAATAATGGCATAATCCAGATTTGGAGGCAGAAGAGGTGGTGTAAAAGTTATTTTAACCATATTATTTATAATTCTAATGGCTGGAATTATATCAAGCCTTATTCTAGTTTTCAAGCATTTTCTGGAATAAAGAATCCGCTAATTCTAATGTCTGGAAAAGTAGATGATATTATTCTAGTATGAATCAGATTTCTGGAATAAAAAGCAGCGATGTATACAAAGTTTCAATATTCCCTAAGACGGTGGCACAGGATTTGCGACATCGCCGGCGTAGGTATATTCAATTTTTAATTTGTCTGCATAAGCCTTTGCTTAAGCCACCCCTTCCGAAACTTCCATTTCATCGCTTTTTGCCTCAACAACAGCAACTTTCTGATTGTTATAAACCAAAACATAGTCTGCAATTTCCGGCTTTGTACGAAAACCTCCCGTTTGGATTTTGCCATCGGTAATACGAAATTCACGAAGGATTTTCGAGCCTTCAACCTCGCCCCAACCCGCCGCTTTCAGGTTTGGGTCTATGTATTCCGCTCTGGTTTCCGCTTCATTCATGCGAATCTAGGCTAAACTTTTTTCAAAAATATCCAAATACTTTCTATAAACATAGGTGCGACCGTACTTAACCGTATCATCCTTAATCTCCAAAATACCAAGCTCCGAGAAACGATCAATCAATTTCTGTGCTCCGGTACGAGTGTTAAACCCCGACCATTCCTGAATAGTAGCAACTGTAACGATAGGTTGAGCAAAGAGTCTTGGCAGGACATTCATCGCGCTTTGCGAAGAAGTTTTATTCAACTTACTTATCTTTGCAATGTCTTGTTCTCTCAGTAGGGTAATTTCCCGAACCGTTTCAATGGCCGACTCCGAAGTTTCTATTATTCCGTCCAGAAAAAAATCAATCCACTTCTCTTCCCGCCCCTCACGATAATCTGTTAACCTTTGATAATAGACTTTTTTGTACTTTTTAAAATAGGAAGAAAGATAGAGGACCGGCTTTTCCAGTAACCCTTCTTTACAAAGAAAAAAGGTTATTAGCATACGGCCGGTTCGTCCATTTCCGTCTAAGAAGGGGTGGATGGTTTCAAATTGTGAGTGAAGGATTGCTGCTTTAATTAAAGGAGGCATCGTGTCCACGGCATGTAAAAACTTCTCAAATTCTCCGAGCGCGCTGTGCATGGCATCCACCGGAGGCGGAACAAATTCCGCGTCAGCCGGCCCTTTCCCATTGATCCAGTTTTGGCTTTTACGAAAATTGCCCGGATCTGAAAAATGAGTTTGACGACCTTTAGCCATCAATTCCTTATGTATTTCGCGCATGAATCGAAGAGAAAGGGGGAACTCACGAAGTCTTTTCATTCCATAGTTGAGCGCGGAAATATAGTGCAGAATATCATCCACATCAGCAGGTAAACCCGATTCTATTTTCACATCAGCTTCAAGTGCGTCGATCATGGTTGCTTTAGTGCCCTCTATTTGGCTTGAAGCCGCCGCGTCTTTGCAGACGTACATTGAGATGAAAAAATTAACATCCGGTAAAAGCTGGGTTATGCCATCCAGCTTTCCCAAAAGACGCGAGGCCTGTGTGTCCTTTTTGATGATATCTGGCGGATGATCAAAAAGTCCTTTATTCGGGAAGGGGGCGAGAATAAAAGCCTTGAATCCATTGGGTTGTTGTACCTTTTTCCCGATCATACATTTTGTATACATTCAGCCCATCAATGTCTACAGTTTATGCAAAACAGTAGACATTGTCAATACAAATAGTTACGGTTTGAAATGTCGCAAATTTGCCTAAAATGTAACATGTCTTTGGGGATATGTTGCAAAGTGCTCGAAAATGAAATTTATAATTTGCAGGAGAAGGCTTGATGGAGGATGGATTTTTTGAGTTCGGCGAGGGAGGTGAGCTTTTGTTGGTAAATCTTATTAAGCTTTTTAGTCTCCGAATTAAACAATCTAACTTCTTTTACAATTTTTCTCTGTTCCGATAATGAGTTAGGAACAGGCAGTCGTAAATTGACCAAAGTTTTGATCGGCAATTGAGGTTGAGCTGCCCCGGAAACATTTTTTTCAATCTGAGATTTTATAAAATCTGACCTTAAAAGCTCAAATAAATACTCTGGCAGTAATAAATCTTTGTTTGTTCTAAAAATAAGCATCCCCGAATTAATTCTAATAACATCGTAAGGCACAGTGGCATCATAAATGCCAATATTACCAATTGTTCCTCGCGTAGTCATGATAACGTCACCCCTTTCAAGTTTTCCTTTGCGTAGAGCTTCATCTTTTTGTTTTGTAATAAAAATAGTTTGTTCAAATTCGAAACCATCTGGTCTGACGTTTTTAGTATTCAGAAACAGGCAATAGCCTTTATCTAAAAAGTCTGATTTCTTCGGATAATTTTTCCCTCTATCTCCATCCATAATTTGTAATATCTCCCTATCTCCGAACTTTCTTTCATCCCAGCCGGCTTTTGCTTTAGCAAATAAGTCTCCAAAATAAGCATCAAAAAGCTCCTTTGTATTCTTCAGATTCTTTTCAGCATTTCTCTTGGCTTTTTCAAGTTTTTCAAAAAGTTCATCGAGGAGGGCAACGAGGCGTTTTTGCTCGGGGAGGGGTGGGAGGGGGATTTCGATATTTCTAAGATTCGCTTGATTTAACTTTGGAACCGTTAGTCCGGTGGTGTGTTTTGTTAAGTCAGTCAAATAGAAATAAAAAACGATCCAATTGTCTAAAATAATATTTCTATGCGGTCGTACAACGTGTGCATGATTATTTACCCAGTATTTTCCATCTGCAATAAACGCAGTTCGTTGCCCTGATTCCCATTTTGCCCCATCTTCACCAATTAAAACCAACTTTTCATCAAAAATATAATCACCAACATAATCTAAAATACCAGTAGCACCATAATACGGATATCTGCCGGTCATGCGGTTTCTTTTTGTAATTGGTTTTCGTTTATTATCTAAAATATCACAAACTTCGCCGAGTTTCTTTGTTTGCAAATTTGTTTTCATCATAATTATTGCAGTTGAACAACTTCGAAATCGGTAAAATCAGAATTAATATTCACCCTAAACATGAGTGAATGAAATTTACTAAATTCCGTAACAGAATAGCTATATCCAGTCTCACCTCCTTCAATCAATGCGACACAAAAGATTGCCTCAAATGGTTGATTGGCAGGGATGATACGTCCTACCTTATTTGGATACCATATACCAGTGCCGTCCACGAAAACAACAAGACTCTTGCCCTTTGCATATTGAGAGCCTTTTTTGATTTTCTTATTTATTGCACATAGAATGCGATCTTCACCTGCTGGCAATTTTTTAATATAAGGGTAATCCATAGCACTTACATGCTCAACAAAAAATTTCTTATTTGTATTTTTATTAAATATGACACCATCGGCTTCAGATTTATGCTTGGGTTCTTGAAATGTAATATCCTGATTGTAAATTTTTCTCAAAACGACACATAAGAGCCAATTAGCCCATGCTTCTCTATAACGCATATTAAACGTCGATCCATCATCAACTGACATAATATCAGGTTTCTTTTTTAAATTGTTGCCATTGATCAACCAGTGCCGTCCTTTTAAATCACCACCTTTAACAATAGGCTCAAAATCTTTCAGAAGAATTTGAAAATTGTTAACTTGATATCTTTGATCATTGATTTTCATAAATTTTAATTATTTCCGCTTCCTCCCCTCAACTACCTTCATCGCTTTCTCAAAATCTCCATCACTTTCCGCTTCTTTTTTAAGACGCTTTTTATTGAATTTGGTATATTCTTTTTCTGCCAAATTTTTCGCTAAATCATGGGATATTTTGCCGGCACTTTCCAGAATATTCCGATCGTTTAACTTCAAAAATCCATCTAATTTCTTTATCCAGTCCCGCATTGTCATAGGAATTCTGCGCATTGCTTGCCCTTCCGCAAAAATTAAATATTGTTCAACTAAATTATTTAAAGTCGAAAGTTCATTTTCATCCAAATAATTTTTTGCAATCATAACATCATCCTTTCTGGGAACCGCTCCTCTCCAACTCATCAATCCCATGTTAGGTTTATTACTATCAGCTCGCTCAGCAATCAACTCCGCGGCTGTTTTTCCTGTAATCGCCCAATGCATTTTATTTTGAACGGTTTTGAAAAAATCAATACTCATTTCGTCAGTAGGATCATAATCCATGCTTAAAGCATAAATATCGGTTATTTTACGATAAAACCTTTTCTCTGAAGTCCGAATATCTTGGATCCTTTTGGTAAGTTCTTCAAAATAATCAAACGGCAAATCAGGATTTTTAAGCCGTTCATCATCAAGCACAAATCCTTTCACAATATATTCCTTTAATATTTGGGCTGCCCATATGCGGAATTGGGTGGCGCGCACTGAATTCACGCGATAACCTGTGGCAATTATTCCATCCAGATTACAGTATTCAATTTTGCGGGAAATTTCCCTGTTTCCCTCTTTTTGAACTATTAAAAATTCCTTAATAGTTGATTTTTTTTTTAACTCGCCGGACTCAAATATATTTTTGAGGTGAATATTGATGTTTGGGACGCTTACCCCAAAAAGTTCCGCAATGAGTTTCTGTGTGAGCCATACAGTATCGCCGTCAAAACGGACATCGAGCTTAATTTGTCCATCTTCGGTCTGATAAATGATAATTTGCGAATTGCTTGGTTTTTTATTCATAATTTTGTCGAAATAGAATTCAAAATCTCCGCCCCCTCTTGATCCAATCTCCTCATCTCCTCCAAAATATCCTTCGGCTCCCTCAAAACCACCTCGTCGCCACCATTCGGATTCCTTACCGATAGATCAAAAGTCGCCTCATTTAAATCAGCCACATCAAAAATCCACGAATTCTCAGAATCGGCTTTCGTTTTTTGTAGTTCCACAAACTCCGCCAAGTCTTTTTCACTCAACGGGTTTGTTTTCCCAAGATTGCGACCCGGATTGAGCTGATAAAACCAGATGTTCTTTGTTGGCTCGCCTTTGGTGAAAAAAAGCACCACTGTTTTCACTCCTGCACCCGTAAATGTTCCTCCGGGGAGATCGAGGACCGTATGGAGATTGCACGTTTCAAGCAAGAATTTTCTTAAAGAAATGGAAGCGTTATCCGTATTGGATAAAAATGTATTTTTGATAACAATGCCGGCTTTGCCACCCGCTTTGAGGCTCTTAATAAAATGCTGTAAAAACAAAAGGGCGGTTTCGCCGGTTTTAATTGGGAAATTTTGTTGAACTTCTTTTCGCTCTTTTCCACCGAAAGGAGGATTGGCCAATATAACATCAAAACGATCTTTTTCCTGAATATCGGAAATATTTTCTGCGAGCGTATTGGTGTGAAGAATATTTGGAGCTTCAATCCCGTGCAAAATCATATTCATTACCCCGATGATGTACGCCAACGACTTTTTCTCCTTTCCGTAGAAAGTATTTTTTTGCAAAGTTTCAACGTCTTTCGTTGAAAGATTTCTACTGTTTTTCAAGTATTCAAAGGCTTCAACTAAAAACCCCGCGGAACCAACCGCGCCATCATAAATAGTTTCTCCAATTTCCGGGTCAATTACTTTAACAATCGTTTTAATGAGGGGACGAGGTGTGTAATATTCTCCGCCGTTGCGTCCGGCGTTTCCCATGTTTTTGATCTTGCCTTCGTACAAATGAGAAAGTTCGTGTTTCTCTTTTTGTGACTTAAATCGAAGTCCATCGACGATATTTAAAATTTCCCTCAGGGTGTATCCACTTTGTATTTTGTTTTTTAGCTCATTGAATATTTCTCCAATCTTGTACTCAATCGTGTCAGAACTTTCCGCGGACTGCTTAAACCTTTTCAGATAAGGAAAAAGCTCATTGTTCACGAAGTCATTTAAATCCTCGCCGGTCATTGCCGCATTATGATCCATCTTTCCATCGGGTGTTTTTGGAACCGCCCAATTGTCCCATCTGAATCGTTCGGCAATGATGTAGGTATAGTTTCCTTTTCCTGCAAGAGCAGCTTCAGTGGCACGATCTTCCTCTAAATCCTCAAGATACTTGAGGAAGAGAATCCAGGAAGTTTGCTCTACATAATCCAGTTCGTTGCTTGCTCCGGCATCTTTCCAGAGAGTATCGTCAATATTTTTGAAGGCTTGTTCAAACATAGTTTAGCAAAATCATACTATTTATTTCGCTACAGAGAAAGCAATCGCTAATCTCAAAATCTGCCCGCCTCAAAACAGGAAAAAAGTTGAGCGTGGGTTTTCCGTGAACCGTCGCGTACTCCTTTGCTCAAGAGCTAAAAATCCAATAGCGAGCACTGCTCGCGAGAGAGGGCCCGAGGCGGGTTGCCGGCTGGAGGGGGCGACGCGAGCCCCTAAAACCTTGGAGCGGGTGATGGGAATCGAACCCACCTCTTCAGCTTGGAAGGCTGACATAATAAACCACTATACGACACCCGCATGGTGCAAGGGGCATTTTAAAGAAGTGATCCCAGGATTGCAAGCCAATTGAGCGGGCCTCGAAACCGTCTCTCGCCTCGGATTTATCCTTCCTTTTAGGCACTTCCCCCCTTAAAATACTTGACATATTTTTTAATGTGCTTATTTTAACATGCCTACCATCCGAACCTTTCTGCCGCTCTCCCTTTCCGCACCCGATCCCCGTGACCTCACCTAAAGGTTATTTTTTCCGCTTGCGTCGCTTTCCGTCGAGGCACCGGCTTCTTTTATTTCTCTTTCCCTTATCCCATGAATCATTCTTCTGCCGTAAGGCCTACGCTCGGGAATGAGCGAGCCTACCGACGACTCAAGGAGAGAGAGGAAAAGACTGCCTCAGCGCCCCGTTTCGACTCCGAGTATGTGGCCTTGAATCATTCAATCCATCACTTGATGAAAGCACTCCCCTTTCCTCCCCTGGAAAATCGCGGGGTCCAGTCCCTTCAGATCGGAATAAAAGCCTCCAGCACTTCCGCCCAAGTGCTTCAGTCCGCTTTACTTCATTGTGCTGCAATCATCGAAAATCCCCATCTGACGCACTTCTTAAACGATTTTTTCCAAACCAAAGACGATTTTTATATCGAGCTTGCCGTCTCAACTCCTTCCAACCGACAAGAAGCTCGGCTCGAGCTTTTCCACGGAGACCGTCGACCGCTGTTGAGCAGTCAATTTTCCTGCCCGGACCAGGCACACGAAGCCACCGCCTTTTTTAGCTTTGGAGAACGCTCTCCCGCCGATCAGTCTTTGTCCGCACCGGAGCAACTTTTTTTCACCCAAAGCTGGGTCGCGATTCTCGAAGCTGAATTTCTGGGCCCCTCCTAATAACGGGCGAAAAAACTGGAGAAACTCCCTTCAGGGGCCCGGCCTTCCTCGCGTTGCCTTGAAATGATCGAAAATTGATGATTTTTCAAAGTTATACTAAGCCGCCTTTAAAAACTAAATAAATAGTGGTATGATGTTGGTGATA
>CAYTES010000044.1:0-12583 GCA_964436935.1 uncultured Candidatus Peribacteria bacterium | reverse complement strand
CCCGGAACCGCAGGAGTAGGTGTGGCGCCTACGGCTTGAACAAACGAATCCGTATCCAATTGGCCTCCCTTCACATCCACCCGTTGGAGAACCGTCGACCGTTCCCCTTCCGTCCTCGATTTAAAGCTGCTCAATGCGGCATCCAACTGACTGTGACTTTGCTGAGTAAAGACCTCCTTGGCGCTATTGTTTTCACTGCCTTGGATGAAGCGATCGACCTTGCCCATCAACGCCTGATTTCCTCCCAATCGTGCCTGAGTTCCCAGTTGACTCAAATCGCCCTGCAATTCATCGGCGGGAGATTTAACGGCTGGTGCCGAAGGAGTCGAAGGAATTGGATCTTTTCCCCATTCGTTTGGATCCACGGTAGTGCTTCCAAAGATATCGGTTTTCAACGTTCCGGCCTTGAGCGCGTTGACGAGCTTCGTATCATCGACCGCTAGGATTTTGGCCTTAAGGTTTAAGTTAGCGCTCTTTTCATAGCCATCGGCAAACGAATTCAACACGTCCCTGACATGTTTAGGATTGTCCAAGGTTCCTTTGGTGCGGAAGTACTCATTCAATCGTGTCTGTGCTTGGCGTAAGGTTCCTCTTTGACCCTTCAATTCATTCATCATGTTTTGCCTAAAGTCGTCACCGGGATTGTCCTCTATTCCAAAATGCTTCATCAACTTCCGTGTGCCTTCCGTCTTTTTATCTTCAAATCGTGACATCAACGCCCGTGGTAAGGATAAAATGCTTCCAATCGACGTTCCACCGTCTTTCTTTCCGGGAATGGGAATCATGGGCAGATAGGTCGGAGCACTGGCCAAAAATTTCCCGGCTTCTTGCCCGGCTCCTTTGATGGTGTCGGTGATACTGCTGGCGATCGTTTGGCTGGCCGCGGTAAAAACACCCACCCAAATGATCACCACCGCTGCCACCGCAATCAATAACTCTTGAAAATTACTGATGTCTTTCCCATACGCGGTGACCAAATTCGTCACGGCTTCCGTATTTCCCAAACTGCTGAACTCTTGTTCTCCCAACGCCCCCATCCAACTTCCGGACGTGGACCCCTCCAATACCTTAAGCATGGTGAATCCAACGGAAAAAACCACTCCAATGATCAGAGGTGCAAACAAATGCTTAAAAAATTGCCCTTTCAAATCCAACTCACTCCCCCCCGCTTGGGCAATATCGGGAAATACAAAAAGTAAGATCACCACGGGCGAAAGTGCCAAACAGATCCACAAAACAATCAATCGAGCCAAAAGAACCGCAGCGAGTGCAACATAAGAAAAACCAAATACCGCGAACATCAGTACACTGAACAACACCTGAAACGTTAAATTGGAAATGGCCTGCACCTCCCCTCCGCTTGCCACTTGGTTTGCATCGCTGAGGAGCCCCATATTGACCATCATGACCGCCGCCACGTTATGGCTTCCAAAATTATTAAAAAATTGAGCCCCGAAGGAATTGAAAATCCCGGTAAAAAATTCAGGATCCTCTTTTTCATCCTGTGTGGCCTCCTTTTGACAAAACAACAATGCCGCCAATGTCCCTTGATCCACCCGTCGATCATTGATTGTTTTAAGTTGATACCCCGTTGCCTTATTTTCCGCCGTTATGGTGCATAAACGCAATTCCACCTCCTCCTTTTCTTTATCCCAAATGACCAAATTGGTGGGCAGGGCGTAAACCGCGGTGGTGGCCACGGCAGTGGCATCGATCAATACCTTGCCTGCCAAAAACGAAAAATTAATGGCCACCAGCCCAATCACCATTTTCGGGAGCAGGGACTTCAGCGCGTAGTTACTTCCATCTTCGGCGATTCCCAGTACATTATAGAGCGCGACTCCCACCAGCAGCAGGACAAAAATCATGTTCACCCAATTGCGAATGGTGGTCCAAATTTCCAACAATTTCGACTCCATTTCGGGACCGATCAGTACCTCATTATCCATCAACGCACTCACCACCACAAGAATCGGGTATAATAGAATATTTAAAAATTTGAATGCGATATTGGCCATTGCGGTGACATTTTTCTCGATTTCGGTTGTGGCGGAAGAAGCCGTTTCCGCGGCATGGGTTATTTCCGTTGTGAGTAAAAACACAACAGCGATCACCCCAATACCCAGGAGTAAACCCATCCATTTGGGGGAGAATTTGAAACGATTTTCAAGCAAAAGTAAAAATTTCATAAAGATAAAGAGGGATTAAACCCAAAAAAAGAACCCGTGCGAAACCACATGCCATAAGGCTGCCGTTTCTTCACCGGAACTGTTATTTAAAATTAAAGAGATTGCGCTTCCTCCGGGAAGGGCTACCCCGCCCACCGCGGCGCTGACCGTGGCCGCCTTGAGTAAATTCCTGGATGAAAGGAGGGAGTTTGCTTTTTTTGTGGACGGATGTTGGTACCTAGAGGGGCCCTTTTGGGGTTTCTGGGTAGAAGGGGCGGCATGTGGATTGTAACGATTTGGTCGATCGGGTTCTTGTTTTTCGTGCGCAAAAGTGGAAATGGGGGCAGCCCCTTTTTGTTTTATACTCGGAATAGAATCTCGGCCCGCGCTTCCCGGCTGATGCGAAACAATGGACCGGACGGGAGCGTGGTTTTGTGAAGCGATTGGCCTCGATACGGAAGGGGCAAACGCCTTAGGAAATTGCTCTTGCGAAGGATTACCCATGCTTAAACCTCCCCTTTCTTGAGGAATTTTAATGTCCATTGTTTTGCCCGCGTGATTCGATTTTGGCTTCACATCGGTTTCCAATGGCAGGTTTTCAGAGGGATGGGGAGCAGAGTCGGTCTGCCTCAAATGTGCGGCATGCTGCTGCAAAGGAGAACTGTGCGGAACCCACGAAGGCGCTGCGGCAGTTCTCTTTTCGGGAATCGCTTTATTCGTCATGGCTTCATGTTCCTGCTCAATTTTGAGGAGCTGCCCCACGGTGACCTGATTCATTTGACCGTGAAGATCCGTCATCCACACCTCTTTCTGTCCTTCTCCTTCATTGACCATGTCCTGAAGGAGCTCAAGACTTAAGGTATAATTTTCGCCCGTGCCGGAATCCGTAACCATCAGCTTGCCTTGCTCTTCGGTGGGCCGAATGGTGTACGCATTGGAGTCCAGAATGGCTTTCACTCTGGCTTTTTGCTGAGCGGGATCGGAGAAGTTGTTGGTGGTATTCATAATAATTCGAGTTAATGGCGAATGCCCCTTAGTTTATCGACCTCGGCAAAAACCTTTGGAATCGACAATGCCGTATTGCATTTCAATTTTAGATAGAGATCTTGGTATACTTGATTGATAACCCCTTCCACCTCCGAGAGACGGCGGCCGTCCAATTGAAGATTTTCATTCAAGCCGTAACGGGTTTTCATTTCTTTTTCGGCCGCTTGTCCGGCTTGTTCGGGGGTTAAATCTTTATCTAATTTGGTCAATTTTTTCACTTTCTCGGCTTTCCATTTTTGACCATTGAAATAATATTTTTCCGGATCTTCGGTCTTTTGAGCTTCCTCATAAATCTCCTTGAGCAGGGCAAAATCATTCTTTTTTAGAAATTCCATGGTTTCCGGGTTTTTACCATACAACTGCGCAAACTCTTTCAGACGTTGCTGATTTAAACTCTCCTGTTTTCCATGCGGAACTTCCGTGATTTCAATTAATTTACGAGAGATATCTCCTTTTCCCACGTCCCCTCCACTCACTTTGTCGAGCGCCAAACCCGCCGTAGCGACACACGCCAACCAAAAAGGATCGGTGAGGATATACTGCCACTCTCCGGGGTCTCCGATGTTCAATAAAAAAGGCAAAACCGCCCCAATGATTCCAATATGCCCCACGATTTCATACAC
The DNA here is from genome assembly GCA_964436935.1 of uncultured Candidatus Peribacteria bacterium. GTDB lineage: Bacteria > Patescibacteriota > Gracilibacteria > UBA1369 > UBA12473 > CAYTES01. The sequence goes on along the minus strand of CAYTES010000044.1, from coordinate 8,745 downwards.
CAGCACATTGGTTGCGGTTCCATGCGTAATCATCAAGTTTGTTTCCGGATCCTTTTTAAGAAAAGCTTCGGCACGAGCCCTCATCTTTTTGACCATTTCCTGTGTCTTTTGTGCGACAACGACTTCTTCCGGTTTCAATGCCATTTTTGGATCAATTTGTGACAACAGTTTCTGCGCCTGTCCAATATCCAAAAAATTGGAATTGAGTAAAAATCGAATTCCTTCGGCTTTTTTCTCGGGAGTTTGGAGGAGTTGGGAACGGACCACCTGCTCTCCCAAGGTAAACCGTTGTGCAGGACTTAAGGCATGAACCACCATGAGGGCGCCACTATCCTCCACCGCGCGCAACCGTCGATCGATTTCCTGAATAGCACGGGTTTGATTTCCAAGAGTTGAAGCCTCATCCAGTCTCCGATTGTTGCCAAAAAAATCTTTGAGCATGAATACCAAATTGTCGTACGCTTCGGGAGAAAGTTCCTGCCCCCGCTCAATCCGCTTGATCATTTGAAGCGAAGCATCGTCCACGGCTTTTAAAATATTCACATCCAATGGTCCTTGCTGCATGGCGTCTTCAATCCAATTTTCGGGAACTTTCAATTTCTCCAACCATTCACGAAAATTTCGGTTGAAAATATCGATTTCACTAAAAGTATCCAAAAGAACACGCTCTCCTTCGATACTCCCGGCCACGGTCACGACGCTACGGACTCCCGAGGCAAGTTCCTGAATCCCATTATGGGCAATCCCTTTCATTCGCTTTAAATTGGCCTCGTAGGCGTTTCGTAGCCCTTGTTTTTCTCTGGCATCTTGGGTTGCATCCTGATTCTTCTGGAAATCCTGATCAAACTTCCATAATTTTTTCAAAAATTGGTTCACGACTCCATTCATTAAGTTCGCGAAAAGAACTTCAGTTTGATTAAAAATCGCTTTGGGACGCTCGGACATCGCCAAAGAACGTTTTGCCAAAACCCCACCATGAAGATCCTCACTGAAATTTTGCGCCACTTGAACCGTCTCATTCCAAAAATCCTGAAACACTTCTTTTCCGGTGGGACTAAGTTTACTTAAATCAAAACGTAACTTGCGGGCAAGCTTTGCTTCATTTTCCTTGAAGTGTTTACGGTCCTTTGACCCTACCGAGGGATTGGATTTGAATGTTTCGTTCACCATAGCATCTATAATTTAAAAAGCCGAATGACCAGATCCGCAAAGGACTCGCCTTTCCCTTCAAATTCGGGAATCTGCCGAAGCAAATACTCCCGAAGCGATCCGGGATCCTGTCCATCGAGTTGAATCGAGACCTCCCCCATGAATTTATCCGTAGTGAGTAGTTTCAGCACTTTCACCGAGGGCGGGTTGTAAACAATCCAAAAGGCTTTGATTTGATTGTAGGGAATTTTCTTTTTACCGGCCTGAATTCCCAAACGAGTGACCTTAACGTCAATGATTCCCGGCTCTTTGTGATGAGTGATGGTGTAGACTCCGGCCAATATGATAAAAGCAATAGCCATGGTCCATGAGTTGGTCCAAAAGGCATACATAACCAGCGAAAACACCGTAATCCCCGCCAAGATGAACCACCATGTTCCCTTGGGATGTTTTACAAACTCCACCGCATCCCAGCGCAGGAGAATTTCTTCTGAATTTGAAGTGTTCGGGAGGGCCACAGGTAAAGCTTTATTTTTGTTTTTTTAAATCTCAATATTTTAGCAGATTTTTGGCATTTCATCAATTGAAAGCGGTATCCTGGATAGAGAAGCCTCTTTACCGCGCGCTGCATTGAAACGCAAGCTCCCATTTCCTTGCCTTACAAAAATTCCGCCCCTAAAATCCCCCCTATTTTCAAAAAAATACGATATTTCGAGGGAGCCCATTGGTCTTTTAATGCTTATTTACTGTGTATTTTCACCTTTTCCTACTTCACCATATTGTCCCGATGGATCACTTCCTCTTGCAGCATATACCCTAAAATTTCTTCGATTTCATTGGATTTTTTTCCTTTGATCAACGCGAGTTCTTCGCTCGAATAATTCACTTGACCAAACCCCATTTTGACTTCTTCTTCATTTAAAACCCCGATAATATCGCCTCGCTGAAAGATCCCTTTCACTTTTTGAATTCCGGAAGGAAGTAAACTTTTCCCCTTATTCAAAATCGCATCGCAGGCCCCGGAATCGACCACAATCGCGGCCTGACTATTCTGTTGAGACTGCATCCACTTGTGTCGCGCGTCCTTGGGGATGAACTGCCTTCGAAAATGGGTTCCGTGGGGACGCTCCCCATGAATAATCTCCGTAATCACATGGGCGGTGCTTCCATTGGCGATCCAAACATCCACTCCGGCCTGCGTGGCATATTCCGCGGCTTCGATCTTGCTTCGCATTCCTCCCAGACTTTTTTTGGTGCCCTTCCCCTGGGCCATGGCCTTGATTTGTGGAGTGATCGCCTCCACTTCGTCGATCAAACGAGCCTGCGGATTCGCCGTTGGATTGGCATCAAAAAGGCCGTCGACATCCGTCAATAGGATCAAGGTTTCGGCATCCACGGTACTGGAAAGGCGTGCGGACAGATTGTCGTTGTCCCCGAATTTCAATCCGGCAAAAGTGGTCACGTCATTCTCATTCACAATCGGCACAATACGATGTTTCAACATGAGGTCCAGCGTATTGCGCGTGATCAAAAAACTTTTCCGCCGATCCAAGTCGTGCATGGTCAACAACACCTGTCCGATGATCATGCCATAACGATTGAAACTATCGCGATAGGTGTCCATTAAAAAGGTTTGTCCCACGGCTGCCAACAGCTGACGGTAAGGGATGTTTTTACTTTCTTTTTTCAATGAAATCGTGCGTCGCCCTGCGGCCACCGCCCCGGAAGTGACGATGAGCGGTTCGTGCCCTTGAGCGTGGAGAATGGAAATCTGGGCCGCGACATGTTCGATAAACGCCACATTCAAGGCGTTGTCCTCCTGCGTCAACAGATTGCTTCCGATTTTAACAATGAATCGCATGAAATCATTTTAATGGAATCCCTTCCTGATAGGAAACCTGAAATTATCGGACTTCCTCCCCATGATTATATTGACTAAATCATTTTAATATTCTATTATTATATAATGCTCTCTTTTTTCACTCAGTTCCATTTATTATTAACACACTCAATCGCATGGAAACCCCCGGAGAACAATTAAATGCCGCCTTTGCCACTTTAAAGAATTCGGATTACGAAAAATTGAATCGAGCCCATAACCATTTGGCAAATTTAAGAGAAGGACGAGAAAAATCTCCACAAGAAGGGGGAAGCCCGTTGAGTGCCGAAACCCTTGCCGTCCAAGGACTGATTGAAGCGCTTACCACTCAGGATCAATCGGAAGCTCTCCAGGCCCTGGACCAGCTTAAAAATGAAATTCAGGACTTATTTTCGCGATTGGATCGTGAGCTTTCGACCCAAAAGACTCAGCACACTGGAAGAGATTTTGAACAGTTTTCAACCTATGCGTATGTCCTGGAAAGGACCATTGAAAGTCCTCACGCGGACGTTCAATTGAAGGCCTGCACCCTGATGGGGGAAATGATTGAAAAAACCTACCAACTTCCCGAGGCTCCCACCTACAGAGAACAAGGGAATTATTATGTCATAAAAAAGCAAGCGGTAAGAAATTCCTGCGTGAATCGATTGGGAAACATGGCGGTACAGGCTAGACCGGGAAAAAGAAACGAAATCCATGCCGTGGTGGTGGAGTCTTTAAAAAAAGTCATTGCACAAGATACAGCCCAAAATCTGAATGAAAAAGGGGAATACGAAGAATCTTATACGTACAAACCCGAATCTCACACGCTGGCATATAAAGCACGCGATGCGGCTCTAAAGGGGCTCCGAAATCTTTTTAAAACAATTGGAGTCGCTCAGGCTTCACGGCAAGAAATCAAAACAATTTGTGAGCAGTATGAACCTGAAAAACCCATGAATATCACTAATCCGTTGGAAGGGTTGCAATCCCTTCCGGAGGTGGCGAATGAATTCAATCGCCTGTATGAGGAATTGAAGGCTAACGCTCCGGATTATACTCAAGCTTATCTCGATACCCTCCTTGCCGGGAAAAAAGGAAAAACCTGGGATTATGCGCGACCAACTGCTTTTAGTGACTTGCAACCATGCCCTTTGGTGGATCCCGTACTAAAATATGGAGCTCAATTGAAAGTCGGTTGCGTATGGAATCTGTACTACTGGAGGATGGTTTCGAACTATTCGTTTGAAGAAATCAAAGAGGGGGATACCGTTAAGGGGCTCCGCCTTCATCGACAAGGTGCCGGATATGGTGATTATCTCCTCTTGAAAGATGGGCGTATTCTCCACAGCGGGCCTGCCATGACCGTGGGAACGGATGGAAAAGGTGCCTGGTCTTACGGAAACACCTCCCTGGACCTGAATCGTTACACGGAACTTAAAAGCCTAAAAACCGATTCCGATCTGGCCGAAAGTCTGGCTCAAGTACGACGGTATGCCTAGGAGATGTTCACCTAAACCGATTTTTCACAGAATCGGCTCCGTTTCAAAATCCATTCGCTTGAACTCATCCAACCGAGAGGATTGCTTAGCGGCGCCCGAAAAATCTTGCTGAAGGGTGAAACGGCTGGGCACGACAAAACATCGCATACCCGCTTCACTGGCCGCCTTCAAACCCATACTTGAGTTTTCCATGACAATACACTCTTGAGGGTTTCTTCCCAGTTTTTCGGCAACCTTTAAAAACACATCCGGATGCGGCTTGTTTTTCGGGACTTCATCTCCCGAAACCCACACGTTCACATATTCTGAAATACCGCACTCATTGATGATAAAATCGCTTTCCGACCGATGCGCCCCGGTCCCGACCCCGCAGTCCCATCCCCACTCCCGAACTTGCGCCAAAAACTCCCGCGCTCCGGGCATCCACTTCAAATTGCCTTGGGCCAGTTCAACGAACCGCTGCGCTTTCTCTTGCCGCACCTTTTTAATGTCCGCTTCTTCCACCACTCCGGCCCGCTCCAAGTATCGCCGCATGCCATACTGCTTTTCCGAAAGCCACCCCTGTACAAACAAGTCCTCGGTGAGCTTTATGTCATAGCGCTTTAAAATACTCTGATACGCTTTAAAATGCCAAAATTCGCTATCCACGAGTAGACCGTCCAAATCACAAATAACACTAATAGAAGCCGTTTTTTCGGGATGTCGTATCATATACCTTAGAACGTCCTTTACTTCGTGAAAGGAATCAAAGCCATGAACCGTGCATTCTTAATGGCTCGTGCCAAAGATTTCTGAACGACCATGGGAACTTTCGTGTAATAACGCGGTTTAATCCGACGATAGATGGTGGTGTATTTCCTCATCACTCTGACATTTTTGTAGTCCACGTAGGTCGTATCCGGAATACAAATGTGATCGTACGTTTTGCGATTTTTTTTGTGCGTCATGGTTTCTAAAGGTTAAAGTCTTCCCCTCCACTCAAAAGCTGTTCGAGTTTTTGGTTGAGTTGATTCATTTTTTCTTTGTGCTTTTTCTCCTCGACTTTAGGTGCTTCTTCCTTATCTGTGTCTTCTTTTTCCACTTTCTTTTTGACTACTTTTTCTTCTTTTACTTCAGCGACTTCTTCCGTTTCCCTAACTGCTTTCTTCATCGGCTTTTCCTCGTTTCTTTCTTCTTTCACCGGTTCCGTTTTTTTCACTTCTTCCTCATCCAGACTGTACTGTTGAGGCACATAGCCTTTCGGCGTTTTCAAGACCAAATCGCGCAATACAAAATTCATGATACGCAGTTGAGATTTCAATTCTTGGGCCTTTGTCGGCTCCATGTGAAAATTAAAAATCACATAATATCCATAATTTTGCTTCTTGATGGGGTAGGCTAACCCTCGTTTTCCCCATTCCTCTTCATGCGAAATTTCAGCACCAAACGATTCGAGCAACTGTTTGAGCTCGGCAAGGTTTTTTTTGTACTGATTTTCGGTGGTCGAACCATCCAAAATGGCCATGACTTCGTAGGCCAGGACATCTTCACGAGACTGCATTTCTTCCGGTGAGGAAGTTGTTTTTTTAGACATGGACTTTTTTCTATGGATTAAGATGAGCGAACCTCCTTAAGAGGATTGCATCTAGCTTATCACTCGTAGGTGGCAAGCAGAAAAGCTTTTTAGGAGTGTCTGGAAAGCATAGTTTCGTTATGAGATTTTTGCTTCTTTGAGCGAAAACAATGAAGAGCTCCGACGGCGTATCAGACCGATACGATGAGGAGCGATGAATTGTTTGCAGCCGAAGGGCGAAAATTGTAATAGGAACTATGTTTTCCAGACACTCCTTGGAGCAGGCGGACTATAGCAGAGCCGCGAAGGGGGACGCAAGAGGAAAATTCAAGAAAAATCGCTGGTTTCCCTCAGAGCCTAAAGGAAGTCCATTTCACTATCACGCTTCAATTCCACCAAAAGTTGCAGTGCTTCCATCGGCGTCAAGTGGTTCACGTCAACCTTCTTTAATTTTTCTGCAATAGGGTGGGGAGAATGAAGCCCCTGCGAGCTTAGACCGGAATGGGATCGGTCGACGTGATGCGCCTGCAATTCCGCTGGAATCCCCTTTTCCACCACCCCTTCTTCCAAGTCTTTCAAGATATGCTGGGCTTTTTCAATCACCGCTCGAGGCAGTCCGGCCAATTTGGCCACTTCGATGCCGTAACTTTTATCGATCCCACCGGCCTGAATTTTATGAAGAAACACGACCCCGTTTTGAGTGTCCTCATGAACCAATACACAATAATTTTGTGCGCGTTCGAGCCGCTCGGTGACGGCGATCAATTCGTGATAATGCGTGGCGAATAAGGTTTTTGCTCCAATCTGTTGGTGAAGGTATTCCAAGATGGCCCACGCAATGCTGAGCCCATCATAGGTGCTGGTGCCGCGGCCGATTTCGTCCAAAATGATAAGACTGCGTGCCGTGGCATTGTTCAGGATATTGGCGGCCTCCTGCATTTCAACCATGAAGGTGCTTTGCCCTTTAGACAAGTTGTCGCTGGCCCCCACCCGGGTAAAGATGCGATCCACCACCGCAATTTCAGCCGATTGGGCGGGAACATAACTTCCGATCTGCGCCATGAGACTGATGAGCGCCACCTGACGCAAAAAAGTGGATTTCCCACTCATGTTGGGCCCGGTGATGAGCAATATCTGTTGGTTCTCGGCATTGAAGTGCGTGTCGTTGGGAATAAAATCTCCGGACGGATTCATGGTTTCCACCACCGGGTGACGTCCACCTTGAATCGTGAGCGTGAAATCATCCCGAAGTTGAGGTTTTACATAGCGATTTTTGAGAGCCACAGAGGTAAAAGAGAGCAAAACATCGAGCTCGGCAATGGCTTCCGCATTCTGTTGAATGAGGCCGATCGACTCCATGATGGTTTCCCGGAGTTCTCGAAACAGCTCCGCTTCCAGCGCCTTGGACTTGTCTTCTGCGGTGAGTACTTTTTCTTCGTAGGTTTTGAGTTCGGGGGTGATGTAGCGCTCGGCATTCACCAGCGTTTGCTTGCGCGTGTAATTCTCGGGAACATTTCCCAAGTTGGACTTGCTGATTTCGATGTAATAGCCAAATACCCTATTGTATTTGACCTTAAGAGACGAAATTCCGGTCCGTTGGATTTCCTGTTGCTGAAGATTTTTGATGAACCCCTTTCCCTCCCTCGATAAGGACCGCAATTCGTCCAGTTCCTCATGGAATCCCTCTCGAATGAATCCCCCTTCTTTCAGGTTAAGGGGCGGCTCCTCCACGATCGACGCGTCAATGAGAGAAACCAGGTCCGGGAGGGGCTGCAATTTTTTTTGAAGTTCCGCGAGCAGCGGCGCATTCAGGGCCGAGAGCAATGATTTGACCAGGGGAAGGCGCTGAAGCGAACTCTTCAGGGCCATGGCATCGCGCGGAGTTCCGCGCTCCAACGACAGTCGCGCCACACTCCGTTCCAAATCTAAAATATGACCCATTTCTTCCCACAATGTCTCAAAAATAGACCCTTCCTTGATGAAATTCTCTACTGCATCCAAACGAACTTGAATTCGATTTTTTTCGGTCAAAGGCCGTACCGTCCATTGCTTCAACAAGCGTCCCCCCATGGCGGTTTGCGTGCGGTCTAAAACGCCCAGCAATGAGCCTTCCTTTTTGTGGTCATGGAAGGTGGACAGCAGCTCAAGGTTGCGAAGCGTGGCTTCATCGAGCAACATGAATTCCCCCGGCAAGTAAGGTTTTGGCCGCTTGAGATGAATCAGGCCATTCTTTTGTGTTTCCCTGAGATATTCCACAAGAAATCCTGCCGCATTCACGGCAATAGGCCATTGTCCAAGCCCCAGAGCCTCTACCGTCGAAATTTTGAGCTGGTGCGTGAGAATTTTCTCGGGATTTTGTGGAGTGGAATGGAAATACACATGGACGTCATCCAATGCCTCACAGAGCGTTTTTAAATCGCTTGATTCTCCGTGCAATAAAGGGAGTAAACATTCCCGAGGCTTGAGGCGTTGAAGTTCCAAGGCCAACTGATCGTAGCCCTCCACCTCGGTCACTCCGAAACTTCCGGTGGTGATATCAATGGTCGCCAGCCCAAAACGATTTCGCTGAGGGAGAATCGCGACCACATAATTATTGGTTTTTTGATCGAGCAGGACTTCGCTAAAGGTGGTTCCCGGCGTCACCACCCGGACCACCTCGCGCTTCACAATGCCCGGCAGCGTGG
>CAYTES010000043.1:0-12772 GCA_964436935.1 uncultured Candidatus Peribacteria bacterium | reverse complement strand
GAGGCTGGTCCCGGTTTCGGGTGTGGTGGTGATGCCGGTGGGCAGTGGCGTTCCGCTAAAGATCGCCAGTGCGATCACGAGCTGGGCCATTCGTCTGTTGGTTTTCATTTTCCTTCTCCGATTTTTCAATGGGCCGTTACTAGCAAATCCCTTTGCGGCTTTATCGCATCCTTTTTGAAGAGGATGGATTTCGCCAACTCAGGTTGTGGTTATTATATTATAATTCAAAAAATAGTCAATAGATTGACAAAAAATAATAAATAGCTAATAATTAAATAAATTTCAGATAGGTTGGGACAGTTGGGCAACCGACTCGTTCCGGCGATCCGGAAGTCAAATTGGTTCGAATCCATACCTTTTAACGGGTTGTGGATCGACGCAGCGGATCCTTCACATTTCACCCACATTCTAACGGATCGGAGGAGTCATGGAGTCTATGCAGTTTAGTCCTAGGGCGGTTAGGGGGATCGATCATTTCATCCCTTATCTCCTCCTTATCAACATCACTCTCTACATCGTGGAACTCGCGACAGGTAGTCGCAACAGCCTTGAAGGCTGGAGGGGCTTCCTGTGGTTGGAGAGGGCCACGGCCCTCTTCTTCACCGTCGAGTATGTCTGGCGCATCCTTCACGCGCCTGCCAAGAGGAGATATCTCATGTCTCCTCTTGGTATTATTGACCTGCTCTCAGTTGTTCCCTTTTGGATTGGTTTTTGGCCCGGGCTTACCCCCCGTACCCTGGAGCTCATTCGCTTGGCGCGGTTTATTCGTCTTGCTAAGTTATATCGCTACGATGAAGGGCTGCGACATTTCGTACATGAGCTCGTCGCTCTGCGCTGGACGCTTTTTCTAGCGGCCAGGATCAACCTGATCCTCCTCATCGCGCTTTCCGCTTGCGTCTTCGTCGCGGAGCGTGATGGAAACCCTGATCAGTTTTCCAACCTATGGGAGGCGATGAGGTACATCGTCGTCACCTTGAGCACCATTGGCTACGGCGATCAGATCCCGAAAAGCGGTTTCGGGTGTGGTATATTCTACGTTACCGTCGCGGTCGGTGTCGGCACGATGGCCGGATCCATCGGAATTCTCGGTCTGGCGTTTACTCGGGCCGCTGAGAAGATCAACGGTGCGAAGCATTGAAAAAGCTCGCCGTTCAACAGTGTAACCGATCGGAGTGGTGGGTGGATCGTGAAAAAGATCCTTTATGAGGGGCGGAAATCCAACGCCCCTCAACCACCATGCCCGTATTTTAATCAAACGATAAAGCGGGTGGCTTTGATTTCTGTTCCCAAAAGCTTTTCCACTTGAGGCAGCAGTGCTTCCGCCTCTTTTAAAAAAGCCGCTGATTCTTCCCATCGAGCCATCAATCCGGGCACTCTCACTTCGGTATCTTCAAAGCGTTCTTTGTCTTTTGGTAATCGAGGGGGGAGTACTTGCAACTGTCCTTTGGCATCGGAAAGTTGCCTTCCTGGGCCCCACGTCATCATCCAGGATTCCGGGTTACCTCCATGACTTAAATCCGCCAGTGCTTGCCGGAGTGTTTCTACCGTTTCTTTTGCTCTCCGTAATAAATTTTCTGAAGCGATGAGGGCGGTTTCATCATGATGTTCTTGAATGCCTTGTCTCGTGAGTCGTTTATCCGCGTAACGTTCACTGTTTTCCATCCATTTATCCTGCACATTTTCTAAAAGTGCACACAGTCGGGGGAATTTTTCTCGAAAAGGCGTATTCATCAGGCTCGACGCCGCAAATAGCTCATCCGGTCTTAGGGTGTAACCTTCCGGCGGAATAAATCGGCGTAATTTTTCTCGAAGCATTTCTTTTGCCTTTGCAATAGCCTCCAAGAGGCCTTCCAGTGTTTCCGCAGCCAGAAAACGAAGCTCGGTATTGTCTCTTTCAAGCGGGTCGAGAAAAATATCAAGCATGTATTCACAGGAAGCCAATTCTTTTTCTATTTTCAGCTGTTCAATCAAACGGGTAAATGGTGGCCCTTCGATCTCCTGAGGCGTTAAAACCCGACGACTCTTGTCCAAATGCAAATTGTACAGGTGTAGCCGCCGCAGTTCCCCGGTTGTCAGTTCATGAAATGGAGCTTTCGACTCGTCATGATTGAGTTGGATGAGATAGAACCGTCCTTCATGACAAACCAGAGCGATTCCTGATTCCGGATAAAGGGCTCCATTTTGACCGTGTTCAAGCGGTTCAACCGTCTCAATGCGATCAAGTGATACGACTGATGGATCATCCATAAAATTCGTTTAATTTCGAACGCACATTTTTCCGAAATGTCCTTTAAAGATAGGCCTTGAGTCTTTGAATTGCCGATTGTGTGGCTTCCTCCGGGCTTTCTCCCAGTCCATATTTGCTTTGAGAATGAAGACTTTTAAACCAAATTTCATATTTTGCCGCAACGGCGGTTCGTACAAAGTCGGCTCCTCGGAAGATCTGCTCGATTTTAAATCCCCATTTTGAAGCGAGTGTTTCAAGGGTCGCATAGTCCATATCCTCCTGAAGTTCCGATAAAAATCCTTTTTTATTCTGTTGCTCACGGTTGTTTTCCGATTGAACGGTTTCCCGTGCTTTTTCCTTAGCTTGTTGTCGTTCGGCTGTTTCTCCAAGTCCTATTATCTCTACGGGCGTGCCTCTTTCTTGTAATATTTGTGCGGTTTTTAAAAGTCCTGCATTCGCTTCCTCTCGGGTTATTCTTAAAAGATTGGGATCCAGACCACTCAAAATCATTTGCGCTGTCATAGAGGTCGTTTGAGCAACTTTATATAAGCTGTATTCCATCACCCAGTCCGCAGTTCGCCCTAAAACTTTTGGAAATTTTATTCTAATTTCTTTGATGGCAGTAGAAACCAATTCCTCCAATCTTTCTTGGTTTTTTAGAGCAAGATATTGCCTATCGCCAAGGTTTCCTGCCCATCCAGATTCATTCGTTGGAACAATTTCTCCGTGTTTTAATGCGCGTCGGCCAACCTCTCTCGCGTAATGAACCAGCGCGTCTTTTACTGCACGATGCGGTACTTGAAACTGTTTGTGAGTCCAATTCCCAACGGCTTCATTCAGAGTGGTTTGCACCAATTCATGTTCGATGGTTTTATCCAGAACAGATCTTTTTTTTGCCATATAAAAAGTAAAAAGAAATAAAAGAAAATTACTATATAATAAATAAAACTATTTTGTCAATGCAATTATTTATGCTAAATGTTGATAGGGTGCTGAAGGAGTGCATAATAGGCGGGCCTATTTCTGACAAAGCTGGAAACACCGGCAGTGCTTCCTTTGACGTCCACGGTGGCTCCTTGGCAACACTTTTCATCATGTAAAATTAGGAGTATTTTACTTATACTCCACCCTCGTTAAGCATGAGAAAAAAGTCACTCAAAGAAGCCATTATTGTGGATTTGGACGGCACGTTGGCCAATGTCGACCATCGGCTTCATCATCTTCAATCTCAAACAAAAGACTGGGCGGCATTTTTTGCGGCCATGGGTGAGGATAAGCCCCAAGCCTGGTGTGCGTTCATCACGCAGCATCTTCCCGTTGAGGTGATTTTGATGAGTGGAAGGCCGGGGGAGTATGAAGAAGAGACAAAGCAATGGTTGCAGGTGAATCAAATCAAATACGATCGGCTGATCATGCGGGCTCGAGGCGATTTTCGTAAAGACGATATTGTTAAAAAAGAGTTGTACGAGAGAGACGTGAAGGGGAAATACGAGGTACTTTTTGTGATTGACGATCGCAAACAAGTGGTTGACATGTGGCGCAGTATCGGATTGGTTTGTTTGCAGTGCGCGCCCGGAGATTTTTGACATCATTCATGATATCCTCTTGCTTGTAACCTCTTAAACCCTCCCCATGAAACGATTCGCTCTCTGCTGCTCTCTGGTTTTAATGTTGAATTCTTTTCCATTCCTATTAGTTTCGCGCAGGAAGATGATTTTACGAATCCCTATATGGAAGAGGATCTTGTGCTGGACGAAAGTATTCTTGATGTCACCCCGGGCGACTACATTCTCACGTCGAATTTCAAGGGGCAGTATAGCCCTGAGGGCGTTGAAAGTTTGTTGCATATTCCCGAGGGGTTGGACGTGTCACAGCCGATTCCCTTGATCGTGTATTATCACGGAACGACCAGTGATTTTTATGCCTATCAATCCATCGATTCTCTCAAGTCCTGGGCTCAGCAGGATCATTTCATGGTACTCAGTGTCCAAAACCTGTGGGGGCTGGATTGGGAAAACCGGGATACCGCGACCGCAATTTATGAAAGCACGTTGGGGGCGTATAACATTCTCACCACGCTCATTAAATACGGAGTGGTGAATCCGAATATTGTGTTTTCAACGGGATTTTCGGGTGGAGGATTGGTCGCGCTGTGTGGAGGGCTCGCAAGCCCCGAACTGTTTGCCGGAGTCGGAGATTTTAAGGGGAATTTTTATGAAGATGTGGTGCCTCTTTTTGAAGACGAGTTTGTGATCAAGGAAGTGGCTTATCCCGGATTATTGGGAAAAAGTGTTCCAACCGATTTGAATGTTTATCTTTCGATGGGGGGTGAAAATGAAGCGGATCGAGTCAAGACTCAAGCGCCGCAAGCCAATGACTATTTGGAAACGAAGGGAATTCCCCATACCTTTTTTGAATATCCCGCGGAAGGGCACAGTCTGGAGAAAACCAATTTTGATGATTTTTGGGATACGGTGGTCGCTCCCGTTTTATCCTCCGACCAATGGGACAGGGACGACATTTTTGATAAAGATGCCAATCGTTCTGTCTACGTGGATTCGATTCTGGAGTGATTCTGAGGTGCCTCTATTTTCTAATTCTGCCCGCTGGTGCACAGTGAAGGCAGATCGTGGTTGATTTGGAATTGCAGCAACCAGTGGTGGTTCACGCAAGGCCATTGACCTGTCCAGTAGGCTTGAGTGGTACCGGGAACCGCCGCGAAAGCGGCTAAAAGAGCGAGAGAAAGAAGTAATTTTTTCATCGTAGAAAAATTAGAGAATTTAAACCGAATTTATCATAGGTGAACCTTTAAATAAAATCCAACTGTTGCAATGCTGCCTTTGAAAGTGGTCGATTTTTTCTGTTTTTTGTGTAATAAAAGCCTGATAAAGTGATTGTAGTTGCGTTCCTTATTTTTTTTTAATCTTTGTATATGAACTTCAAAATTGCTTTTCTTATTCTTATGCTCTTGGTGGCGCTTCCTTTGGCCGGTTGTCAAAATACAGACGTTTCTGAAGACGGGGACTTAAACACCCCGACTTCAGAAGAAACGCTTGAAACCGACACTATCACGGAATCCGATTTGACATATACCAACAGTGAATACAATTTTAGTCTCCAATTTCCTGAAACTTGGGTGGGTTACCAAACCGCGCTCAGGACGTTGAATTGGGGGGAGCTTGGCGAAAGCCAATCCATCGACTTTGGTTTTGAGGAGCAGGATAGCTTGTTCAATATTGGGGTTTTCTCCAAGGCTCAGTGGGAGCAAATCAGCGATACCGAAGGCCCCGCTCCTATTTTTGTCGCTGAGAATGAAGTCTGGGTTTTCGCCTGGGATAGGGCACAATATGAGGCCAATGAAAAAATGGAAGAACGGATGGAAGAGGTTGCAGACATTCTTAAAACGTTTGAACTCAACTAAGGCTCTATCAACAAATAACCTTATCAAGCTAAAATGGCGACCATCCCTCCCTGCTTCGTTATTCGTCGTTTACATACGTTATGTATGCGCGCTCCTCCTGCCTCGCATGGAGGGTGCCTCGCCATTTATCTCAACAATTTATTTCTTGACAGAGCCTAGATGCTGATCATTCCTTCTTTCACCCTTCAAAAAGGTCGCTGCATTTCGCTTTACAAAGGTAAGGACAACGCCCAAAAGAAAACCTATGGGGGTAGTCCCGTGAACAAGGCCTTGGAATTTCAGCGGCAGGGAGCCCCTAAATTTCACTGTGTCGATTGGGATGGAAGCTTACAAGAGAAGCCGGTGAATCTTAAACTCATCGGGCAGCTTTGCGATCATTTGGAGATACCGGTTCAGGTGGCGGGAGGAATCCGTTCCATGGAGCATATTGAAATGTTGTTTGAATTGGGCGTTTCCGAGGTGGTGATTGGAGTATCCGGTCGTGATTTTATTCCGCAGGCTATTCAAAAATACGGCACGGAGAGGATTTTTTTGGGGATTAAATCGCGCCGAGAATGGGTGGAGTCCGATAGTCTTCCCGAAGAATCCGACGAAGTGATCGAGATTGCCGAGCAAATGGTGGAAAAAGGAGTGACCCGTATCATCACTACCGATATGGAGCGCCAAGGGGCCTTATACCATCCCAATTATGATGATGTGGATCGGCTTATTCTCCTTTTGGGAAATCGCGCGCAAATTTTTTCGTGCGGAGGCGTGGTCAGTATGGAAGATTTAAAAATATTAAAGAGCATCAAAACAACGGGGGTGCTCATTGGAAGGGCCCTGCTTGAGCATAAGCTTAACCTTGCCGAAGCCGTTCATTTGTTTGGAAGCTAAGCCGCCCTCTTTCCATTACGTCGAGGATGGTGTGGATTTTTTCTTGGGTAAAACACATCGCGAAACGTCAAGAATTCCTTCGATGGATTCAATGCCATCACACGCGTTTTCCAGTTGAAGAAGGTCAATCACTTCGATTACCGTATCGAGAAGTACTTCTTTTCGGTTGCCTTTTTGCGTGCGTACTCCAATTCGATGGATATTCACGCCGAGTTCGGAAAGTTGAGAGCCTAGATCACGAAGCAGCCCCACGCGGTTCACGGTTTTAACCACAAGGGTGATCCGATAGTAGGGCGCGGTGTGTATCATGGAGGGAGAAACTATGCCTCGATCCATTTGATGGTTGAGCTTTGGGAGTGGGGTATAATTCACTTCTTTGTGGTAGTGAGGTTTGCCTAGGATTTGTTCGGGAGTATAAAGGGCTTCAATGAACTCATGTTGAGAGACAATTCCATTCCCGACCGACACCAGGAAGTCGCGCCAATGTGACGCATGAAAGGATTGGATAAGGTGCGTTTTTTGATCTTTGTGCAAATGATTGAGGGTGGGAAGTCCGTATCTCTTGAGTGCTTTTTTGAGAAAAATGACACCTTCGTCATAGGCTCGTTCGGAGGTTTGTTTTTTGAGGGCTTCTTTTATCTTTCTTTTGGCGAGATTGGTTTTTACTTTTTCGAGCCATTCTCGAGGAGGTAGTGTTTGTTCTTCCGCAGCGGTGACTTCAATGGTTTCTCCATTTTTCAGCACACTGGTCATGGGATGAGGCTTGCCGTTGCGATAAATTTTAACGGCGCGATTTCCTAGATCGGAATGAATATGGTACGCAAAATCGACTCCGATGGCGCCTTCTGGGAGATCAAAGACGTCTCCTTTCGGGGTAAAGACAAAAATGCGATCCCTGAAAATATCAACTTTTAAATTTTTAAGGAAATCGGCATTGCTTTTGAATTCTTTTTGAAGGTCCAGCACTTTTTGCATCCAATGTGAGATTTTGGGCGGGGCTTTCATTCCGTTTTCCGTGGTTTTTTTATAGAAATAGTGAGCGGCCACTCCATATTCTGCGGCGCAATGCATCTCTTGGGTTCGAATTTGAAATTCCGTCACCAGTCCGTTCATTCCGAAAACCGTCGTGTGAAGCGCTTGATAGCCATTGGACTTGGGAACTGCAATGTAATCTTTGATCCGTCCGGATTTGGGAGGGAATACATGATGGATGGTTCCCAGGGCGCGATAGCAGGCATCCGTATCCTTCACGATCACTCGGAACCCAATCAAATCATTCATTTCTTCAAAGCGTCGGCCCGTATCCACTATTTTTCGAAAAATACTGAATAACGTTTTGGGTCGATAAGAGATTTCAGAGGAAATGTCCTGCGATTTAAGCGCTTGTTTGAGTTTTTTTTCCATGAAATGGATTTTTTTCAAATTGAGAGACGACAATCGGCTCATCTTGTGCTGCATTTCCTCCCATTCTTTAGGGTAGAGATAGCGAAAACAAAGGTCTTCCAGTTGAGATTTAATGCCCCAAATTCCCAGGAGGTTTGCGATGGGGACATAAATTTCAAGCGTTTCCCGTGCGACGCGCATTTGCTTTTCATCGTGAACAAACTCCAGGGTTTGAAGATTATGGAGGCGATCTCCGAGTTTGATTAAGATGATCCGCAGATCGTGGGCGCTGTGAAGGAAGAATTTTTTTAGGGAATCGATTTGACGCTCCATCATGTTATTTCGGTATTTCATCTTTGAGAGCTTGGTCACTCCATTCACTAAGAAAGCGATGGTTTTTCCGAATTCTTGTTCGATTTCTTCAATTCCATGAGAAGTATCTTCGGGAACGTCATGGAGTAAGCACGCGATCAGTGCGTCTTCGTCCAAGTGAAAATCCGTTAAAATGGTTGCGGCGGTAAGCGGATGAGTGATGTAGGGGATTCCGTTCATCCGGACCTGTCCTTCATGGGCTTTTTCTGCAAAATCGTACGCACGTTTAATCCGAGCTTCGTCCAAATTGGGAAGGTAAGCGCGGGCTTTTTTGATCAGAATTTTAATCGTTACGGCAGGCATAAAAATAGCTTGAATGTTAAGGATAATTATTCCATTAAATCCAAAAAACCACAAGGGAGAATCGATCGAACTGATGCCAAAAAATGAATTTTTGGTGTAACGCCGATGAAGTGTTGCCTGTTGAGAGGGAAGAAGTTATGATTTTGGTTCAAAATCAAAATTTATTTTGAATGTATGAAAATAGCGGTATTGGCGTCGGGGGGCGTGGATAGCTCGGTTGCGCTTCATCTTTTGAAGGAGCAAGGACATGAGTTGACCGTGTTTTATTTAAAAATTTGGCTGGAGGATGAGTTATCTTATCTGGGAGAATGTCCTTGGGAAGAAGATTTGGGCTATGTTCGTGCGATTTGCGATCGGCTCGATGTTCCCCTGCAGGTGATTCCGCTTCAAAAAGAATATTGGGACGAAGTCATTCGTTACACGCTTGTGGAAGTAAAGGCGGGCCGGACGCCCAATCCCGATGTGCTTTGCAATCAAAAGATTAAGTTTGGGAAATTTTATGAAAGGATCGATGCTTCTTTTGAAAAAGTGGCGACAGGTCACTACGCTCGCGTGGAAGAGAAGGAGGGTGTTTTTTTCTTGAAAACCGCGAAGGATACGTGGAAGGATCAAACTTATTTTTTGGCGCATTTGAGTCAATCCCAACTTTCGCGGGCGTTGTTTCCGATTGGGGATTATCTCAAAAGTGAGGTTCGGGAGTTGGCAAAAAAGTATGAGTTGCCCAATGCCGATCGTAAAGACAGTCAAGGGATTTGTTTTTTGGGTTCCATCCCTTTTGATGAGTTTGTGAAGCATCATTTGGGGGAAAAACAAGGTGAGTTGGTCGAATTTGAAACCGGAAAAGTTTTGGGGTGTCATCAGGGATACTGGTATTATACGATTGGCCAGCGTAAAGGGATCGGATTGAGTGGGGGGCCGTGGTTTGTTGTTTCCAAGGACATTGTGACCAACCGGGTTTTTATTTCCAATCACTACCACGTGGAGGATAAACCCCGAAATTGTTTTCGGGCACATGCTTTGCATTGGATTTCGGGTGAGCCGGTCCATACGCAAGCCCCGCTTCCCTTAAAAGTCAAAATTCGGCACGGACAGCAGCGGTATGATGCCACGCTGAAATGGAATGGAAACGAGGAAGTTCAGGTGGAACTGGTGGGCTCAGATCAAGGATTGGCCCCGGGTCAGTTTGCTGTTTTTTATGAGGGAGAGATCTGTAGGGGAATTGCCACTATTGTCGGTGAGTGAATTTTAACGTTGAGAAAAACGCTGTAATCAGGTATAATAATAAGATTTATTTTTTGATTTTTCCCAATGGGAATTCGCTGGTTGAAACGAAAGAAGAAAGGGCCTTCTCGGTTGAACGCTTGGGAGTACTATGTGATTCCTCATTTGGAATCTTCGGCACCTTGGGTGGAACGTGAAATTCAGGAGATTCGCCAGACATTTTTGCCTGTATCAAGGCGTATTTTAAAGAAAAAGTGGCATTTTCCTTCGGCCCAGATCCCTGCTTTGCCTCGGCTTTCACTTTCCATGTTTTCTCGTCCCCTCCGCTCGGTTAAAAATCGAATGGGTGATGCGAGAAATGCAATGTCGTTTAGTTTAAAACAGACGGGGGATACTTTTTTTCACTTTTTTCGATTGTCGAATCTGGTGATGGGATTTAAGTATATGCTGAGAGTGAGTCTTTTTTCTTCTTTTCTTTTTTTTATGGGATTTTTTGCGGTCAATGCCGAGGCCTATTCTCAGATCCTTAAAGTCTGGTGGGCCGAGTCGGGCCAAACCCTGCGTACAAATCTGTTCACTGCGGATAGCGGTTTGGTGGAGGAAGAGGAAAAGCTTCTTCCTGTATCGTCGAATCCGCTTGCGATACAGGTTCCTGTGGTGGATGAACCTTCCATGTCGGAAATTTTACCTGAATTGACAACCGCTCTCCATTTGAATGTTCTCCCTCCGGACACCCGTTTGATCATTCCCAAAATCAATAAAAATGTACCGGTTATCTTTAGCGATCCCAAGCAATTGCTCAACGCTCAGTGGGAATCGTTGGAAAAAACATTTCAGGATGATCTTAAAAGAGGCGTGATCCACTATCCGGGAACCGCAGAGCCGGGAGAAAAAGGAAACATATTCATCACCGGCCACAGCTCTTATTATTTATGGGATGATGGTCGATACAAAGATGTTTTTGCGCTTCTCCATACGCTTAAAGTTGGAGATGAAATTGAGGTTCAGCACCATGGTGACTCTCATCATTATAAAATTGAAGAGATTAAGCAGGTCAAAAATAAAGATGTGAGTGTGTTGTCTCAAGATGAAAATGAGAAGACGCTGACTCTCATGACCTGCACCCCCGTCGGGACGAACATTCGGCGTTTGGTCGTGATTGCCAAGGAGGTGGAGTAGGGATGGAATTGCTTTTTGATAGAGAATAAACTAAGATCTTTTCTTATCATTTTGATGAATATGAATTTAGATAAATACGATCAGGTCACGTGGGAAATTTTAGAAAGAACACAAAAACCTTTGGATACTCATATTCGGCATTATGCGACTCCAATACCGGAATCTCATCGGGAAAAGCGTGACAATATAGAGGTCGTTTCTGATGTTTTGGCGCAAGTGTTGAGCTCTTTGCAATTTGATTATGTGATGCCTAAGTTTGATATTTTAGAAACTCTTTTTCGATTAAGGCATACGGTATTACGATTAGACGCTTTTTTAGAATCCGAGCCCGATTTTGTTACATCAGATAAGGTGAGTCATCAAGAGGTCCAAGCGCGATTGTGGTGCTTTGGGAGATTGATTGATGCGTTTGATTTTCACCAAAAAGCGCAGAGAAAAATAATTATAAGCTTCTACCAGGAATTATTTTGTGGATCTTAAAAATGAGTCCTCTAAAAATTAGGATTTAGGGCGTTAAGCCTGGGGCGCGGAGTCGTCCATGGCACTCAACTGTGCCAATAACGCCGCTTCGTTGGCCGCTTCTTCGGCTTCGGTTTGGCTTTCGGCCGAGCGCAGTTGTTCGCGTTTTTCGCGCGCTTCATGTTCCTTCCATTCCAGAAGGTGTTTTTCATTCAATTTGGTCAATTCCTGTTCATACTCTTGGTCCAGTTTGGACAATTGTTCTTTTTCGTGGACCAAAATGCCTCTCAATTTTTCCACTTGTTCGTCCGTCATGATCGGCAAAATCTGGTACCAATAGTCGCGTTCCTCCTGCGTCATGGATTCGGTCTCGTTGATGAGTCCTGTTAAGTCGGGATATTTTTGGGCGATGGCGGTCGGAATTTGGGCCGCTGAAGTTGTGGTCGTGGAGGAAGCAGTGGAAGCCTTGGTTGGCTCTGTGGCGGCTGGGGGCGAAACCGGAGGGGTCACCGCCGTGGTCGTTGTGGTGCCCGTTGAATTGTTTTGAGTGGAGGAAGGGTCTGGAGTCATGGGGAGAGTGATTTTATTGGATTAAAATATAGCATGGAAACTGCTTTGCGATAAGGTTAAGATGTCTTCCATGGCAGTTTGTCGTTTTTGAACCGTTTCTGAAGAAATTGATCGAGGGTGATGAGGTCATCCGTTTGATCTTTATAGGTCGATGCGTTTCCATTTTTCCCGCTCATCAATTCTTTCCGGAACAGTTTAAACGTTTTTCCCCCTTCTTGAGTTTGAAATTTTTGAAGTGCCTCTCGTTGCCCCTCTTCCAATCCCAGTTCCTCGTAATTTGGAGTTTCTTTTTGGGATTCTTCGAAAAATTTCAGCAGATCCACCATTTTGATTCCTTTTATTGTCGCTATTTCCGTGTTGGCTATTTTAAAGCGTTGAGAAAGAAGGTCGTCAATCGATCCATACTCAGGGGGTTTAAAGGCATTGAAGGCCTTGGAAAGGTAAGGGCCGGCAGAGATCAGTAAGATTGATACCGCTATTCCAATTACTCCCGCAACTCCATTGACCGTGAAGGCCTGTGCAAATTCTTTGCCAATATTCACTTGAGGAGAGCTCAGGGCTTTTTTATCCAGATTGGCTTTCCAAGAATCGATTTCTGCGGCGGAAGTGATGGACTCCGTGGATAGTTTTTCGCTTCGAAAGCCATAAACGATGTAAGTTTTTCCTTCGATGGTTTCCACCGTGAGTTCTTTCGGGAAATTGGTGGCACAATGCCAGCGGGCGAGGGCGAGATCGAGCCCTTTGGTTGCTTCGGGTGTGGT
>CAYTES010000042.1:0-12835 GCA_964436935.1 uncultured Candidatus Peribacteria bacterium | reverse complement strand
CGAGTGACATTGATAATGCTGATTTGACTTTTGTGTTCCATGGAGGGGTATAATTCAAATAGTATTACATTTAAATACATATTTTATATTTTGTCAATATAAAATATGTTCTCCACCCCTATTCCCGCTCACCTCATCAACTTCGGATTACTGTGCCCCCTGAACCTGCACCAGCGTTGACACCGCGGCAAAGGCAATGCCCGAAACCGCAATCCCAATCAAGGCGCCCATCATCATCTTCTTGGCCTTACCCGTTGACTCTTCATTTCCGAAATTGAGGATGTATAAAAATCCGGCATACACAAAAACCAGTACGGAAATCGTACCGATGGCGGAAACTAAGAAGTTCGTCAAACTCGCCAAAATGGCTTGCCCCCTGGCTACATCAATCTCTTGTCCCTGATTTTTGAACAGAAAGTCCTTCACGATCGTTTCGGACAATCCCACCACCACCAACCCAATAGCCGAAAGATATATACGCTTTTTGGCGCTATTGACCGTTTCTTCGGAAGCAGCTCCCGCCAAAATTTGAATCCCGGAATACACTAACATCAAGACTGCGATGGATCCCAGAAATACCTCCACGGCCATGTACATGCCCTCAATGATGTTTCCCCCCGCCGTTGCCGACTCAATGGCCGCCTCTTCATCCCGCAAAAACTCCCCTTCCTGCCCAAAAAATGCCGATTTAATCGCTTCATCCGCCACAAAAACCACGATCAATCCCATAATGGAATACTTCATGAAACTCTTTTGCTTGGTGAGCTGATCTTCGGCGTCCTTTCCTGCCGTAATCATTTGGACAGCATTGATGATCGTCATCAGCACCGCGATGGCCCCCAACACATATTTCATGAAATCCACCACAAAAAAGATGGCACTCGTGATGTTTTTCGCGCCCTCTCGAGTGGAAGCGTCCGCATGCGTCGTGGTTTCGTAGTTTTGAAGCTCGGTTTTACCTCCCACTGCTTCCAAGTCATCCTTAAAATCGGCAGAAACAATGTTTCCGGTCACTCCCACAAGAAGACTAAGCAGAAGGGAAATTCTCAAAAATGATTTTAAAAAGGTTTTCATGATTTAAAATACGCCACTGATAAAGGTTGAAACCAAGGCAAACGCTCCATAGATAATGAGCAACGCAATCATGGAATTCACAATGATCTTTTTTGCTTTCCCGGTCAGCTCTTCATCGCCGAATGCCGCAATATACATCACCCCACCCACAATCAAGGCTAAAACGGCAAAAGGAGCCGCCCATGTCACCACAAAATTGGTGATGCCCACGATTTCCTGAACCCCACGAGCGGTGTCGATCTCGACAATCGCTTCTTGTCCCGAGGTGGAATAATTGGCCTGGTCCGTATCCACTTTAAACAAAACCTGCTTCACCACCACATCCGAAATAATGATAATAAATAAGGCCAATCCGCCATTCAAAAGGTTCTTTTTCTCCGCAGTCAAAACCTCATCCGAGTCGCCTTCCGTGATCAGCAACGCTCCGGAACGGATCATGAACAGGACCGTAATGCTTCCCAAAATGTATTTGATGAAAGTGATGAGGATATGCACTTGATCATCGAACAACTTGGCGCGACTACTGATTCGTGTTTCGTCCGTGAGAAATCCGCCATCCTGAAGGTCCAAGATTTCGGAAATGGGACCGGCAATGGCAATCAAAACCAAGCCCACCGCCCCCCACACGAGATTGGTTTTCTGCTTACCCACCGCTTCTTCATTATCTCCTTGCAACACCATCTTCACTCCGGAAACGGTCATCAGGAGCACCGCCACCGCCCCAATGATGTAACGGTAATTTCGGGCGAGCTCCCATACCGCATTGTAGCCCTTTTGAAGCCCTTCTCCCTTGGGATTGGGCACATCCCCAAGGCTCTCACTGGTGGGAAGAGGTAAAAAGCCTGCGGCCCATGAGGGCTGAGCATGCAGTGTTAAGACCACCATCATTAAGGCCAAAATCACAAACGCCTCTTTGAGGAAGCGCTTTAGGGCTTTAGCGTGAACCCGAAGCTCAAAATGGGGCAAGAAAGCCATGCGGAAGAGTTACTTTAGTTTTTGTTAATCCCTTTATTTTAACAGAATTAGAGCGAGAAGAAAAGAACTCGCTTCCCCTGCGTCTCAACTCAAGAGAGGCACAATAAAAAATCCTCTTGCATCTTTACTCGATGCTGGGATAAAATTAAGTTGTATATGAGTCCGAGGGCTTTTTAAGATTACCTTAGTTTTCCTCACATGAAAAAATTCAATCCATTGATGCGCTATTTCTCCGACAGTTTTTCGGAATTGCGCAAAGTCACCTGGCCCACTAAAGAACAGTTGGTTCAACTCACCATTATTGTGATTATATTTAGCCTTATCGTTGCCCTCATTCTTGGAATCTTGGATTATGGATTTTCCTATGGCTTCAACTCTTTAATCGACTTATTCACCTCACCTTCCGAGGTGGCATAAAAAATAACCTATGACCAAGCAAGCTAAAAATACCGGTAGAAACTGGTATGTCATTCACACCTACTCCGGCTATGAGGATGCGGTTCGCGAAGCACTGCTGCAGCGTATCGAGTCCATGAACATGCAGGAGAAAATTTTCGATGTGGTGGTTCCAACGGAAACTCAAATTGTGATTAAGAACGGAAAGCCAAAAACAGAAAAGAAGCGTCTTTTCCCCGGGTATGTCCTGGTCGACATGACCGTGGATGATGAATCCTGGTATGTGGTGCGAAATACTCCCAATGTCACCGGGTTCGTAGGCTCTGGCATTATTCCGGTTCCTGTTTCAGCCGAAGAATTCAAGGTGGTCCGACGTCATATGGGAGAAACCGATCCGAAATTCAAGATCGACTTCCAAATGAACGACCCTGTGATGGTCTTGGATGGACCTTTTGCCAACTACGATGGACTCATTCAAACGATTGATAAAGAAAAGGGTAAGGTCAAGGTTTTGATCACGATCTTCGGCCGTGAAACGCCCGTGGAACTTGATTTCACACAGATCAAAAAGAAATAAGGAGCTCTCTCCTGAATACGGGGGATAACTCAAACAAAAAGAGACGAAGCAACCTTTCGTCTCTTTTTAGGAAGTGAACAGCTCCTAGATTTTTGACTTTAGACTCGCTTCAAACTACCATAAAGAAAGTTGATTTTGTGTACCCCTCCTATGCATAAATTTACGGTTTTCACACTTCTGTTCTCGTCAATGGTCATTCTGGTGATGGCGGACCTGGTCCTCAACAACTACTGGGGGGCCGATTTTGCAGCCTCCTCTCACATTCAAGAAGAGGAAACCGAAAACTCCACCACACAGATCAGCCGAAACACCGCAGGACTTCTTAACGAGAATGGTGATGAAATGACCACGGGGACCCCGATCGACACAGAAGAAACCTCCACCTCAAGCGAAGAACGAAGCGACGAAACCCTCACCGCACAGAACCTCGAGGAACTTTCTTCTTTTGAAGAGTTTGCTACGGCCCCTGAGTCCTCATCTTCGGAAGATTTTTCTTCAGCAACGATCACCTCGGAACTCATCAGCACCCTGAACTTCTCCGAACCCTCGCTCGAAACCGATTGGTACGACGGCCTTATTTTTGGATTTTGGGATACCGAAGAAGCGTTCAAGGAGGACACCGTTTTTTACCATAAATTGTTTGACGGCCCCGATTATGTGGGCTCGATCTATGAACTGGAAACCTCCACGGAAACCAAAGCCTTTGAGGCCTATCAAACCCTCCGCGGCCTGGCCGAAACTTCAATCTCGGGCACCATGAATGAAACCAATTCTTATGGTGATGCGTCGTTTTATTTCAATCATTCCACCAAA
Organism: uncultured Candidatus Peribacteria bacterium; assembly: GCA_964436935.1. Taxonomy (GTDB): domain Bacteria; phylum Patescibacteriota; class Gracilibacteria; order UBA1369; family UBA12473; genus CAYTES01. Next base: position 9,000 of record CAYTES010000042.1, on the reverse strand, counting down.
ACCAACTCTGTTTTTTTGGTTTTTCAAAAAAATAATCTGGTTTACTGCTTTGAATACACCCCCAGTTACCACTCTTCCATAAGAAGCCTGACCGAGGCCTTGTAAATTTTATAGTAGGAACAGATTTTGCTCATTCTTTAATTTTTCTTTTGACTCCCGCTAAAAGTTGAAGTAAAGTGCATCCGCTCCTAATTTTATTATCATGGCTAAAAAAGTTAAAACTCAGATCAAGCTTCAGATTTCCGCTGGAAAAGCAAATCCTGCCCCCCCCGTGGGGCCTGCCTTGGGTCAACATGGCGTGCAGATTCAAGATTTTTGTGCCAAATTCAATGATGCGACTCGTGCTTTGGGTGACACGGTTATTCCGGTGATCATCACGGTTTATGAAGATCGCAGCTTTGATTTCATCCTCAAAAGCCCCCCTGCCGCTGAATTGATTAAAAAAGCGATTGGCATCCCCAAAGGATCCGGAGAACCAAATAAGAGCAAAGTGGGAAAAATCACTCAGGCTCAATTGGAAAGCATTGCCGCCGAAAAAATGGAAGACCTCAATGCGAACGACATCAAGGCTGCGGCCAAGATCATTGCCGGAACCGCTCGAAATATGGGCGTGACCGTGGAAGGATAATTACTAAATCCCCTTTTGTGGGAGCCCAACCTCTATCGGAGGCGGGCGTTTGTACCACTTAACAATCCCATCATGCCAAAACAAGGCAAAAAATATCGAGCTGCCGCTGAAAAAATCGACACTCAACGAAAATACCCGCTCGATGAAGCGGTGAAATTAGTAAAGGAAACCTCGGTCACCAAATTCGACTCCAGTGTGGAAATTCACATCAAGCTGGATATCGATACCAGCAAGGCGGACCAAGTGCTGCGAAGCACCGTGAGCCTGCCTCATGGAACCGGTAAATCGGTGCGTGTGGTGGCCTTTGTCGAAGATGCTCAGCAAAAAGAGGCTTTGGAAGCCGGAGCCATCAAAGCCGGCAGCGATGAATTGATTGAAGAAGTGAACAAAGGATGGCTCGATTTCGATGTGGCGGTCGCCCACCCGGAGACCATGAAGAAATTGGGTAAAATTGCCCGAACATTGGGACAGAAAGGTTTAATGCCCAATCCTAAAGCGGGAACCATTTCAACCGACATTGCCAAAACCATCAAAGAAGTAACGAAGGGAAAAGTAGAATTCCGTAACGACAAACATGGGAACCTTCATAACATGATTGGAAAAGTTTCCTTTGGTGAAGACCAATTGAAAGAGAATATCCAAGCCTACATGAAAGCCATTTTGGCCGCACGCCCCGGAGGTGTAAAAGGCGCCTACGTGAGCAGTATCACTTTGGCCACGACCATGGGCCCCGGAATTCACTTGGAGGCTTCTGCCTTTACACGGTAACTTAGGGTTCGTCCATAAATAAATTACCCATCTTATGTCCACTTCATCTCCGAATACAATCGCTTTTCAATCGAAAAATTTTTCGTCGTACCTCTGGTACGCCTCGATATTTTTCTCAATCGTAGCGCCGTATTCGGAGCGCATTGAACTTAAATCTGAGCAATTTATTTCCGGATGAACCCTTAGGCTAACCTTTTCTCATGATCGAGGTGCTTTTTGAAGGCGTCCATACCAATCATGAACTGGAGGAGGGACGATATAGTATTGATCCTTTGGCCAGCAGTTCGATCTTGATTCGACACCACGGCGTGAATGTTCTTTTTGATACTAGTGCGTTCATTTATCAGGAAAAACTGCTTCAAGCGCTTGAGGCGCGTGGATTAAAACCTTCGGACATCCATCATGTGGTCAACAGCCACTATCACTTCGACCACTGCTCCAATAATTTTTTGTTTTCCAAAACGGCATTCATCCATACCGGTGATGGGGTGATGCATCCAAACGGTTCCGCCCATATTGACCGAACTCGACGCGTGTGGCCTTTGGTTAAAAATATTCAGCTCATCAAAACCCCGGGACACAGTGGAACGGAAGATTTAAGTTTGATGGTTGAGCACGAAGGGGAAATATGGATGTGTGTAGGCGATGCCTTTCGGGAAGATATTGTACGGAAGGAGTGTCGCATGAGTGCCAGCAACCCCACGATATTTCTGGACAGTTTGAAGTTCATTTTTTCCAAGGCGGACGTGATCATTCCGGGCCATGGACGCATGGTGAATGGCAAATTGAAAGAAGAGTTGAAAAAATTGGTCGACACATTTACCCTGGAATCATGAAACCGTCCCGTGTCAAAATTCAAAGGATCGACAAAACCCTTCCCCTACCGGTATACGAAACACGAGGGGCAGTGGGTTTTGATCTACTGGCACGAGAAACCGTGACGATTGAGCCGGGCAAGATCGAGCTGATTCCCGGAAATGTCATCGTGGAAGTGCCGGAAGGGTATATGCTGGCGGTGGCCTCACGAAGCAGCACTCCACGCAAAAAGGGGCTCACCTTTCCCCACGGCTTCGGGATTATTGACCATGACTACTGTGGCCCCGAGGATGAGGTGAAGATTCAAGTCTATAATTTCGCAACGGAATCCGTTACCGTCGAGCGAGGCGACAAAATTGCGCAGGGAGTTTTTGTGAGGATCGATCGATTTGAATGGGAAGAGGTGGACTCGATTCGAGAAGAGAGTCGTGGCGGGTTTGGCAGCACGGACAAGTGAATTCAATGCCTCAATTTGCGTAAAGCTGATCATAAATTGCACCGGCCTGAGCAACGAGATTTACCTTCTTTTCTTGCTCATTCAATGTGTAAACTCCTACCAAATTATTTCGACTTTTTGCTTTGGTCGTATCCCAAATCAAAAGGTATCCACGGGGATGCCACTCGACTCGATCACCATAAGTAGCATACCGATCCCAGGTCGTGGCACTGACAGACAGATGATTCATTGTGGAAATATAACCAATCAAAGCCTCCTTCACATTTTCAGGTAGGTCGTCAAATCCACCCAGGTGGCCCAACAGCATTTCAGCATATTCTCGATCTTCGTGCGTTTCAGCGGCATCTTTCAATCGAGTACTACTCGCCTCGACCACACCCTCCACTTCTCGTTCTTCAGGAGCCTCTAATGAATTCATTGCGAATCCAACATATCCTTGAGGATCAACCGGCTCAATCCCTGTAAAATCCTCGTTTCTTTCATCCACCATAAGTAGACCTGTTAAAAAATGATTTTTTTGATAGTTAATTTTATACCCTTTCCACAAAAATGTCAAAGGTGAATTATTTATTTTTCCTCGGCGCAGACCACCTATCCCGTGTAAAGTGCACACATGCTCATCACGCTCTACGGTATCAATAATATTGGAAAAACGACCCATGCAAAGCGCTTGGTGAATGAACTGAATGAAAGTGGGCGCGCTGCCGTGTATGTGAAATATCCGGTCTATACCATCGAGCCCTCGGGGCCTTATCTCAACACGCTGTTGCGGTCCGGAAGACAGCAAGCCGTGAGTGAAGAAGAACTCCAGCTGTGGTTCGTCCTGAATCGACATCAGTTTCAACCCACGCTCAAGCAATGGCTTTCGGAAGGCAAAATAGTGGTGGCCGAAGATTATAGTGGAACAGGAATCGTGTGGGGGATCACCAAAGGACTGGAACAGGGTTGGTTGGAGTCTTTAAACCGATTTCTGGTGCCGTCCGACTTGTCACTATTGATTGATGGCGAGCGGGCGCATCAATCAATAGAAAAAGGTCATTTGCACGAAGAAGATAATGCGTTAATTCAACGTTGTCGCACGGTTCATCAAGAACTGGCCAAACAATACGGCTGGAACCTGATCTCCCTTCAACCGGAAAAAGAGGCAACTTTTGAATTGATTTGGAATGTGGTAGAAAGAAACCTTTAAATTGCAGGTCATAGTCTTAAAATTTTCGATCATGGTTCAAAAAGCTTCTAACCGTCCCGAATCGACTGGATTGAGTGCCATCAAAGAAGAGCTTGTAGAGCTGATGCTTTTAGAAGAGCTGGGATTTGAAGCTTTGGGAATAACGGCTCAATTGGAGCAACAAAAACGTTCAGCATTGGACTCTTTCAACTTGAATTTGTCTCTGCTCTTAAAGAAAAAGAAATGCAACGATTGTCCTCAAATTTGATGCATTCGATCCCCTTTCGGGTGGACCCCGCTCAAGGATTCTTTAGCAAACGAATTCTTGAAAAAGGAAATCAAATTTACGGCTTAAAAGTGGACTTGGGACGACAGGACCATCAGCTTCAACTCATGATAACCTTTGTTTTTTCCAGTGATAGCGAGAAAGGATTGGATGTCCATCAGGCCACCAGCATCCCGCTAAAGGCGCTCATTTTGGAAGATCCGAACCGCCATGCGGAGGTGCTATCGGCGCTCATTGGGCTGTTGCGAGATAAACTCGACATTATTCAGGAAGAAGACGATTTTGATCAGATCATCATGCAGTTCAATCGCTTTAAAAAGCTTTCCGCTGCTCTCCAACCGCTTCCTCAATTGATTGAAAAGTCACAAAAAAAACCGTGAATCGAGTGGCCGAAATCTTCGAATCGATGGCGCAAAAGAGATACCCCTCAGAATATGAGTTAGGAGGCCAGTTGATGTCGAGTGGAGGCTTTCGTGCCAATCCGATTCGATGGGGAGCGGGTGGGTTTAAAGAGAATGCCCCCATGGAATTCCCTGATCTCAATTGATCTTGCCTTAGGAGGGTTGATCCTTCCGCCGCTTCCTGCTAGAATGAAGCCCCTTTAATCTGAGGACCTATGGCACTGTTGGATGGTCGGGCCGTGGCACAACAACTCTTGACGACCGTCACGCAAGAAGTGAAGATCCTCCAAACGCAACAGATTCAGCCGAAGCTGGCCTTTATTTTAGTCGGTGAACATCCGGCCAGTTTATCGTATGTGAAGCAAAAGCAAAAAGCGTGTGAACAGACCGGAATTTTATACGAACACGTCCAACTCCCGGAATCCGCCTCCACCGAAACCTTGATTGATGTGATCCACCAGTTGGATGAACGAGCCGATGTGCATGGCATTCTGGTTCAGTTGCCACTCCCCGCTTCGATCAACACCCCACTCGTGCTGCGTGCGATCTCGCCTAAAAAAGATGTGGATGGATTTCATGCCTACAACATGGGGAAAATGGTATTGAGTAAGGATTTCGAGTCGCTGGTTCCCTGTACTCCGAAAGGGGTGATCCATTTGTTGGAGCATTACAACATCCCCATTGAGGGGCAGGAAGTCGTGGTGGTGGGCCATAGCAACATTGTTGGAAAACCGATGTCCACCATGCTCCTGAACCGAAATGCCACGGTCACGACCTGTCATAAATTCACTCGCGATTTGGCTTTTCATACGGCGAGGGCCGATATTTTGGTGGTGGCGGTTGGAAAAGCGGGCCTCATTACCGCACCGATGGTCAAAGAAGGAGCCGTGGTGATTGATGTGGGTATCAATCGAGTGGACGGCAAGCTGGTCGGTGATGTAGACTTTGATCAGGTTCAATCGAAGTGTTCGTATATCACTCCGGTTCCCGGAGGGGTTGGCCCCATGACGGTGGCCTGTCTCATGGAAAACACGATTGAAGCCTGCAAGGTCCTGTCTCAAAATAATCTATCAAGCTGAAATGCCGATCCATCCAGCCATACTTTGTTATTCGTCACTTACATATTTCAACTCCCCTTCGGGGGCCCGCGTTTCTCATGCCTCGTATAGCTGGCGCCTCGGTAGTCTCATCTTAACAGCTTATTCTTCGACAGGACCTAAGCGGCTCCATGCCCTTTCTTAATTATTCTTAATCCTATCGATTCATGTGTGGAATTGTTGGCGTCGTTGGGAATAATCACGTGGTTCAAGATATTTATGACGGCTTGGTGTGTCTTCAACACCGCGGCCAAGACGCATCCGGCATCATGACGTACGATGGGGATAAGTTTCATTTGAGAAAAGGAGACGGACTGGTCCGCGAGGTGTTCAAACAACATCACATTGTTAAATTGAAAGGTCACATGGGTATCGGTCATGTCCGCTACCCCACCGCGGGAGTGTACGATCCGGCCGAATCTCAGCCGTTTTTTGTAAATGCTCCATTCGGAATTTCATTGATCCATAACGGCAATTTGACCAACTACATCAATTTGGCCAACGAAGTGCGTCGCAATAACATTCGACATCTTGAAACCGGTTCCGACTCGGAAGTTTTATTGAACGTGGTGGCGGATGAAATTTTAAAACTACGCACCATTGAACTCACTCCCGAAAAACTATTTCAGGCCATGGATGCGGTTTACAAACGAGTGACCGGCTCGTATTCCGCGATCATGATGATTGCGAATCATGGTTTGGTGGCGTTCCGCGATCCGCAAGCCCACCGTCCCTTGATCTTTGGACGACGGCTCAATGGTTTGACTTACGAATACATGGTCGCTTCGGAAAGTGTCGCCCTGGACTCCATGGGATTTGAAACCATCCGAGATGTGCAGGCAGGCGAAGTCCTCTACATTGATCAGCAAAAACAGATTCATACCCACATTGCCGCCCCTAAAAATCTGGCGCCCTGCATCTTTGAATGGGTTTACTTGGCGCGCCCGGATTCCACCATCGACAAAGTGAATGTGTATAAAGCGCGACTTCGGATGGGAACCTCACTGGCAAAAAAAATTCGTCTGAAAAAACTTAAAATTGATGTCGTGATTCCGATTCCGGACAGCTCCAGCAGCGCGGCGATTCCGATCGCCACCGAATTGGGAGTCAAATACCGCGAAGGGTTTGTGAAAAACCGGTACATCGGCCGAACCTTCATCATGCCGGGACAAAGCATGCGACAAAAATCCATTCACTACAAACTCAACCCGATTCCGCTCGAATTTAAGGGAAAAAATGTGCTTTTGGTCGACGATAGTATTGTCCGCGGAAACACGTCCAAACAGATTGTCGAAATGGCACGGAATGCCGGCGCTAAAAAAGTATACTTTGCGTCTTATGCGCCGCCGCTCGTTTCGCCTTGTGTCTACGGCGTGGATATTCCGACCAAAAAAGAACTCATTGCCAGCGCGATGAGTGTAGATGAAGTGCGGCAAGCCATTGGAGCCGATGAACTGTTTTATCAAGAAATCGAAGATTTATTCGATGCCGTGCATAAGGGAAATCCCAAAATCACCAATGCGTGCATGGCCTGTTTCACCGGCAAGTATCCCACTCCCGAAGTGACGGCTGAGCTTTTGGCGGAAGCGGAACGGTTGCGGGGCTGTGAACGCATGCAAGATTTTGAATATGACTCCAACCCTGCGATGCACGATGAGGTGAGTGAGGGGCAGTTGAGCATATTGTAGCCTAAGAGGGAATGTGTTCCCTCTTAGGAAATCTCCCTACATGGTTTTCGAGAAAATGATTCGCGCGAAACTTCGTGAAATTTTTAATTGGGACCCACGAGACCCAAATAAAATTTCTACTACGTGCGCTTAAATCATTTTCTCTCAATTGTTTATAGTATATTCAAATTAACCATTGCATCTTGACTTGCTTTTCATATGGCCATCGTTCAAATTTAAGAGTATAAAAACCCTAGAAATTAATATAGTCATCCATGACTAAAATTCTCATCCTGGGCACCGGTGCCCGCGAACATTGCATTGCCGAAACCTTCAAACGTTCCAAGCACCCGGTGGAGCTGTTCACCTACGGCACCTCCAAAAATCCCGGACTCCTTGACCTGTCTTCGGGTTATGAGGTGGGAAGTATCACAGACCTCGAACGAATTCGACTCTTTGCAAAAAGCTTTCGCCCAGACTTTGTTTTTCCGGGCCCCGAAGCGCCCATTGCCGCGGGGGTGGTGGATGTTTTGGCGGAAGAAGGATTTCACAGTGTGGCGCCTCGCCTCACCGTGGCACGACTGGAATCCTCCAAAGGGTTCACCCGGGAATTGCTTAAAAAGTATCATATTCCGGGCAATCCCCTTTTTAAAGTGTTCTATAGTGATGAAGGGCTGGACGTGTACTTGAGAGACACCTTGAGGGGTGAGTTTGTGATCAAATCGGATGGACTCAAGGGCGGAAAAGGGGTGAAAGTGGTGGGCGATCATTTGGCGGATGTCGCGGAAGGGTTGGCCTATGCGCGAGAATGTTTGGCGGAAGATGGGCGGGTGGTGATTGAAGAAAAATTCATTGGAGAAGAATTCAGCTTGATGAGTTTTGTGGATGGGACCACTGTTTTGGATACCATTCCCGCCCAAGATCATAAACGAGCTTATGTGGGTGACAAAGGCCCAAATACGGGTGGAATGGGGAGTTATAGTGATTCAAATCACTTACTGCCTTTTTTGACACCAAGTGATTTGCAGGCCGCGCATGATATCACCGTCCAGGTCGCGCAAGCACTACTTGAAGAAACAGGAACTCCATTTCAGGGCATCATGTATGGAGGTTTCATGGCGGTACGCGATGGTGTACGCCTGATCGAATACAATGCTCGGATGGCCGATCCGGAAACCATGAACGTGCTTCCACTACTTGAAAATGATTTTGTGGATTTGTGCCAGGCGTTGATTCGACGGGAATTGAGTGGGATGACGCTTCAATTCAAAACCAAGGCCACTGTGTGCAAATATGTGGTTCCGAAGGGCTATCCCGACGAACCGGTCAAGCATGAAAAAATTGAAATAGGGGCTCTGCCGCAAGGTGCGACTGCTTATTTTGCGTCGGTCGATCAACGTGAAGATGGGCTTTATTTGGGAGGATCGCGCGCGGTGGCAATTTTGGGAGTAGGCGAAACATTGACGGAAGCCGAGCAGATTGCTCAGGAAGGGGCATTGGCAGTGAAAGGGCCCGTCTTTTTTAGAGAGGATATTGGCACGGCATCTTTACTGGAATCCCGCATTCAAAGAATGACCGCCTTGCGCGCTTGATCAATCCCTTCAGTACGATAATATTGACAAAATTAATTTTTTATATTATTTTATTTTTTCTGAATTTCCCTGCATTCAGCCCTCAAAAGCACCAGTAGGGATTTTGGAAGTGGAAATAAA
>CAYTES010000041.1:0-12927 GCA_964436935.1 uncultured Candidatus Peribacteria bacterium | reverse complement strand
TTAAAAAGGGCTGTCCAGGAGGTTCTCTATAGAGTTCTCTCCAGGGCAGCCCTCGTGCGGTTGATGCAAACGGTGGTTTTATTTTTTATTGTTCTGGTTGTGCCAGGAAACCAGCAGGGGAGTGGCAACAAAGATTGACGAGTAGGTTCCCATCGTGAACCCTACCACAAGTGTCAGTAGGAAATGTTGAATGGACTGAGCCCCGAAGAGGGCCAAAATGCTTACGGTAATGATCGCGGAGAGTGAGGTGTTCACCGAACGCGCCAAGGTTTCATTGAGAGCGAGATCCGCCACATGCTCAAAGGATTCTCCTCGTTTTTGGTGTTTCAGTTTTTCGCGTATTCGATCGAATACGACGATCGTGTCATGCACCGAGAACCCGATGATGGTCAGGATTGCCGTTACAAAGAGTGCATCCACTTCCGCCCCGGTCCAATGCCCAAGGAGTGCGTAAAAACCCAGGGTGATGAAAATATCGTGAATCAATGCAATGATGGCTGCAATTCCAAAGCGCCATGGGCCGATTTCTTTGGGGATTTGGCGGAAGGCAAAGGCGATGTAGAGCACCATCATGACCACTGCCAGTATTAAAGCGGTTAAGGCCTTTTGTTTCATGGTGTTTCCAATCGTGGCTCCAATCGTGCTGTACCGGATTTCTTCAAATGAGCCTATCGAGGTTTGAAGTTTTTGAACCAGCTGATCATGGGTTTCGCTGGAGAGGTGTTTCATTCGGATGATGAAGCTATTTTCTCCGCTGGAAACCACGACGGGTTCTCCGAATTCGACAATCCCTTCTTCGGTGGTTGCATTTTCTTCTGCCACAGCAGGTTGCGCCGCCTTCAATTCCCCCTCTGCGGTTTTAACGCTTTCGATCAGTTTTTCAGCGGTCACCGGCTCTTCAAATTTTAATTCCATCAGGGTTCCTCCTGTGAAATCCATTCCGAATTTGAGTCCGTAGCCGGGGATGGCCAAGAGCCCAATCACCAGTAGGAGTCCTGAGATTGCAAACCAAATTTTTCGTCGGGGTACAATTTTCCAGTCCCCGTGCGGTTTTTTCGGCACTCCCATTAAAAAATCATTTTTGGCGATCCAGGTCCCCACAATGCTTTTTAAAAATGTTTTGGTGATGGTGATGGCCGTGAACATGGAAATTAAAATACCCAAGGCCAAGTTGACCGCGAATCCTTTGATGATTGACGTTCCGACATACATCAAGATGGCGGTGGTGATCAAGGACGAGAAATTGGAATCTCGAATGGAGCTCCACGCCCGTTCAAATCCCACTTCAATGGCGGAATCCAAAGGTCTTTTATTGCGAAGTTCTTCGCGGATGCGTTCGAAGATTAGAATGTTTGCATCCACGGCCATACCGATAGAGAGGACCACTCCGGCTACACCGGCCAAGGTGAGCACAATCGCATTGGCAAACATGTAACTCATGAAGAAGAGCGCGAAACAGGCCACAAAGAAGGAAATTAGCTTTTCCCAACCAGAGTCCTTGTTTTTGAGTATTTTTGAAACCAAGACACCGAATAAGATCAAAGAAAGAATGATCGCGATGCCCATGGGCAATGCGATTTTAATGAAGAACATCAAGGTGAGCGCATAAATCACCAGGGCGACATCCGCTAAGAGTCCGAAGAATCGATAGTAGAGCACCATACATACCGCGAGAATGGCCAGTCCCAGCAATCCGGCTTTCATGCTGTTTTCCATGGCTTCCTGACCCAATGACGCCCCAATTGTGTATTGCCCTACCAGGACAATAGGGGCAGGGATGGCTCCGGTGTTCAAATCTCGTGCCAAGTTCGACGCTTCTTCAATGCTGAAACTTCCCGTGATTTGAGCTTTTCCGCCGGTTATTTTTTCATTCACATTGGGGGCGGAAATCAACTCTCCACCGACAAAAATGGCAATTTTTTTGTTTACATTTTTTTCAGTAAGGCTTTCAAACAGCTTCCCTCCTTCATCGGTGAATTCGATTGAAACATAGGGGACATAGCTTTGATTGAAAGCGACTTCGGCTCTTTTGAAATAGGTTCCGGTCAATTCGGTGGCTTTCCAGGGATCTTGCGCGGTGGAATAGAATAATTTTTCCAGTTTGTATTCTGTTTCCGTTACCGTGGTGTTCACTTCCGGTTTGATGTCGGTGACTTTAATCACATGAAATCCGAATTCCGTTTCGACCACTTCGGAAATTTGATCTTTTTCCAGTGCGAATGCCGCATCTTCAAAGTTTTTGCTCATCACCCCCGGCTTGAAAAAGCCCAAATCTCCTTTGCTTTCGTCCGAACCCGCTTCATCCGAATATTCTTGCACTAACGCTCCGAAATCTTCTTCACTTGCCGCTTTTTGTTGTATTTCTTCCGCCAAGGCTTTGGCCTCTTCCTCTGTTCTTGTCACGTTTGCATCCGCTCGTTCCGCTCCACTATACGCGATCAATACATGACTGGCTTTCACTTCTTTGTCTTCGTGCTGATTTTTTTCTCCTTCCCTACGGTCAAGGACTTTGATGACGAAGTAACCCTCAAGCGCTTTCAAGTTGCCTGTCGCATCAATGGTGTATCCATCCGTGGCCTTGATGAGTTTGGGGACGACGCTTTCTACACTCGTTTGGTCGATGTAAGGAAAGTATTCATCCGGTAAAACGCTTTTGAAATCGTAGGAATCCTCCGAGGCTTTCATGTAATTCACTTTGCCGGGATAGGCGAGGCTTTCTTCTTCGGCGACCACTTCAAAGGCTTCCTCTTTTTGGATGCGGTTAAAAGCGGTTTCAGCTTGTTTTTCAATCGCTGCAAAATCTTGCTCGGAAAGAGGCGCTGTATTTTCTTCTTTGAATTCCAACTGAATGGTTTTTCCGACCAATGCCTTCGCTTGTTCCAAATCTTTAATTCCCGCGAGCTCCACCACGATGTGTTCTTCGTCTCCCACTTGAGAACGGTAAATATTGGGTTCCGATACTCCCAGCGCGTTCACTCTTTTGTTGATCACCTGCAAAACTCCTTCAATGATTTGCTCTTGATCTTGAGGTTCAACTCGTCTCAAATCAATTTTATAGTCGAGTTGACTTCCGCCCTGGAGATCCAACCCCAGATTGATCTTTTGTTCGGCAAAGCTTTCGGGAAGCGAGGGGATCAGTCCCTTTTGTTTGGCGTAGGGGGTGTCCAAAAATCCAAACGTTAGACTCAAAATGGCAATGAGACTCAAATAGGTGATCGTGCGTTTATTCATTAGATTAAAGAGTGAAAATAATAAAAATTGATGAAAAAGTCCTAAAGTGATGGATTTTGTTTTCGGGCCAATTCTTGATCTTTGCTTTCGTCATTGCCTTTGCCAAAACGACCGTAATCATCGGCCAGTTTGACCACGTCGGTGAGTTCAGGGGTTGAAACTTCAAAAATCTGAGAGTCTTCCAGGGCTTCGACTCGGTGCAACATTCCAACGGGTACATCGGCGACTTCACCCGGATTGAGGATTTTTTCTTCCAAATGTGCTTCGTCCGGGCCGTAAATGAATTTTACTTTTCCGGAATACACATACTGAGTCTCTCGTTTTTGTTCATGGTACTGCAAAGAGAGACGGTGTCCTTTTTTGACTTCAAGGATTTTGCCCGCGTATTTTTCGGTATGAGCAAACCAAATTTCGCGTCCCCAAGGTTTAATTTTTATCTCGATCGGCATTGCAAAAGGATTGTGCTGCATCATTGCTCCCACTTTAGCGAAAAATCGCGGTTTTTCCAGGAGCAGATATTGATAATAAATTTTTTTATGGTGTGGAGCAATTTTAGAGATTAGTCCTCGCGCAGAGAAGAAAAGTCTTCGCTCACAGCAAGTCTTCCCTTTTATTCTTTTTCAATAGTTCCACTACTTTTTTTACATCTTGAGAACGCGATTTATCGCAAATCAACAAGGCGTCTTTGGTGTTGATCACCGCAATATTTTTGAGCCCCACCACCGCGATCATTTTTTTGAGTTCATTGTTTTGGAGAATGCACCCTTCGCTGCCGATGTTCACGAATTCTCCTTGGATCAAATTGTCGCTGGGTTTTCGAGCCATTTCTTCATGCAGAGACAGCCAGGTTCCAATGTCGCTCCAGCCCAAATCGGCAGGAATGATGCGCACTTGCTTCGTGTCCACTTTTTCCATGATGGCGTAGTCGATCGATATTTTTTGGCATTCCGAGTACTCCTTTTCAAGGGTTTTTTTTTCGGTGGAGGTTCCCCACGCGGCTTGGATTTTCATCAAACGTTGGTGGGTGTCCGGAAGATGTTTTTGGTAGGCCTCCAGAATGGTCGATACTTTCCAGACATAAATTCCGGTATTCCAGAGATACTTGTAGGATTGAAGGAGTTTTTTCGCTGTTTTTTCATCCGGTTTTTCGATGAATTTTTCGAATTCATATACTTCCACTCCTTTCAGCGTTCGCAGCATTTTTCCGATTTTGACATAACCCAGATTCACATTCGGAAATTTGGCTTTGACCTCAATGATGTTGAGGCTTTTTTCCTCGCGCGCGATCTGTTCCGCCACTTTGAGTTTTTGCGCGAACTCTTTTTTCTTTTTGATCATGTGATCCGCATAAATGACCGCCATCACTTCCTCGGGAAACTGTTTGGCAATGAGTGCGGCCGCAAGTCCGATACACGAGGCCGTGTCGCGCAGGGCGGGTTCGATGATTATATTTTTGAGCGGGATTTGGGGCACCTGCTTTTGCACCAGTTTTACAAAATCTTTATTGGTCGCCACAAAAATGTCCTTGGCATTCAAAAAGGAAAGGCGGTCCACTGTTTCTTGGAATAAAGTTTTTCCGGAGGCGAGCGCTTGAAACTGTTTGGGGGCTTTGAGACGACTGAGGGGCCAGAGACGAGTGCCGGTTCCACCGGCGAGAATCACCGCTTTCATAAGGAATAGGAGTTAGAAGTCAAATGTTACTTGTTGATTGGCAATGGTTCTTCAAGCAAGGATTGTCCGGTCATCTCTTTTGGTTTTTGGATTCCCATCAGTTCGAGAATTGTGGGAGCAATGTCTTGGAGTCCTTTTCCCTTTTTAAGGGTATAAGGCAGTTTTGGAGAAGAAACAAGTATTCCAATCACTTTATTGGTGGTGTGTGAGGGACATGCGGAACCATCCGGATAGAGCATCTCTTCGGCATTGCCATGATCGGCGGTGACTAAAATCGTGTATTCGTTTTTAATCGCTTCGGGAATCAAGCGTGAAAAGCATTTGTCGATTATTGCGCAGGACTGAATGGTGGCTTTTAAATTTCCCGAATGCCCCACAAGATCGGGATTGGCGTAATTCATGGCAATAAAAGCGTATTTTTTTTTGCGGATTTCGGAGATGGCTTTTTGAGTTACGCCTTCTGCGCTCATCTCCGGTTGCTCGGCGTAGGAAGGGCATTTGGGAGAAGGGATCATTAGTCGGTCTTCACCAGGGTTGGGGTTTTCCCTTTGGCTGTTGAAAAAGTATGTGACATGCGCGTATTTTTCCGTTTCCGCGACGCGGAGTTGGAGCATTTTATGCTGAGACAGAATCTCGCTCAGATTATTTTTAATCGGGGGGCAGGGGAAAACCACAGGGGCTTTTTCCGTGTAAGGCCCCATGGCCACAAAATTGACGGAGGAATGCTTGCGCTCGAATTGATCAAATTTTTTATTCACAAATACTTCTGTGAGTTGTCGCGCACGATCCGTTCGATAGTTGAAGAAAATAACGGAATCCCCGGATTTGATTTTTCCTTCCGGATCGATTACGTAAGGTGGAATGTAGTAATCGGTTTCCGCCCCTTCTTTGTACGCTTTTTTAATTGCTTTTTGTGCATCGGAACAACCTTCCCCTTTTCCCTCGACCAAGAGCTCGTAGGCTTTTTGCGTCCGGTCCCAATTGGAATCTCGGTCCATGGCGTAGTAGCGACCGATGAGGGTTGCTATTTTCCCGCAGTGAAGTGATTTTATTTTCTTTTTAATTTGTTCAATGAATTCGCCGGCGGACCTTTCGGGAACATCCCTTCCATCGAGAATGCAATGAATAAAAATTTTATTCATATTTTGAGCTTTTGCCAGTTTCATCAAGGTAAAAAGATGATTGATGTGTGCATGAACTCCTTGATCAGAAATCATGCCTACCAAATGAACCGCTCCTTTATTTTTTTTTGCCCGTTCAATCGTCTTGAGTAGTTCGGGTTTTGTGAAAAAGCTTTTATCTTTGATCGATTGATTGATGGCTTCAAAAGACTGCCATGTGATTCGTCCCGATCCGATCGTGAAATGTCCCACTTCGGAGTTCCCTTGATACCCGGCGGGTAGCCCGACCGCGTTTCCCGATGCTTTCAATAAGGTAACGGGATAGTCTTTTTTTAGGCCATTGAAAAAAGGCATTTTAGCCTGAGTGATGGCATTTCCTTTGGTGGCTTTCCCCTCTCCAAAACCGTCCAGGATAACCAAAAGTACTTTCTTGTCTTCTGTTGACGAGGAAATTATTTTTTTTTGCTTGCTCATAGTTGAATAAAGTTCAAATACCATTCTATGAGTTGTGGTCCCCAGAATAAGGCGATTAGAGTCCCCAGAACCAGAAAGGGGCCAAAAGGTACCATTGTTTTTCGCGTTACTTTTCCTAGTGCCAGCAAAATTAGGCTTATTGTTGCTCCTATGAGATAGCTCATGAGTAGGGCAACGAGTGTAAGTTCCCATCCCAAAATAAATCCCATGAAGGCCCCAATGCGTAAATCTCCTCCGCCGAGCCAACGTCCCCTTGAGAGTACGATTTGGATTAAAAAGAGGCTCATCATGATGAGTGCTCCGTACAGTCCGTCCAGAAAGGGGATACCGTACGGGGTTAAATTGGCTAAAATGGCGACGAAAATACTGGGTAGCATCACTTCATCGGGAATCTCCAGATAGCGTAGGTCGTAAAAGAAAATAAAGATGAGTACCAGTCCATAGAAAAGATAGAGAGGCAATGGCGTCAGTCCGGAAAAGCCGAGTCCTAAAAATAGAAAGGCCGTTGAAAGTTCCAATGCGGGATAAGTCCATCCAATGGATTCTTTGCAATAACGGCATTTTCCTTTGTAGAGCACATAACTCACCAGCGGGATGAGGTCGGTGGCTTTGAGGGTTGTTTTACAATGAGTACATTGAGATCGCCCCGCAAAGATTCCGCGTTCATTTTTATGGAGTCGCGGAATGAGCACGCTTAAGAAGCTTCCCAAAAGAAGTCCGGCGACGAAAAGAAGGGGAGTTGGAAAAGGAGGCATGGGGGGGGCTTTTAAAGTGTAGGAGTGGTTTTGTCTGAAGGTGTTACGGTGTTTTGTGATTCGGTTGTGGTGTTTTGGAGTCGATTGTAATTTTCCGCCGCGCGATTCCCCGCTGATCCCGAAGGATCCAAGGTGTAGGCTCGTTTATAGTTTTCTTTGGCTTGTTCCAGTTTTCCTTCTTTTTCATAGAGGGTTCCAAAATTAAGATACGCGGCGGCCAATTTGGAATCCAGTACCAAGGCATAATTTAAGTTTTGCTCCGCTTCTTCCAATTCTCCATTGGCCATCTGGGCCCATCCCAAGAGATTGTATCCCATGGCTTCATTGGGGTGTTCGGTGACCGCTCGCTCGGCCCATTCAATGGCTTTTTTGGGATTATTCAGATGATCAATATAAATCCAAACGGGACGAATGAAGAGGTCCACTTCTCCCGAGTCCAGTACCAGAATTTTTTCATAGGCTTCAATTGCCTTTTGATAATCCTGAACATGCACGGCACTGTCTCCGATTTTCGTGTACGGATCGAGCACCGGCTTGAAGCCGCTTTGAAGCGCCAATTCCATCTGCGCGATGGTGGAGGTGTAGTCTTCTTTGGCGTAGTAGGTCAGTCCCAGGAAATAACGGGTTTCCGCTTTGGTGGGGTCGATTTCAACCGCTTTAAAGAGGGCGTCTTGCGCTTCGTTCCATTGTTCTTCATTCAGATAAGTGTATCCCAATATAATCCAGGCGTCTCTATAGTCGGATTCTTGTTGCAACACTTTGTAGAGCGTGTTGATGGCCAAGGTTTTTTCTCCGGTTTCCACAAAGCTGCGCGCCATTAGGGTCTTGATGTAATTGGGATTGGGGTCTTGAGCTCCGACGTATTCCTCCATCGAGTTTAGATAGTTTTGTGCTTTTCCCGGCCATTCGCTACCGATTTTTGCGGTATTTTTTTCGGGAATGAGTTGGGTGAAATTCAGTTTTGCCTTTTCATAGTCCCCGTTATAGGCACTCATCACCCCTTGATAATAAACAATCCCCGGGTCGTTCATGGTCAATTGAGCGAAATGTTGGGTTGCCGCATCAAATTTTTCGAGAGCCAGTAAACTTCTTCCCAATCCAATTTGGGCGATGGCTTGCGTTGAGTTTTTTTTCAACGATTCAGTGAAGGCATCGAGTGCTTTTTCGTAGTCTTCATTTTCAAAATAGGCTGCGCCCAATTTGTTGAAGGGTTCCGACAAGTCGGTTTCAATCACGCTGGCTTGTTCATATTGTTGTGCCGCCAATTCATAATATCCTTCCTTAAAAAGGGCATCTCCTTTTTCGATTTTAGTTTGATACGATTGGCTTCCCGTTTCTTCCGGGGCGGCGCCTTCTTCTATTGAGGTGGATTCATTTTCCTCCGATGCCTCATTGCTTGTGTTTTCTTGGGCACTTAAAATATTAGTCAACACGGACGGATTGATGGCGGTGCTGTAGATGAAGGTGAACATCAGCCCGGTGGAAACCAACATTCCGATCAAGAAGCTTTTCATAAGGGAGGAGGAATTAGGAGGAGGGAGTGGCAACTCGTTGCTGGTAGCGACTGTGGTGCGCATGACAGAGGGCGATGGCGAGCGCATCGGCGGCATCGTCCGGTTTTGGGATTTGTTTGAGTTGGAGGTGGTGAACCACCATTTTTTGAATTTGATCTTTGGTGGCTTTTCCGTAACCCGTGATGGCCATTTTAATTTCTCCCGGGTTGTATTCAAAGATAGGATACCCTGATCGCTTCAAGGTTTGCAAGATCACTCCCCTGGCTTCCGCCACGACCATGGCGGTTTTTACGTTTTTGCTGAAAAAGAGTTTTTCCACGGCGCAAGCCGTAGGACGCCATTGTTGGCAAAGTAGTGCCAAATCGTAGGCGATTTGATCCAATCGCTCCGCTTGAGAGTACGTTTTTTCGGTTTGAATGTGGCCGAAATTGAGAGGGCGAAACCGGCCTCCAGTTACTTCGATGATGCCGAATCCGGTCGTTGCGGTACCGGGATCGATTCCTAGAATACGCATGAAAATAAACAAATTAGAGGACAATCGTTCGTATAAAACTTTGACCTTTTTGTGCATTCACCCACACGATTTCATTTCCGGACTTCAATCCCCATTTTTCTTTGAGGATGGGGACCAGTGTTTTAAGGAAGGCGGTTTCATTGGTTGGGGTTGTTTTACTGAAGATGATTTCATGAATGCCCCATACCAATTGGAGCTGTCGAAACGTGGTGGGATTTGGTGTCACTGCGACTACCGGCGTGCGGGGGCGATGTTTCATGATTTGTTCCGCAGTGTATCCGCTTTGAGTGAAAACAACCAACGCCTCGGCGCCGATTTCTTCGGCAAGCAGGGCGGCATTGGTACAGGTGGCATCCGTGAGGGGCTTTTGGTTTAGTGATCGGGGTTGCGAGAGGAGATAGCTTTTTTTCTCCAGTTCTTTTTCAACGGCATGCGCCACTTTGGCCAAGGTTTGGACCGCTCTCAGGGGGTATTTACCGGTGGAAGTTTCTCCGGACAGCATGAAGGCGTCCGCATGGTCGAAAATGGCGGTGGCGGCATCGCTGATTTCCGCTCGGGTGGCCCGAGGGTTTTGGATCATGGATTCCAAAATTTGAGTGGCGATGATCACCGGTTTTCCGTATTTTAATCCCAAGTGAACCATTTCTTTTTGCACGATGGGAACCTGTTCGGCCGGGATT
Organism: uncultured Candidatus Peribacteria bacterium; assembly: GCA_964436935.1. GTDB lineage: Bacteria > Patescibacteriota > Gracilibacteria > UBA1369 > UBA12473 > CAYTES01. The sequence continues at coordinate 2,967 of CAYTES010000041.1, read as the reverse complement.
TCAATGCCCAGATCTCCGCGCGCCACCATTAGTCCGTCCGAGGCTTTGGCGATGGCTTCCAGGTTTTTAACCGCTTCATGTCGCTCGATTTTGGCGATGATTTTAACTTCAGGATGCCCCTTTTTATGGAGTTTTCCTCTCAATTCTTCAATATCTTGAGCCGATTTCACAAAGGAAAGCGCCACATAGTCTATGCCTTGTTTCAATCCGAAATCCAGGTCGGCCCAATCTTTTGCGGTGATGGTTTTGGCGCGAATGGACGCAGTCGGGCAATTGATTCCTTTATGGCTTTTTAAAATCCAGCTCGTTTTTGCGCTGCAAAAGAGGTTTTTTCCTTCTTTTTTAATGATTTTCACTTCGAGATACCCATCGTCTATGAGGAGCGCATCTCCGACTTTAACATCCTCGTGCAGCTGGGCGTATTGAACCGGTATGACGTTGTATTGAGAATGTGTTTTGAGTTCGGGGTCGGTGGAAAGAAGAATGGTTTCGCCTTTTTTAACAGGAATGCCGGTTTCCGGCAGGGTTCCCAGCCTAATTTTTGGACCCTGTAGATCTTGCAGGAGTGCCACCGGTTTGCTTGTTTTTTGGCTGGCTTTGCGAACATTGCCGATGATGTGCTTCATGTGATCATATGATCCATGCGAAAAATTCAAGCGAGCCACATTCATGCCCGCATCAATCATTTGAGCTAAAATCGTCACGCTGTCCGAGGAAGGCCCCAGAGTGCATACGATCTTTGTTTTTTTTGACATGAGAGGGGAGGGGGAGCTTATTGGTATTTGCTTTTATTGTAACGCACTATATGTTTTAATATATTCTTTTGAGTTCCTTAATCATACATTCTATGGTGGAATTTAAATCAGGCGTTGATTCAGAACCACATTTTGTCCCGATCTCTCAAGGAGATTTTTTAATGCTTGATCATTTGGCGCAGCAACGGATTGGTAATAGTCCTAGAGCGAAAAGCTTTATTGCCGTTATTTCACAGTGACACTCTTGGCCAAATTGCGGGGCATGTCGGGGTTGTTTTGTCGTACCACGGCCAAATGGTAGGCCAAGATTTGAATTGGAATGATGTTCACGATGGGGGAGGCGTTTCCCGCATCCGGTACTTTGATCCAATAGTCAAAAATTTCCGATTCTTGAGGCGCAATACCGATGATGTAGCCCCCGCGGGCTTTCACTTCCATGGCATTATTGAGAATGTCCGAACGGGTTTCATCATTGGCCACAATCACGACACAGGGTGTCCCTTCTGCGATGAGGGCCAGCGGCCCATGCTTGAGTTCCCCAGCGGCAAAGCCTTCGGCATGGATGTAAGAAACTTCTTGGAGTTTGATGGCGGCTTCAAGCGCCATGGCATAATTGAGGCCTTTTCCAATGATGTACATGCTTTCCACGGCTTGGATTTTTTCTGCTAATTTTCGAATGTGTTCTTCATACCGGGGGTTGAGCATGTCGTTGATTTCTCCCGCTGTGGCGATGAGCAATTGCTGTCCTTCATTCAATCGACCGACCGTGGCATAGGCAAGCAGTGTTAAAATGGCCAGCTGTGAGGTGGTGGCCTTGGTCGAGGCGACCGCTTTTTCGGGGCCTGCCTTGATCGGCACCACCATGTCGGAAATTTGAGCCATGGTGGAACTTTCCACATTCACAATGGTGGCAATTTTTACCCCCTTCTTTTTTGCAATTTCGATCGCCTCCAACGTGTCGGCGGTTTCTCCACTTTGTGAGATGGCGATCATCAATGTTTTATCCGTCAAAAAATCTTGATAACTTCCAAATTCGGAGCCAAACGTGAAATTGACATGTTTTTTTGCAATCCGGGAAAAAAGATAAGATCCTGCGAGAGCCACTTTCCCCGCGGTTCCGCATCCGATGAGAAACGTTCCAAAAGCGTCTCTTATGGCCTGGGCTACTTTTTTCAATGTCTCCGGATCTTGATTGATGGCGCGCTGAATGGTCTCTTTTTGTTCCATGATTTCCTTGATCATGAAATGCGGATAATCTCCTTTTTCGGCACTTTGTAAATCCAGATCCAGTTCCACCACTCTTTTTTCAAGCGGAGCTCCATTTTCAATCGTATAGAAATTAGCTCCTTTTTCGCTCAACACTACCATTTGTTCATCATCTAAATACAGGACACGTTTGGTGTATTTGAGAAAAGCGGGAACATCCGATCCAATAAAAAATTCGTGATCCAAAGGGCCTACGCCCACGATTAAGGGCGAGCCTTTTCGCGCCGCCAAAATTTTATTCTCATCCTGTGCAATCGCCAAAATAGCATAGCGCCCTTCTAGTCTTTGGATGGCTTTTTGAAAGGCTTTTTCGAAATCTCCTTTTTCCTGCTCCATGTAATATTCAATCATGTGCGCCATGGTTTCGGTATCCGTTTCCGAAATAAAGTGAAATCCTTTTTCAATCAGTTCTTTTTTGAGTTCCATATAATTTTCAATGATGCCGTTGTGAACAATGGCAATTTTCCCGTCTTGGCTCAGGTGCGGGTGGGCATTGGCACGGGTGACTCCACCGTGAGTGGCCCAACGCGAATGTCCAATGGCGATATGATTCACCTCGTCCATGAGTTCCGGTTTCAGTTTTTCCACATTCGATATTTTCCCCACATGTTTTTCCACCTCAATGCGATCCGTTGTCTTACAGGCAATTCCCCATGAATCGTACCCTCGGTATTCCAGATTTTTCAAGCCTTCGACGGCAAGTAGTGCCGCATTGTTTTGAGGGCCATGGTAGGCAAAAATTCCACACATGAAAACGAAGTTAAGGACGGTAGTATAATTTCATTATTGGCATTTTATTACAAGCTTCTATGTGTGTATGGGTGTATTTTCTTAGGGTCAAATTGGTTGACAAATTTTAATATATGCGTTATATTATATTCTTATCTTTAATCCTGCATTCAGCCCTCAAAAGCACCAGTAGAGATTTTGGAAGTGGAAATAAAGC
>CAYTES010000040.1:0-12939 GCA_964436935.1 uncultured Candidatus Peribacteria bacterium | reverse complement strand
GCAGATGGGTTGAGAGAAGGAAAACCCCTGGATATTCGTTTCAAGGATGATGCAAAGAATACCCCGGACTATGAAGAATGGAATGTCACTCTATTGGACGGAGAAGGAGAGTTTACAGCAGCTCAATCTCGTTGTCTGGTTTGCGGTGATTTCTTTCCTGGCAGTCGGTACGCGCGCTTGAATAAATACGCTGTGAATCGTCAGAATGTTTCTGCGCGTTTCCGCGGCTCGGTGGATGGGGTGATTGAGACTGAATCCCGTATTGAATCTGACCCCCGCCTTGCTTCTTTAGTGGCGATTATTGATGCTTTGCCCGAAGAGGCTCGTCAATGTAAAGGCAAGGTCCGTACCGGAGAGGAAGTCGCTAACGCCATCCCCAATATTGAGGTTTTCTTATTGGAATTGGCCACCTTACAAGACGGAGAATTTTGGGAATTGAATGAAGAGGGACAGTTGGTGATGGGAGACGGATGTCCTGAACCTGCCTTGGAAACGTTTGGCCCCGAGGGTAAAGGGCTTAATTATCATCTGGCACGAACAATGGCCACACGGATTTGCTATTTGAGTGCACAAGGTACGGTCGTTGTGGAAGGAGATGACAGCCCAATCCCTGAAGGAGTAAACGTTATTTCCGAGCGCGGATTGGTTACTCTTGAAGAGTATCGACGTAAAAATAAAGGGCAATTTGAGAAACAAAAATATATTTGGACCGAAAGTGGCAAAAATCCTTTGGTTGCTCGTCGTGCCTGCTGGTACCTTGGGCCTATGCATTGGTTTAAGACCGATCCTGGTCATCAAACACACGATCGGGGCTTCCGTCGGGTGCTAAGGGTTAGCTTAAACTTTAGTTCTTAAGAATACCCATTAGGCTATGTCACTCTTTAATTTTGAACAACGCCCTCCTTTTGGCTTTATAATATTTTTAATTTTACTTTCTTTTTTTCCGGTGCATTGCTTCTTTTTGATCTTTTTCAGAGCTTTGAATTGAGTGAAAATAGTATTTTAGTAGAAGGGCGTATTCAACGTATTGCCTATCAATCGGGGGATGAAGATTTTTTAACTAACTATTATGAAATTGAATATTTGTATTTGGATAAAGAATACAGCACCAAACTGAATTTACCCCGATTTTATGATATTGGAGATACGGTCGAGCTTGAGATTTCCATCCTCGATCCTTCGCGTGTTTATTCCAAGGCAGAGAACATTTATTTTTTTGAACAGGGTTTCTATTTTGTTTTGATTTTGGGTGTGGCTTGCATTTGCATTCACGCTTTTTTCTTTCAAAAATATCCCAAGGATCAAGATTTTAGCGTCACATCCACTCCCTCATCCCACTGATATCCGCAGCGGGGTAAGCCTCCATGGCTTTGGCTGCAATGCCGATCACTTCCTTCAGCCGTTCTTGCGTCAACGCTTCAAAGCGCATGGTTAAGTTGGGTGTGGTGTTGGAACATCGGATGATGCCCCAGGTGTTGGCGTCGAACAGCATGCGTACTCCATCAATCGTTATGCAGTCATATTCTTTCATGAAATGGTCACGTAGCCCCTCTACTACTTTGAATTTTTCGTTGTCAGAACAAGGCACTTTGATTTCTGGGGTGGCGAAGGTTTTAGGGATGTCTTTGAAGTGTTCGGAAAGCGGTAGGGTCGAGCGCGAAAGCACACTGATTGTACGAAGCGCGGCCAAAAAGGCATCATCAAATCCATAGTAGTCTTCGGCAAAGAACATGTGTCCACTCACTTCGCCGGCGAGCAATGCCCCTTTATCATGCATGGTTTTTTCAATGAACGAGTGTCCGGTTTTGGCCATGATGGGTTCTCCTCCATACTGTCGAATCAAGTTCGGAACCACTTGTGAGGCCTTCACATCAAATACCACTTTGGCCCCCGGTTTCCGTTCGAGTAAATCTTTCGCCAAGAGTAAAAGATGAAGATCCGCCGCATAGTGTTTGCCTTTTTCATCGATGATTCCTATGCGATCGCCGTCGCCATCGAACCCGATTCCAATGTCCGCTCCTCCATTTTTCATTCGCTCCATCAAATCGACTAAGTTTTTTTCATCTTCGGGATTGGCTTCGTGGTTCGGAAAGTTCCCATCCGGCTCACAGTACATGGCCTCCACCTCACACCCTAACGCCTCTAATAGCCGCGGTGCGAAAGGGCCCGCCACTCCATTTCCGGCATCCACACGGACTTTCACTTTTCGCGGAATCTGCACTTTTTGCTTCATGTCCTCAATATACATCTCAAAAACATCCTCGCGATGCTCCAGTTTTCCTTTTTCGACAATGAAGCTTTTTTCTTCAATCATGTTTAAGATTTGTTGCAACTCATCCCCACAAATCGCATGCGCATTTTTGCCCACCACCTTGATGCCGTTGTATTCTTTAGAATTGTGGCTCGCGGTGATGTTGATGCCGCCGTCCATTTCGAGTTTACAGGTCGCGTAGTAGAGCAGGGGCGAGGTGGCCAGCCCCATGTCGGTCACTTGGCATCCTGTGGAAAGTAGTCCCTCAATGAAAGCCGCTTTGAGTTCCGGGGTGCTGAGTCGGTTGTCGCCTCCGATTACGATCCGTGGACCGCAGTGTTGTCGGAAATAGGTTCCGATGCCTTTGGCGATTTCAAGCGTGGTTTCGGGATCGAGGTCGATTGGTTTTCCGCTGGCTGGTGTGTGGGCGATGCCGCGAATGTCGTAGGCTCGGAAGATGAGAGAATTAACCATGAGAGGGGGTTTATATTAATAAATAATGGTCTTCTTAAAAATTTCATTGCCCCGCAATCGGGGGCCCCTTGTCAGCTTCGGCATTTTTTCCTCGCCGTACCTATAAAAGTACGTCTGCGGCAAAATGTCTTGCTTCCTCGCACTGCGCTAATTTTAAAGAAGACGTTTCATGTAGGATTATTTGAATTTATGATGGGTTCTCGAGACTTTCCGCAATGGATTGAATTCGTTCGATTCCACGGAGGTCTTTTATTTTTTCACTTACAGAGGCCGAAAGGTGTTTTTTCCAATTGCCGCCTTCTTTCATCGTTTTTCTGATCTCTTTTGCGGAAATTTTCACCTTAAAGTCTACCTCCTTTATTTCATATACACCATGTCTCATGAACAGTTCTTTAACAATTGGTGAACCGGTATAAACAACTTGAAAAGAAGGGAGAAGTGTGGCGACATGTTCAACCCATAGCGAATAATGATTGATATTGCGCACCGGTAAAATGGCATATCGATCTTTTGAAATGTGGGCTTCATCCAGTGCGGCGCGAATCATTTCCCAGCGTTCGCCTGCCGTGAACGGATTATCCGGAAGGTAGTCTTCTTCGGCGCTCCCAATGCCAATCAATAAAAAATCATTGTCGCGGAGTGCGCGCTTCACGACACTCAAATGACCCTCATGAAAAGGTTGGAAGCGGCCGATGAAGAGTGCGGTAGAAGTCATTTTTTAACAATTTTATTTTATGGAATATAATTTAATTTACTTTTTAATGTATGATTTTAATTTATGAAATTTGAGAAATTACCCACTTCAGATTATCCCGAACTTTCTTCGGCTTTACAAGACACCGATAAAAACCGTCGAGAGGTTCAAAGCTCTTTAGATCTTTTACGCCATTTAAAGCATATGCTTTTGGCCTTTGCGTCTCGATTTCATGCGGTTGTGGATACCATGACCCTTCAAGGTGGAGTGATTGAAATTCATGGACGAAAGGGCGATGCACCTCGATTGCAAGAGGCGGTTCACTACCAAAATGAGGTTCAGGCCTTCGACGACCTTTTTGTTGATCCTATTGCCATAAGCCATCTTATCGAAGAAGGAACTCTGGCTATTGCCGAAGAGGACCTTAAGTTGGATCAAGTTTTGAACGGTTTTTTTCATCGTATTGCCCTTCGCATTTCTCTTGAAGCCGCCATTTTAAATCGGGAATTATCTCCCGGCCCCTGGACCGTTACGGTTCCAATGGACGATGTTTTTTATATGATCCAGCGAGGCCCTTATCAGCGTTCTGTTGCCATTAAAACGGAACTTTTAAAGGCACTTTCTTCTTTATTGCCAGATTTGCAGGTTCTTGGAGTGGATATCAATACCATGACGGTTCATCCCAACGAAATTGAAATTACTGTTCAAACCAAGGAGAAACCGCTCAATTGATTTTTTATGAAATCGCTAAAATCGGTGGCATTTCACTTTTGTGCCGATTATTTTCCATCCGTTTTTGAATATTATCTACCAATCCTAAAGGGAAGCCCATTTTTGTGATCGCTTTACTATTTTCTCCGGCACTCAAATGGTTCAAAATGGTATCTAAAATGGCATATGGGGCTCCCAAATCTTGTTCATCCGTTTGACCCGCTTCGAGTTCCGCCGTCGGAGCTTTGTCGATGATTTCCTGGGGAAGATGAAGGTATTCTGCGAGCGCGTAAACCTCTGTTTTATACAGATTTCCAATCACTTCAATGTCCGCGGCCAAGTCCCCATATTTGGTTCCATACCCGAGTTGGATTTCACTTTTGTTCGAAGTTCCAAGGACCAGTGCATTTTTGGTGTTGGCGTAGCTATAAAGCAATACGGAGCGAATCCGCGATTTGGTGTTCATCTCGGCATGATGACTGGGTTTCCAAGGGGCCAGGCTAAAATCGATCCCCACGGTATTGATGGGTTGGTAGTAGGTTTTTATTTTAAAGAAAGCGGCAAGCGTTTTAGCATGGTTGATGTTTTCTTCGGAACTCACACCCAATTCCGGTAAAATCAATGCCGCGACATTGCCCGCCCCTAAGGCATCAATGGTAATTTTAAGCGTCAGCGCGGAGTCGATGCCTCCACTCAATCCGAGAACCACTTTGTTGAAACCATTTTTTTTAACGTACCCCTGAAGTCCTGTGACCAGTTTCTGGTGTATTTTTTTGAGCGAGGATTCTGAGGGTGAGCCCAGAAGGGGCGTTTTAATGCTGTTCACTTTTATAACTTTTTGCGTCTTGGAAGGTATAGGATTTTTTTTCATTTGCTTCGGGGGTTCTTTTTTTATCGCATTTTTACTGTGCGTCGCAATTCGCGATCCGTTGCTCTTTTTTTGATGGTTTCCCGTTTGTCGAATTGTTTTTTTCCGCGGCATAGACCTATAATTATTTTAATACGATTGTGATTCAAGATGACCTTGAGCGGCACCACGGTGAGTCCGGGTGTCTCCGATTGGCCAACGAGTTTAACAATTTCTCGCTTGTTAAGCAAGAGCTTTCGTGGTTTTTTAGTATTTTCTTCGGGTTGATTCTTGGGTTGATACGGGGAAATGTCCACCTGTTCCAGCCAGGCTTCTTCATTGCGAAAAGTCACATACCCTCCTTTTAGATTGATTTTATTCGCGCGAATCGACTTGGTTTCATAGCCCTTTAATAGAATACCGGCCTCAATCATTTCGAGGATTTCGTAATCAAAAAACGCTTTTTTGTTGCGAGTGATTTCCATGAGTTTCATTTGAAATAAGTGCGAATCCGCCATTTTTTTAGGGTGGGAAGGGATTGTGTGGAGAGAAAATATCCCATGGTTGGAATTAGTGCATTGAGGAAGAAATGTGGATTTTTCATCTCGTAAAGTAGTGCTACGGCGACAACATAGGTCATTGCCATGATTAAACCAATGCGGAATTTGCTTGTTTCCCACGCTTTATCGCCTTCCACTTTTTGATTGCGTTGTTGAATTTGAACGATGGCCTGTTCCAAATAATCAATTTTTTCTTGTTTCATGCCCTTGTATAATGCAGTTGAACTCTCTCGCATGCAACTGGGAGTTTATGCTGATCCACTTTTCTTTTTTCTGCGAAGTTTTTTAGTTAATACCGGTAGTGTTTTTGTAACCTCCGGAATTTTGGGAATTAATTTTCGTACCACCACGAAAATAATGATTGCCAGAAGGGTGAAATAAACGAGATTGCTTAAAAAGGGTCCCCATCCGATTTGAATTTCACCAATGCGATAGGTGGCTGTTTTCCAGTCTCCTTCCGGAATCAGGGGGTCCAGCATCGGCATAAAAATATTGGTCACAAAGGATTTCACCAGGTCATTGACCGCTTGTCCCATCACAAAGGCCACGGCCACGGAAACGATTTTGTATTCTTCTAAAAAACTTCGAAAATCGCCGATCAAACTCGGTTTCTCTTCCGGCGTTTCGAGTGTTTTTTTGGATTGCACCATGCTTTTTAAATTATTTTACTTTTTCCATCGTTTCAAATGAGGAATAGTGGTTTGGGTCAATTCCTTCGCTTTTTCCTCGCTGAAATGGAGCTCTTTTTTCATGTGATCCACCGATGTTTGAATCATCTGTTCCAGGGTGAGGTCTTTGTTGGTGAACTCTCCTTGTTGAAAACAGAATCGACAATAGTCGCTCACGTCTTTTTCCGCCTCATCGGATCCATAAAAACCGGTCCCGAGCGGCATGCCACAACTTTGACAACGATGAGCGATTTCCATGAGGAAATTTTAGCACCATTTTGATTTTTGCGCAGGATTTTATAAAAGAAGCTCTCGGAAATGAGGGTTTCTTTTAGGGTTTTTTTGCTATACCTTTAATCGATGTACTCTTCTTTACAGTTATTATTTTCATCCACTTCCGTCACTTTTTTCCCGGTGTCGACACAGGTTTTTACTGTTTTTCCTTGAAATGAAGAGACCGGTCCGAGATCAATGTAGCTCACCCCTGCGACTTCGTAGAAATCTCGGTTCGCCATGAGTTTCCATTGAAAGGTTCCCTTCCATACTCCATCGACCCAATAATCGGTATAGCTATCGCCGTATTTCCATTATTCACCATGACGATGGATAGAATATCGCTTCCATTTGGTCCTGAAGCTGATGCGATGGAAGTCAGGTCCGGATTTGCCACTAACGTTGTTTGTTTCCGACTTTTCGCTGACCTGACTTTTCGTGTCAGCACATACCTTCACTGTTTTTACTCCTTCCAAATCGCTTCCCAATAGGAATGTTTGCTCTGTTTCAGCGCCAGGCTTTAGGTCGGCTGTTGTCGAGGTCTACATTTTATAGATTCCGTCGAGGTAAATTTCATTTCTAAAATCGGTCGTCACCGTGACAGTCCCCGTATTTTTGATGAAATAGTGCAAATAGTCCCCGTCATCATCCATGTCCATTTTAGTCACGATCAAGTCCGTCATTCGGCGTGCATCCACTGCTCCCGCCTGTTGATCCCCACTTTGCGTGTATCCTTGTAGATTCACCATATCTCCACCTATGACGAAGGCGGCGATCAAGAATACGGAGATTGTTCCCATGAGTAAGGGATTTATTTTTTTGTTTTTATGAAACATGTCGAACGGGTGAAAAAATAATAATGAATCTAACTCCTCATAGCCCCCAAAATCGGGACGCTCGCCAAATAATTAGGTTGATTATAAGAATTAAGACCGTTTTATCAATACCTTCGGGGTGGGCTAGGGTTTGTTATGAGCTTCTTTCTTTTTGCATCTGATACACGACTTTTCGTACCAGTCCTCGTGGAGCGAGTCGTAGCAATTGAATAAAAAGCTTATTTTTAAACCCCGGAATAACCAACGTTTTTCCCTTCATTAGTCCTTCATATCCCGCTTGGGCGACTTCTGCGGAGCTTGGGAGTTTTCCGCTGAATAAATCGGAGCGGTTTAGCGCGGCGGCTTCTTGAAATCCTGAGGCGGTGGGGCCGGGACATAGCGCGGTTACGGTCACGCCGGTATTCCGAAGTTCGTAGGCAACGGCTTCCGAAAAGGAGAGGACGTAGGCTTTCGTGGCGTAATAGACCGCCATAAGAGGTCCCGGCTGGAATCCTGCCATTGAGGCCACGTTGAGTATTTTTCCACTCCCTTTTTTCGCCATTTTTTGTGCAAATACTTTACTGAGATAGGTGAGCGTCACCATATTGAGTTCCATCATTTGACGCTCTTTTTCCCAATTGGTTTTAATGAATCGACCGTAGTCACCAAAGCCCGCATTGTTGATGAGCACATCGATCGATATTTTTTCGGTTTCCAGCTTTTTGACTACTGTTTCTACGGATTTTAGATCCGAAAGATCTTTTGCCAGGATCATAATCTGAACATCATTTTTTTTCTTTAATTCGCTCGCCAATTCGTTGAGTGTTTTTTCATTCCGCGCCACTAAAATCAAATCATGACCCGCTGCGGCAAAAAGTTTTGCAAATTCCAATCCGATCCCACTGGAAGCACCGGTGATGAGCGCGGTGGGTTTGATATTTTTAAATTTTGGCATGAGTTTGATTAAGAGTTTAGAAAGGGGAGGATGAGATAACCCAATAGAAGATTGAGAATGATGTAACTTGTCGTTGCTCCCATTACCGCTACTGCGTAAAGCATGATTTCTCGGAGGACTTCATTTTTAATGCTGTGTGGGTATTTCTCTTGAATCAAGAGCGCTGCGCCAAAGCCGATTCCGTATGAAATCCATAACAGCCATTGCAGGATGTCGGTTTTTGGACCCAATTCGAACATCACAATGGAATAAATCAAGGTGATTCCCAGAGAACGAAAAATGCGCAATCGTTGTGATGCAACCATCTTTTTTAATACCAAAAGTGCTGTCCAATTCGGGATTGCAATCAAGGCATAATAAATGAAAACGAGCAGCAGCTTAAGAAGCGCGGGCATACCTATCTATTTTTTTTATCGATCTTTCGTTGGCGTATTTCTTCCGGGGTGCGCGTTGGGGCCTTCTTCTTTTTATTGTCTTTTCCTTTGTCTTGTCCTTTTGCCATGGGGGGATGAATTTAAATTTTAAAATTGAACCCCCTCATCATAGGATAATTTCTTAAAAACATAAAGGACTCCCGCAAAACACCCTTATCATAAAAATCATTTTTTTGCCGTAGTGCTTGCCCTCAGGTTTTATATCAAAAAAGTTGGTAGAACGAAGCCAAGAAGCAGAAGCTGTATATGCCGTGTTGTGTGACGAAAGAAAAAGGGCTTATTCTATTTTTTCTTGTGGGTAGAGATAATCCTGCCAGAAAGCCCGATATGTATAGGTCTTTATTCCTTCTGAAGTTTTGATAACAAAAGTTCCCAAAGGATCTTTACCTGTGCCGTCAAGCATAATGATTATATCCCCTTCTTGTTGTGGAGTGATAGCAGGAGGTGGTTGTTTAAATTTGTATTTTCTATCTCCTGGATTTCTAAGTTGTGGAATAGCATCAAATATTTTGTTATCTGATACGCCAAAAACTTCTGATAATTGTGCAGTTACATCTGAGCCGCTTAACTCGTATCTTTGAGTGAAGGTAAATCTTGATAGAGGGCTTTCTAGCATGTTCTTTGTTTTTTATTTGTATCTTTAAATTATAGCATTTTTTCTTTTTGAATACTACGCGGTTTTTCACCCGTTCTCTATCGATCAAGGTTCAGTATTTCATCAATTCGAATTTGCTCGACAAATTCCGGGACGTGAGAGACGAGCACTATAGCCCCCTGGTATTGATCCAGTGCTTCTGCAATCACCGGAAGATGACGGAAATTGATGTGATTCGTCGGTTCGTCGAGAATCAGTAAGCCCGGCTCCTGTAAGACCAACCGTGCGAGAGCCACCAACCCTTTTTGTCCTTCGGAAAGGTGCCCGATTTTATGGTGCATCATTTCCCCGTGAATCAAGAAGCCGGCCGCAATGGAACGGATTTCTTCTTCGCGATGTTTTTGGGTGATGCCGGTAAGGGACTGTAAAACTGTTTCTTCAAAATTCAACATGGAAAAGTCTTGCCGGTAATAGCCAATTTTTACATCTCGAGCAATCGAGGCCCCCATGGCGGTTCCTTTCACCAACGATTCGAGGAGTGTACTTTTACCGATTCCGTTTGGCCCCACCAGTTGCAAATGTTGATTTTTCCGGAGTGAAATCGACGCTTTTTTGATGGCGCCGCTGTGATTTTTCACAATGGAAAATTCGGTGATGCCCAGAATTTCTCCGGAGAGCCCCTCTTGAGCCGGGATCGTGAAGGGCCGAATCGTTTTGTCTTCTCGTCGTACTTCGATTTTTTCCGATTCATAGGCTTCGACTTTCTCACGCATCTTTTTGGCCACCAGACGCATTTTTCCTCCCTTGTGAGCGAAAAAATTTATTTTATCTTTGCTGTCTTGAATGCCTTTCGCAATCTGTGCATTTTTGCGATTTTCCTTTTCGATCCGTGTCGCAATTTCTTCCACCACGTCAAAATAGTTCCCCACATATTGTTCGACTTTTCGAGTCATCACGTCCAGATACAACACCCCTTCCGTGAAGGCGTTCAAAAAGTCCGCATCATGCGAAATGACAATACAGGTTTTAGGCGAGTACAAAATGAACTCCGTAAGATGGGCGATCCCTTCTTTGTCGAGATTATTAGTGGGTTCGTCGAGGAGAAGCAGGTCGGGATCTTGAATCAACGCTTGGGCCAAGAGCAATCGCGCTTGTTGTCCTCCTGAAAAAGATTCAATGATGCGATTGTGAGCGGCTTTCAGATTCACGACATCCAGTGCTTCGTCGATCCGTGCATCGATATCGTAGACTTCTTCCCCTAGCACTTTTTCAAAGAATTCCCGTACCGTGCATTTGCGATCTTCGGGGCGCACCACTTGGTGCGCGGTGGCCACGGTTAATCCTCGGTTGATATGAATTTTCCCGTGTTCCGGTTTGAGTGCCTCGGTCATGAGTTTGAAAATGGTGCTTTTTCCGGCTCCGTTTTGTCCCATGATCGTGATTTTCATCCCTTCGCGTACCGAAAAGTTCACTTCATCCAAAATGGGTTTTTTGATGCCGAAGTTAAAATTGACATTTTCGAAGCGGACAATGGTTTCGTTGCTGGCCATGAGCAGTGTGGGGTAATAAGAGATGATTTGCGAAATTCGCGCTGGAGCTTTTTGAAGAGCCCTAGCAGTATATCCATAAAATGTTTTTGGTCAAATGGATAGTCCTGAAAAGACCCCAGTTTTTTCCTAACCTGTTAATTTAGGATGAATTTTACTTCAAACCTTTTAAATAAAAAATCGTTACAGGCTAAACACTAAAAAAGTTATGCCAAATTTGGGAAAACTAGGGTCTTTTCAGGATAGTCCGCGATGTTGTTAGTTGCCGTAATCGCTCGTATTTAATTTTCGTTTTCGAGCAGCTTTTTCATTGCTTCCAGTACTATTCCCCAATTTTTTTCGGAGTCCTCACGTGCTTTTTCGGTGGGGATATTCTCTTGGAGGATCTGAAGTTGACTACCTTTTTCTTTTGGCGTGAGCGTGTAAGTGATTTTTTGTCGATTTTCGGGGGTATCGGGCAATCCGGAAAAGGAGCTCCAATAGTCGCATACCATTCGTTTTTCGGGGTCCATTTCTAAGATCGTTCCTTTGTCTTCAAAGCTTTTTCCTTCCCAGCTTCCTTTATAAAGAATGGGATTTCCTACTTTCCAATCACTGATTACGTCCACACCAAAAAAGTATTGTTTGATGAGTTTTGGGTTGGTGAGCGCGTCCCATACTTTGGCGGCAGGAGCTTCAATAAAGATCGATTTTTCGGCGGAGAATGAATTCATGCGGTTTGATTAAAGATTTTAGAATCGTTTTCTAGGGCCAAAAGATGAGAATTAAGGCCATCACAAACATTTTAACCAATTCATAGCTGATGTTCAGTCCATACAGTTTCCAGGATTTACCTTCCCATAGAACCGAATTCATCATGCTGGTGATGATAAAACCGAACCATAGCCAAAAGGCCAGTTGAAACGCGCCTTGAACGCCTTCGGCCCCGATTGCCTGAGCAAAATGAGCTATCACAAAAGCCGTGAGCAGTGCCATGACAAAGGTGATGCTATAATTTTTCCCCATGGTGGCGGATCCTTCTTTTTGCATTTTTTGGACTTCCTCTTTCGGCCATCCCATCAGTTCGATCCACCATTTTCCAAACAGTGGGCCGTACCATAAAAATCCTGTTACCATGGCCGAAAGTCCGGCGACAAGAATGGCGAAATAATTGACCGAGAGAGTTTCCATGGCAAATGTGGATTAAGGGGTAGAAATAGGGGTGGATTCATTTGTTTGCTTTTCTTTTAATTCCACTCGCTGAGGGATGAAAAAATAGAGCGGAATAATCATAAAAATCACGAGGGCAATGGTGGGATGAAGGAACGCCGTACCTGTGGCCATTCCGTAGCACCCGACGCCCACGAGGGTTCGACGAAACTGGATTTTGCGTGCGGAGAGGGGAATAGAGTCCGGCAGAAGGTGGCTTTTAAAGAAAACATGATGTTCCATGAGCGTGAAGGCCAATGCTCCCATGAAAAGGACAAAACCATAGAGCGCTACCACCAGCGGGATTTGGGGGTAATCCCCAATGAAGGCGGTTGCAAACGGAATGACCGTGAGCCAAAAGAGCAAATGGTTGTTGTACCACAGTAGCGCGCCATCCGATTTGTGAATGGGATGGAAAAAATGATGATGATTGACCCAGAAAATAGCGACCGTGACAAAGCTCACCAAAAAACTCAATAGTTTGGGGAGTATGGGGATTAGGGCTTCGATGGCACCTCTATTCGTGATCGTTTCGATTTCGGGTACATGGATTTCTAAAATCAAAATGGTCATTACGATGGCGATGACCGCGTCGCTGAACGTTTCCAGGCGGGTGGTGCCTTCAAGGGCTTCGAGTTTGGTGTGTGGATGCTTACGAAACATAAGACAAAGGATGACCGGCCGAGGGTCGTGGGCGACGTTACAATGTTTAGAGAAGTTTATTATAGCGAATTTAGAGTGTTTATAAAAATTCTTTCAGCTTTGTTAGTGGGAGGTCCTGCTGGTTATTGACCTTATTAGCAAAAATCATTATAATGTAATGATATTTAGGGGGATCGGCAGGCCAGGGTAAGTACTTTTTAGGTTGAGCATATGTACTCCATTGAAGAAAAATTTGATCAGAATTTGCGCCAAACTGAGGGATAC
>CAYTES010000039.1:0-13065 GCA_964436935.1 uncultured Candidatus Peribacteria bacterium | reverse complement strand
TACGCTCCTCATGCCTCGAATCCAGACCCCTTATGAGGTTTGCCATTACAAACTCCTTTTATGTGAATAGCTCCTAGGCAAAAGTAGAAATAAGAAGCACCTCAACGTGGAATCAACAGATAGAAATAGGAAAAATGCTTTAAAATGAGTTCTAAGGAGTTTTTAGATGTTATTTAAAGGAAGATACCTTTCATCTCAGAATCCCCCAAAAAACCATGTGTAAAATGAGCAGTAAGTACACCAGCCCCATGTAGATGTTCTTATTGAGCCGCTCCCCTTCAAATAAGCTTTTTAAGCGGGAAAATTGAGTGGAGGCCTTGTCCATGGACTCTTTATACTGTTTTTCCAATAAAAGCGTCTGTTGGCGTTCTCGTTTGAATTCAATCAGAGGCACCATGGTTTTGACCTGCGCTTCCAATTGTCCCACTCGATAATGCGCTCCCTCCAGTCGTTTTTGCTGCTCTTCATATTTTGGTTTTAGGTCTTCATAGAGGGATTTATAAATGGTAGCGGGATTCATTTCGGGATACGTGTGTTCGTGGGCACTCAACTCAATGCGTTCGTGAAGGGGGGATTTGATGAGGGACTCTTCTGTCGAGTGGACAACGGTGTCTACTGGTTCGCCCGTTTCGCTTGGGGACTCGGTTTCAGAAGTTTTAGGGACATAATGGCTGTCATAAAATCGTTCCAAGGAAGGACGGGAAATCCAAACACTTCGGTCCACCTTTTTGATCTCAAAATAGTTGCGTCGGATGTATCGATCGAGAGTACGGATGGAAATATTGAGGAGCTCAGCCGCTTCTTCGCGGCTCACGACCGTGTCTTGGGTGGGCATGGGAGAGTGGGTTAAATCTTTTTGGCCTGTCCGGACAAAAGATAGGATGTCTAGACACTAAATTGGTGGTGTCTAGACAAGTATTAATCTGTAATTGTGGAAATTGTCTGGTCATGTCCGGACGTGTCTGGTCATAAGTTTAGGGCTTGTCTTGTCACTTGTCCAGTCGATAAAATTCGATACAATGGGTCCATGCACCAATGGCTTCGTCGACTATTCGTTTTTCTTTTTCTCTTGATTCCGATCGGGGTATTGGTGGCTTGGTATTTTTTTGTGGGATTTCATCGAGCGGAGGGAGATCAAGGAAATAAGGGGGGGGACGGAATTTGGCTTCAGCATGCGTGGGTTGAAGACCCGCTGAGTACGGCCGAGTGGAACGAATTGGGTCAAAATTTATCTCGTCATGATATTCGGTATGCTTATCTGCATACGGGGCCTTTTGAGTCGGACGGAACGCTCTCTGTGGAGCGTTATCCCTATGCCAAAGCATTTCTAGCGTATATGAAAAAACATTTCCCCGAAATTCAGTGGTATGCGTGGATGGGGCAGCGCCGGTCGCGTTTGGATATCGATCAGAGTGGCATTCGAAAGGAAATGGTGGCGACCGTGAGTGGATTGATCCAGGAGGTAGGCTTTGATGGCATTCATTATAATATTGAGCCCATCCGTGCCAGGGATGCGGGTTTTTTAAGTTTGCTCCGCGAAACACGGTTGGCACTTCCCACCACCCCTATCTCGATTGCCGTAGATGAATGGCAGCCCGAAGCTTTAAGCCGATGGGTGGGGGACTATTTTGGAGTAGAGGTGGTTAGTTACATTTCAACGCGGGATTTGGAGGCAATGATGCCTCTGGTGGACCAGGTGGTGGTGATGGCCTATGATACCTCGCTCGGAGGGGCGGATTGGTACCGGTGGTTTATTGAGCAGCAGGTGATTTACGTCACCCGGATTGCCGAACCATTCCACACTTCCGTCTTGGTGGGCATTCCCGCATATGAAAAGGGAGCGGAAGGAGCCTTTGATCCTGCGATTGAAAATATTGAAAATGGACTCAAGGGCGTCATTCAGGGGGTGAGCAATACCCGTTCGGCTCCGGAGGTTTTCAGCGGGGTAGCCATCTACCCGTATTGGGAAATGGAGGAAGAAGAATGGAAAACCTATGAGACTTTATGGCAGAATAAAGAAAAATCCCTTTAGGGGGTCCCTTAATCCATTTTTCATGCTCCGTTTGATTTTAATCGATGAAGCTCAAATGCCGCTGGCCTTAAAAAGGGCTGATTTCATACGTTTGATTCGAAAAACGGAGGCGCTGGTTCCGCCCATTTCCGAAAAAGAGGTGGAGTTTGTATTGATGGGCGATGAGCGCATGCGCGAAATCAACTCGGCCTCTCGTGGACTTGATAAGCCGACGGATGTTTTATCGTTTGCCAATCGCGAAATTCAAGACCCCACCTTAAAAGACCCCCATTCTCTCGGACAGATTTTCATTTCGGTTCCCGCGGCCCAGCGCAACGCCGATGAAATGCGGCAATCCCTTGAAGAGGAGGTGCGCTTTTTATTTGTTCACGGCTTGTTGCATATTCTTGGTTACGATCATCAAACCTTAAAAGAAGAAAAAGTCATGATGACGATCGCCTATGAGGTATTGGGAAGGCCGGCCTATTGTTGAAATTTAATTTCTCCTAATCCAGACCACTTCGTCTTCTGTTCCATCTTTGAGAATAGCCCGAACAAAGCCGTTGGTACTGAGGAGCGCTTCGGTGGTCTCATTGGAAATGCCTGAGTCTACAGAGCGAAAAGGTGTGTATTGCCTGCGGGCTTTTTCGCTGGAGTAGTGAGCTTGCTGACGAATCCTCATGATCATGGCGTTAATGGCGGTTTTTTCTTCTTGATTTTCAGTATTTCCCCTTAAAAGCACGAAGAGTTTTAACCCTGTTTCGACTTCTCGCGGGGAAAGATTTTTGAAATGATGAAGCATTTCGTCGAGAAGGGTCTGGGAGACTTCATAAACACTTCCTTCTCCGGCCAATCCCTGTTCGCTGATGATGAACAGAAAAATACTGATTTCACGAAAAAGTGCGGGGGGGCAGAGAGGGCTATCGGGGATGGAGAGAGAAATTTCCATGACTAAGAAGTGGAAGATGCGTCGTCGGCACTGTCGTTAAAAGGCGAACGATCCGTTGCGGGAGAATCACCCGTGGAAGGGGTATTGTTGGGGGCTTTTCGATTTCGCGAAAGGTTCCTGCGCGAGCGAGCAAGGTCTAGGGGTAAATTTTCTTGGCTCCGGCCTCGGGCCGTGAGTTCGTCTAAAATCCCCATTGTTTGAGCTCTAAAGCCTTTAAGTTTTTCCCGAAGCTCCGCCGCTTCGGATGTTTTATGTCTTAGGGAAGTTTCCAGTTGGTTATTGTTCTTTCGCAGTGAGCGAATGAGTTTGGCGGTTCGAATATCGCTTTCTTGTTGGACTTTTTCTAAAAGCTCTTTGATCAGAAGGATTTGAGGAGAATTTCCCTCCAAAATGGTTTCCGTGAAATAGCGCTCAAGCGTGCGCTTTGCATCTTCTAGTGTGGTTTCAGTGGGAAGTCCACTTCTGCCGGTTTGTTCGAGGTGGATGTTGATTTCTTGGTGGAGCGGACGAGGAAGTGCAAATTCGGCGCCTGAAACCAGGGCGGGTAATCCGAATGCGTTACGCAAATGAATGTAAAAAGTGGCCGCTTTTTGTCGGTCGGCAATAAGAAAACGTCCCTCGTAGATCAGGATGAGTTGATGGGCGGCCTGAAGGGGGCTCAGTTGGTCCAATAGAGGGGTTTCGCTGCGTCGGTTATGGTTGCTTAAAAATGTTTCAATGGCATTGGTTAATGAGGGGTCGATTGCTTTCCAATCTTCGGGTTGAGCGTTTTCAAGGGGTTGTGCGCGCATGACGAGTGAATAATTTAAAATTTTTTGAACTAAATTATGAATAAAATTAATGAATTAGTCAATTGCCTGTGATGATGGAATTCTTTATACTGACGATTATGAAGAATGGTATGGTTGTATTTCTATTGGCACTGATCAGTCTTTTGTCGTGGGGGTGCTCCGTTAGGCCGAGCGAGCTTGAGCCTTCGGCTGCTTCTTCTGGTGAGGCGCCCGATACGGTTTCTTCGATTCAAATGATTTCGCCTCGCGGCGACGATCAATGGGAAAAAGGCGAATCCTACCGCATCCGTTGGAGCGGAGGGCCGGAGCAAGTGAGCCTCTTTTTTAAAGATACGGCCTTGGCGGAACAAGGGGCCTCCGTGAGCATCACTGAGCGTATCACCAACATCAAAAATGAAGGGGTATACGAATATACGGTTCCTTCCGATTTAAATCCGGGCTGGTACCGGTGGTGTTTATTGGCTTCGAATGAACCCAATGAAATCTGTGGTGAAACGTTTGAAGTGGTGGCGGCGCCCACGGAATCCTAGTCATTAACCATTCTTTTATTTATGGATGTTCCGGCAAAAGTGGTCTTAAAAAGAGGCAAAGAAAAACCGATTCGCAATCGGCATCATTGGATTTTTTCAGGAGCGGTGGCGGTTTTGCCCTCCTTTGAAGACGGTGCCATTTTGCCGGTTGTCACGAGTGAGGGAGAATTTCTCGGGCAAGGCTATTTCAATCGTCGTTCGTCCATTGTGGGGCGGATGTTGACGTTTGATGAAACGCCGGTACAAGAAGCGGTCGCGGCGCGTTTGCGGGAGGCGGTGGAGTTTCGGATGAAGTGGTTTGAAAAAAATGAGCCCCAGCGAACCACCAATGCCTACCGTGTGGTGCATAGCGAAGGAGATGGTTTGCCTGGTTTGATTGTGGACCGCTATGCCGATCATTTGGTATTGCAAATCACAACGCTTGGAATGGACCGATTGAAGCCCTTTATTGTGGAGCAGTTGGTGGCGTTATTGCAGCCCAAAAGTATTTATGAGAAATCGACAGCGTCCAGTCGTCGGGAGGAAGGCTTGGAGCGTCAGGAGGGGCTTTTAATGGGAGAAATGCCGTCTTCGGTGGAGATTCTGGAGAATGGGCTAAAATTCCAGGTGGAATTCGAGGCATCTCAAAAAACGGGCTTTTTTCTGGATCAGCGAGAGATGAGGTCTTTGGTGGAAACATTGGCGCAAGATCGAGTGGTGCTGAATGCGTTTGCGTATACCGGAGGATTTTCCGTGTATGCGCTCTGTGGTGGGGCAAAACATGTGGATTCGGTCGACATTTCAGCCGATGCGATGGCTCAAGCGCTTCACAATATGGAACGCAATGCTTTTTCATCGGACCGGTCCAATTTGTATACCGATGATGCCTTTGATTTTTTGAAGCATCCGCCACGCAAAGATTACGATTTCATCATTTTGGATCCACCGGCCTTTGCGAAGAAGAAATCGGACGTGGTGGCCGCCTGTCGCGGATACAAGGAGCTCAATCGAATGGCCTTTTCCTTATTATCGGCAGGGGGCTTACTGCTGACCTGTTCTTGTTCGTACCATGTGGATGAAAAATTATTTCAAACCGTCCTCTTTCAAGCGGCGCGGGAAGCGAATCGTCGGGTGAGGATTGTGCAGCGGCATCATTTGGCCCCGGATCATCCGGTCAATTTGTATCATCCGGAAGGGGAGTATTTGAAAAGTATGCTGCTTGTTGTGGAATAAGAGGAGTAACAACGCTTTGGAGCAGGTTTGTGCGCTTAGACGTCGAAAAAAATCTTGCCTTCAATCGTCGCGGTATTTTTCGAGAACAGGTTAATAGCGAACCGAGTTGAGATTTTCAACCTGAAAAATCTTGTCCCAGGACAAGTCGCTAACCTGAAAAGTATTTTCAAAAAAATAATTGCCCGAAAAAATAGTGATCGAGCTTCGCATGAAAAGTTCTTGACGAACCATAAATTGAGAGTATATTAAGGTTAAGCACCTACACCATAGGTATACGTATAACCCTTCAATGATGAAAAAAGAATCGCTCAAAAAGGAAAAGGAAAAAATCATTATTAATTTTAAAAAAGCCCGCACTCACACCGACAAGCTCATTAAAATGATGGAAGAAGGGCAGTACTGCGTGGACATCATGCAGCAGGGTTTAGCGGTGATCGGCCTCTTGAAATCCGCCCATCATATGCTCCTGGAAGAGCATCTCAATTCTTGTTTTCGGAATGCCATGATCAAGGGCGACAAAAAAACACAGCAAAAAATGATCGACGAAGTGCTGAATCTGTCCAAAATGGTGAACCGGTGATGCACAAAACTATTTCTTCTAACTCTTCTCTCTTATGCTCACCACACTCACCCTTTCTGGCCTCCATTGTGACGCGTGCATCAAGCTCATCTCCAAGCGCCTTTCAAAATTACAAGGTGTCCGGACGGTCCAGGTGGAATTGAGCGGAAAAACTCAAATCGAAGCGGATCGAGTCATTGAAGCGGACGAAGTTCAGGCGGCTTTAGCCGACACTGAATACACGGTGCAGTCCTAATTGATAATCCTTCATCCTTTTTCATGAAAAAAACAATCATTCCCATTAAAGGCATGCATTGTCGGTCGTGCGAAGTGCTGATTGGCGATGCGCTCAAGGAAATTCCAAACGTGAAAAGCGTCCACGTGAGTCTCAAAAACAAGCAGGCGGAGGTGTACTCCAAGGGGCCGCTGGATCGAGAAAAAGTGGAAGCCGCGGTGGCCGAGGCGGGTTATTCCGTGGGCGGCGATGGGCCGAAGCCGTGGTTCAGTCATAAGGAAGAAGATTACATCGATTTGGCATTGGCATTTGCCATTTTGTTCATGCTGTATATCGTGTTGAAACGCGCCGATTTATTCAATTTCAATGTGGGAAGCCCGGAAAGCGCCGCCGATTTGGTGGTGGTGCTGTTGATCGGTTTAACGGCGGGAGTATCGACCTGCATGGCCTTAGTGGGTGGTTTGGTTTTAGGAATTTCGGCTCGTCACGCGGAAAAACATCCCGAGGCCACCCCATTTCAAAAATTTCGTCCGCATGTATTTTTCAACATCGGACGACTTTTCTCATATGTTCTTTTGGGCGGGGCGATCGGTTTACTGGGGCAGGCCTTTCAAATCTCCAGTCTTGGTCTGGGGCTTATGACCATGGGTGTGGGAGTGGTGATGTTGATGCTGGGGCTCCAATTGATTGAGATTTTTCCTCGACTTTCCAATGGATTATTGACCCTTCCTTCCGGCATCAGTCGGGCTTTGGGGATCAAAAAGCATCATGAACGAGAGTACAGTCACGGCAATTCCATGTTGGTCGGGGCACTCACGTTTTTCTTGCCCTGCGGATTCACGCAAGCCATGCAGTTGTTTGCCATGAGCACGGGGAGTTTCACGGCCGGGGCGCTCATCATGGGGACTTTCGCGTTGGGCACCGCGCCGGGACTGTTGGGAATTGGGGGGCTCACCTCGGTCATCAAAGGAGCGTTCGCCAAGAAATTCTTCAAATTTGCGGGATTAATTGTGATCGGGTTGGCGTTTTTCAATCTTTCCAATGGATACAACCTCACCGGATGGACACGGCCGGAGTGGCTCGATTTTTCCGCTTCGTCTGAAAATCAAGGAGGCGCCGTGGAACTCAAAGACGGGGTCCAAATCGTGGAAATGGAACAGGCTCGTTTCGGTTATTCTCCGAATGAATTCACGATCACTCGCGGCGTTCCCGTGCAATGGATCGTGACCTCAATCGATTCCAATACCTGCGCCAGCAGCCTGGTGGTCCCGGATTTAAATATTCAGCGGCAGCTTCAACCCGGAGAAAATGTGATCGAATTTACTCCCACCGAAACGGGTGATCTGAACTTTTCTTGCTCCATGGGCATGTATCGTGGCGTGTTCCATGTGGAGGAAGTGAGTGTTTCGGAAAGTTCGGAAGCTGAGTTTTCGTCGGATAACGCGGAAAATCGCACCACCATTTCTGTCGATGAAACAGTTGAAACATCAGCGGAAGCGGAAGTCGTACAAGAGAGCACCCTATTGGATACCGGTGTGCAACTCCTTCGGACCACTTACGCCTCCTTAGCAGACGACATTCAGCCTTACGATTTCACCGTTAAGGCAGGACAGCCGGTCCGTTTTGAAGTGGACGTGCAAGTGGAAGGACAGGGCTGCATGGGCAGCATCATGATTCCGGGTCTTGCCGATGAGCCACAATGGCTCGAGGAAGGGAAAACGGTAGCCTTTGATTTCACGCCCACCGAAAAGGGGAATTATCTCATTACCTGCGCCATGGGCATTCCACGGGGGCAAATCGTGGTGCAGTAAGTTAATGACCAATCCTCAATCACCACTGATCAATGTTTAATTTTTCTATTTCTATCACTCATTTCATACCTACACCATAGGTACTGGTCAGGACTCGTTATCGCTCACCTATCTTTCTAACCCGATCGTCCCATGAAACAAGAACTCACCATCAATATCAAAGGCATGCACTGCACCTCCTGTGAAAAGATCATCGGGGAAGAAGTTCAGGAATTACCCGGAGTCGAGAAAGTCGAGGTGAGTTTTAAGGAAGGAAAAGCCACCATCATTGCCGACATGGACCAAGTGAGTACGGATCAGATGCTTGAAGCAATTCAGACTGCGGGCTATAAAGGTGAGATCGTGGAAGAAAAAAATCTCGAAAGTGAAAAAGTACCTCAAAAATCGGTGGCAATGAAAGCCGAACCTCCCACAATCGCACAAGTCGAAGGCGAGGCGGTTCCGGTCACGCTCACTCTGGAATCCAAAATCACGGCGGAAGGAAAATTGTCTCAAGATGTCACCGGAAAGCCCTCCTTTGACGGGAAAATCCAAACCGATCGCGCTTTAAAAGTCACTCCCCTCGATGGAAAATCAACCACTTCTCTGGAACAATTGCTCAAATCGGGCCCCATCGCCGAGCTGATGAAATTATTGGAAAAGGGCAATGTGTTTCCGTTGCAGGAAGGAAAACTCGACTATGATTTTCATCCGGTGATGGTTTCTTCGTCTGCCGCGATGCCTGCCGAATCCTCAAAATCGTCATCTTCCTCGCAGAAAAAAGTCGCACTGTCTCTCCTCGGAATGCACTGCGCCTCCTGCGCCAATATCATTGAGCGTGCCTTGAAAAAAGTGCCCGGTGTTCAGCAGGCGAACGTGAATTATGCGTCGGAAAAAGCCACGGTTTTGTTTGACGAAAACCAAGCCCAACTGCCCCAATTGATCCAAGCCATTAAAGGGGCGGGTTACGGCGCGGAACTGATCGACGAAAAGGACACAGAATTTGACGCCAAAAAGCGTGAACGGGTGATTCACGGCTATTTTAAAAAATTAGTCGCTGGCATCGTGTTTAGCGCGCCGATGCTGTATTTTATGTTGCTTGATTTCTTCCCGATTTTACCCGGAGCAAACCTATTTCCTCCCTATTTTGGGATCATTTCCCTCATCCTGGCCACGCCGGTGCAGTTTTGGATCGGAGCAGGATTTTACAAAGGCATGTGGTCCAGCCTCAAGATGCGCAGTTTCAATATGGACAGTTTG
Organism: uncultured Candidatus Peribacteria bacterium; assembly: GCA_964436935.1. Classification (GTDB taxonomy): domain Bacteria; phylum Patescibacteriota; class Gracilibacteria; order UBA1369; family UBA12473; genus CAYTES01. The sequence continues at coordinate 3,728 of CAYTES010000039.1, read as the reverse complement.
ATTGCGATTGGAACCTCGACCGCTTATTTCTACAGCCTTGTTAATTTCATGATTTTTGCGATTCAAAACAACACCCTTTTGGGCTTGAATGGAGAAAAAATCGGAGAGCTGTATTTTGAAACCGCCGCCTTCTTGATCACCTTTGTGGTGCTCGGCAAATGGCTGGAGGCCAAGGCAAAAGGGCGTACGTCGGAAGCCATTAAAAAACTCATGGGGTTGCAGCCCAAGACCGCTCGCGTGATCCGCAACGGGGTGGCTCAAGATGTCTCGATCGATACGGTGCAGGCGGGAGAACTGATCTTGGTGCGGCCCGGAGAAAAAGTGCCGGTGGATGGAAAAATAATGAGTGGATCCTCGGCCGTGGATGAGTCCATGGTCACCGGTGAAAGTATTCCGGTTGAAAAAAATGAAGGAGATGCGGTGATTGGAGGCACGATGAATAAAAATGGAAGTTTTGAATTTCAGGCGACCCGCGTGGGAGCGGAAACCACGCTGGCCCAAATCATTCGCCTCATCGAAGAAGCACAAGGCTCCAAGGCTCCGATTCAGGCGTTTGCGGATCAGATTTCGTCTTGGTTTGTCCCGGCCGTGATCATTGTGGCGCTGTTGACCGGTCTCGGCTGGTATTTTATCGCCGGATCCACATTATCCTTCGCGCTCATGGCCTTCACCGCCGTGATCGTGATCGCTTGTCCGTGCGCCCTGGGGTTGGCCACGCCGACCGCCATCATGGTGGGGACCGGGAAGGGCGCGGAATACGGTATTTTGATCAAAGGAGGAGAGCCGCTCGAAGCCGCTCAAAAAATCACCACCATTGTGTTCGACAAAACAGGGACGCTTACGCAGGGTAAACCGGAGGTCACAGACGTTCAAACCTTTGCTTCCAAGGACGAAGATGAGGTGGTTCAGCTCGCCGCGGCACTCGAAAAACGATCCGAGCACCCTTTGGCGGAAGCGATCGTGAGCTACGCTGAGGAAGAAGGCCTCGAAACCCCTTCGATCGAACAGTTTGAAGCCATTCCGGGGCATGGGGTGAAAGGGAAAATAAACGGAGCATTTTATTATCTGGGCAATCGAAAATTGATCACCGATGCGCTTGCCTTGAACCTCGATCGCGTTCAAAAAAAGATGACGCGCTTGGAAGACATGGGACGCACGGTCATGATCTTGGCCGATGAAAAGGAGATTTTGGGGTTGATTGGCGTGGCGGACAAAGTGAAAGAAACCTCAAAAGAAGCGATTGCGGGGCTCAAACGTAAGGGGCTGGAGCTATTCATGATCACCGGAGACAACAGCCGCACGGCTCATGCGATTGCGCGAGAAGTGGGCATTGAAAATGTATTGGCCGAGGTGTTGCCGGAAGACAAGGCCAATGAGGTCAAACAGCTTCAAAACGCCGGTAAAATTGTGGCCATGGTGGGAGATGGCATCAATGATGCTCCTGCGCTTGCCCAGGCCGATCTCGGTATTGCCATGGGCTCCGGAACGGATGTGGCCATGGAAACCGGAGGCGTGGTGATGGTCAAAAACGACCTGCGCGATGTGGCGGTGGCCATTGATTTGTCCAAAGAAACCATGTGGAAAATCAAACAAAACATGGTGTTTGCGTTGCTCTACAACATTATGGGCATTCCCATCGCCGCTCGGATCTTCGCGGGTGTGGGGCTGGTTTTAAAGCCCGAATTGGCGGGTCTGGCGATGGCCTTTAGCTCGATTTCCGTGGTCAGCAATTCACTACTCTTGAAATACTTCCGACCGCACCGTCGCAACTGGATTTCCACCGTGGCACCCTTTGTGATGGTGGCCTTGTTCACCCTCGTGTTCATTCAATTTGCGCGAGTGAGTGTGGCCATGGAGTAAGGGTTGCAAAAATACTATCTTTATGCTAATATAGCTCTATGGCAGGATTAACAATGGCCGATCTATTTGCGCCTGATCAATCAAATCAGTCTAAAGTACCGGCTCCTCAAATCCAATCAGCGCGACAAGAAATACCTGTAGCTTCGGGGTCATCCGAGGTAGGAGAATTTTCATTGCCAGAGCTTGGCCCCGCTGTAATATCAAGAGAAGCAAGAATGGGGGATTTTTTAGTGAAAATAACTGAACATAGTGACGCAATCCCCTTGTTAGCGAAGGACACCCCAGCCGACCCCACAGTATTATCATCCCTGGATACTGCTTTGGAATTACGATACCCCTTCGTTTTTCCTGTTCAAGAATCTCTAAAAAACATTTTAAAATATGCAAAAGAAAATAGTAGCACACTGTACAATTTAATAAATGAGATAAATAAAATCCTTGACTTTATTGAGAACAATTTTCTCAAAATTAAATATCAAGAGGAAAATAAAGATGATTCAATGAGTGGGGCATTTTTATTTGCTACTGCAGATACTTTTTTAGATCCGAATGAGTTTAAAGAACAAATCAATAGATACATTGTGGATTGCTATGGGAAAAATAGCGATTTCCATCAGGAAGATGCCCCCTTAATGAATTTATTTCAAAGTTTGTTGAGTGTTGCACAAATAGAAGTTCCTTTGCAATCGATGCCTCCACTTGAAGGACAGAGGGAGTGTCTTAGTCTAGAAGAGATAGCTCGATTTAAAGAAGCTCTTCAAGCATCCGCGCAATGCATGAGTGAAAGAAGAAAAGCTGATGGGTTTATTCCCGCTTTCCTAGAGACATTAGAAACGTACCGATGGGAGAAATGGTCTATTGGCGTTTATATGCATATCTTATTGGGGGGCTTTTTTGATTTAGCAAATACCAAAGAAGATAATGAAAAAGAGTTTTGGTTAAAGGAATGTGAAAAGGTATTAAATTCGCTCAATTTTGAGGGTATCTACCCTAAAGAGCTAGATGCCTTTAACCGCAATTTGCATTATGTAAGAGAGGATAATCGTGATCCGAAACGCATGATGCGCGGCATGTCTACTAGGATCGTAAAGGTATGGAATTTTGGGTATCAATTAAAAAGTCCTGGAGAAAAAAGGGTATTGCAAAAAGCAGATGTTACAATCCAAGATTTAGTGGATGAATCATCCATTTAATAATCATACAAAAAAACAGGGCTGCGCGCGCCCTGTTTTTTTAAAGTTGACGTTTTAAGTGTCGATTTACCAATCGTTGCGGCTTCCTCCGCCTTCACGGCGAAATCCTCCGCCTCCACCTCCGCCAGGTCGGCGAGGGGGACGATCTTCCAAAGGACGGGCTTCATTGACAGTCAATGTGCGACCTTCAAACTCTTTACCATGCCACATGGCAATGGCGGCTTGGCCTTCCTCATCGGTTGCCATTTCAACAAAGGCAAACCCACGAGATCGACCGGTAACACGATCAGTGATCACTTTTGCTGAAACAACGTTTCCAGCTTGGGCGAATGCGGCCTGAAGAGATTCTTCAGTTGTGCTGTAGGGGACACCCCCTACGTATAACTTAGTGCTCATACGATTTGAGAAAAATAAATACTAGAGTGTAAGGAGCACTCAGTAAGGCCTCTGATCTTTCGAGTTGTAATGGGTCGCGCACACTCATTGATTCTACCGAAAAGAAAGAAAACCCTATCGAGAAAACTTACAGCTTAATTGTGACTGATAAACCCAAAGAAGTCAAGCTAATCGCTGTAAAAGGGAGTCGGATTTTTTGAAACGGTGGGCAAAAGTTGGGTTGCACTTGGAGAGAAAAAGGGGTGGTCACCGGACGGGTGTCAGGCAGCCCCGCTCACG
>CAYTES010000038.1:0-13122 GCA_964436935.1 uncultured Candidatus Peribacteria bacterium | reverse complement strand
TTATGGCGGTGACAAACCTTATGCCGGAAACTCCGGTGGCCCCTGCCGGTGTGGAACAAAGCTCAAATGAACAAGTCGACGCTTTGACGAGTACTCAAGGGGAGGCTCTTCCTATCGTGAATGCATCCGAAATTCCGTCGCCAAGTGCGCCGATGGCCATACCTACAGAAGAGCAGCCCCCTATCGCCGCCGCCCCCTCCTCGCCAAACACAGCCGCCCCGCAAGCAATGGAATCACCTGCGGCATCTCCCACTCAAAACTCTTTTGAATCTCCCGCGTCTCATGCCTTGTATGCGGATGACGGAGGATCGTTCCTCAATGTCCAAGCGGTCGAAACGGTGGTCATGAATCCTGTTGAAGAACAGGATCACGAAGAAGCGTCTTTCATTCCGGGGATGCAGGGATAGAGCAGGAGGCAAAATGGTTGCACCATAGTATTTGACTTATTTATTAGAAGCATTAACATTAAGGTACTTTTAAAAGTAGTAAAATGGTTAAAATATCTATAAAAAATGTGGTTTGGAAGGAAGGTAAATATTATGTTGCCCAGTGCCTTAATGTTGAAGTTTCCAGCTTTGGTGAAACACGTCAAGAAGCTCTCGCCAATCTGGATGAAGCATTAGAATTATATTTTGAAGACCATAAGGAAGCCAAAGTCGCCACCGTGAATAGACCTCAAATCGTTTCGCAATCTTTGAGGTATGCCTAAACTCTATTCTTCTCGATACATTATAAAAATCCTTGAAAGCAACGGCTTCTTTTTTGTTTCAAAAAAAGGCAGCCACACAAAATATAGAAAAATTGACCAAGAAACCCTTACCGTCATCGTACCGCATCCCAAAAAAGAAATCCCCTTCGGTACATTTCGCTCCATATTACGTCAATCTCATCTTACCGAACCCGATTTCTTATGACACTTCACGCTCAAGCCCAAGCCGCCGTGGACGCCTCTCGCGTGTTGACGCGGCTGACGACCGCTCAAAAAAACGCCGCCCTGCTCAAGATTGCTGAGGGGCTGATGGTTCATCAGGCAGCGATCCTAGCGGCAAACGCCGAAGATGTGGCGCGATTCGAAGCGGAGCATCCCGGCTTCACGACCGATCGATTGCTGCTCACCCCCGAACGAGTGGCCGGCATGGCGCGTGAGGTGCGCAATGTCGTGGCACTGGACGATGAGGTGGGCAAAATCATAGATGAACGGGGGCGGCCGAACGGATTAAAGATTCAACGGGTGCGTTGCCCCTTGGGAGTCGTGGGGATGATTTATGAGTCTCGTCCCAATGTGACGGTGGATGCCGCAGTGCTGTGTTTGAAGAGTAGCAATGCGGTGATGTTGAAGGGCGGCTCGGAAGCATTGGCGTCCAATCGGGCGTTGGTGGAGGTGATGAAACAGGCGCTGGAGGGAACCGACGTACCGGCCGAGGCGATTCAATTTTTGGATACCACGGATCGGGCCGTGACCGCTGAATTTTTGAAATTGAAAGGATTTTTGGATGTGATCATTCCGCGCGGCGGGCGGGGTTTGATTGAATTTGTCTCTCAAAATGCCACGGTGCCAGTGATAGAAACCGGTGCCTCCGTGGTGCATACCTACGTCGATGAATTTGCCGATATGGAAAAAGCGGTGGCCGTGGTGGTGAACGCCAAAACACGGCGGGTGACCATTTGCAATACGCTGGATACGATTCTGGTGCATGAATCCATTGCCGCGCGTTTTTTGGAGGCGGTAGCGGGACCTCTCCATGGAAAAGGAGTGGAACTGCGGTGTGATCCCAAAAGTTTCTCACTGATAAAAAATAGTTTTTCCCCGGTCGGCGCGGAGCCGAGTTGGCTAAAACCCGCCCGGGAGGAGGACTTTGGAAAAGAATTTTTGGATACCATCTTGGCCATCAAAGTGGTGGCGAGTGTCGACGAAGCACTGGAACATATTGCAGCGTACAGCCTCAAACACTCCGAAGCCATTGTGAGTGAAAACCGCGAGGTGGCCGAACGCTTTTTGCGCGAGGTGGATGCCGCGGTGGTGTACTGGAATGCCTCCACGCAGTTTAGCGATGGCGCGGAGTTTGGATTGGGAGCCGAAATTGGGATTTCCACTCAAAAACTCCATGTTCGAGGGCCGTTTGCCCTCGAAGGGCTCACCTCCATGAAGTGGGTGGTGCGGGGGGAAGGGCAGATTCGAGCGTAATGGAGGAGGGCACTGCGCGAAGCGTGGTCATTCCCCCTTACGAGAAACCCTTATAGAGTGGGTAGGTATCGATTCACGCCAGGAACGGAAGGGGTGTCCCTTTCCATTTTTTCTAAAAATTGTCGGTGCGCTTCTTGCGCTCGCGACACCTGCTCTCGAATAGCGTTCTCACTTGGCAAATTCTTTATTGCCTCATCCGTGGCTTCACTGGCTTGCCTGCTTCGTTTTTTAATTTCCGTGAGCACTTGAACGACAAGCTGGTTCTGCCAGAAACTGTCGATTCCCCTACTTGTTAATACTTCTTTTAGAAGAATTTCCGCTTCATTGCGTGGATAAAGAGTGAACATATCGGCGGCTTGTTGAATGACTTCATTCCAACTCCTTCGAGTAATAGGAGCGGCTTCTACGATAGAATCGACTCCATCTTCTTGTATTCCCGAACTTGAAATTACCGCCGCTTGATAGGCCTGGACCACTGCATCCAAAACCAACCTAAAATCATCTAAACTTTTTCTTTCATTATTCCCATGGGCGTTCGAAGACATGAATGGAGTGGATTAAAGAAAAAGTTGAATTTAAACATTTTCAAGTAACGGGTGACACAATTGGGGTCCGAGAAGGCTACCAATCCTTCGAAGGACAAACCGCCTTAACGACCGGCTCACGAATCAGCTTACTCCCCCAAGGAGAAATTGTGGTAGAAGGCAACCAAATGCTTCACGCCAGAAAAGTAGAAGAAATTACCGATCTGGTTAAAGCCTATATGAATGCAGTACTGAGCGAGAATCCGGAAGCAGAGGCACTGCGACAAAAATTGCGAGAAGAAAGGGTTATGTTTGCCCGCGTCCATCCGAAAATGTCCCCAATGATTGATGCAGTTTTTATGGATAGAAAAGCCGCCTAATTTTCTCCTTAAAATTTGAGTAGAAACGCCTGAATCAAACTCTCTTCGCTTTCCCCCATCACTTTTTTCCAATTGGTTTCATAAATTTTTTCTAGCACTGGATAGTCCAAGTGCAGCGTTTTATAAACGGTTCCGGATTCCTCATAAAAAATGGTGGTTTCTTCTTTTTCCAATAAATCCCGATACAGCGTGAAAAGATTGGTGAGCCACGCTTCATCCTTTCCTTCGTAATCGGTCACGACCGTATCGGTACCGAACAAAAACCGATCCGCATATTTGGTGATGAATTCCCGATACTTTTCGGGATCCTCTGAAATGCGAGTGAAGCCTTCCACGAGAAGGGGTTCATCGCCCCAACTGAGGTCCACGTAAAGCTTGGGATAATGATCAAAGAGATAACTCAAACGCTGCAGATTCTTAGAACTCAGACAAAAATGCGGGCAGACCACGGTCATGTCCGGAAACTCCGTCAAGACATCTTCAAATTCACTCAAATACTCTCCGGTATTCACATGAAAAATAAGGGGCAATTGATTGAACTCAAAATACGAATACATCGGATCCAATTTTTCATCATTCAGGGGCAAATCCTTGTCATAAAAAAAAGTGTGTCCGCTGTAAAGTTTGAAACCTTTCGTTCCCTTTTCCACGCACCACTGGACCACATCCATCACGTTTGGATCACTGGGGTCGAGGGTACAAAAGGCTTCAAATTGTACGGGATTTTCTTTCTGAACTTCCAAGATCGCCTCGTTGTTTTCCTTATAGCCAGTAAAACCTTGTTCTCCCGTGTAATACAATGCTTCACTGGGCATGCCCACCAAAACGGTTGTTTTCACTCCAGTTTTACGCATCACATCTTCCAATTTTTCCGCTTCATTTTCGGACTGAACGACTTCATGAGCGTTGACGATGCGGAACTCTTCTCCAAACCAATAATGAAAATAGCCCTTGGCAATTCCCGCATACACCAAGAGTCCCAACAACACGGCCACCACCCCCCAAATCCAACCATGCGCAAAATGCAGATGGTGCGCTTGAATTCGCGATTGCTTCTTCATCGGGAGGAGGGGTATAAAATCAACGAAGTTAATATACTATTGTTTTTTTTGATGAGCAATCGAGTCTTCCAATTTGAATCTCTGCAGCATTTTCCGGAATTGGTGCACGGGATTTCACGGCGCTACAATAAAGCGGGACAATCGTGGAATATGAGTTTCGACTTTGAATCACCAAAGCAAGTTTTAGCCCATCGCAGCGGGCTCCAAAAGGCCCTTCGCATTTCTTCGGAAGTTCTGGTGGAGGCGAATCAAACTCACGGCGATCGCATTTTTAGTTTTCGAAACGGCGAGCCCTTGCCGGAAAAATGCATTAAAAACGTGGATGCATTTCTGAGTGACTCTCATGGAATTTATTTTATGATTAAAACTGCAGACTGTCAGTCAATTTTTTTGTATGATCCTGTAAAACGTGTTTTTGGCGTGGTGCATTCCGGATGGAGAGGGTCGCTGCAAAATATTGTGGGGCAAAGTGTGCAAAAGATGGTGGATGATTTTGGCGGGGTCGCGTCGGATATTCGAGCAGCCGTGGGGCCTTCACTTGGCCCTTGTTGTGCGGCCTTTACTGATCCCGATCGTGAACTTTCGGAAAAAGCACTCCCGTATTTGAGTGAGGGGAATCGGGTGGATTTTTGGAGTATGACACGCGCTCAATTGGAGCAAGAAGGCGTCCTGTCCAAACACATCGAAATCGTCAAAATCTGCACCGCGTGCCATACCCAAGATTGGTTCTCGCATCGTGGAGATAAAGAAAAACCGGGCCGAATGGGGAGTGTGATCGGGTTACGCGTGGCTTAATACGGAGGCATTCCGCATATTAAGCCCATTACGCTGTCATACATACATCCCGGCGGGGGGCGTTCCGTTCGCCTTATTGAAGGCATCAACGTCAATAATTAATGCGGGAGCGGGTGTGGGCGATGATGGATAGGGCGCAGACTCTTGATTTACGCAGACTATCTCCACCGTAGCGCCTTGTCCCACCACCGTTACGGTGACCTTAATGGACTCTCCATACTGCGTACAATAGCCGGACACTTCCTTGGTGGTAGCCACTTTATTGGCATCAACACTTTCTTGATTTAAAAACACTTCTTGATAACCGTGACGAGACGGCTGCTCAGCATCCAAACATCCCGTTATTTCCATGCCCGCTACGAATAAAGTGGTCCATCCTAACTTATTCATTTCATGATTCTTTAATGAATTCTTTTTCATCATAATACTTATAAATATTATGTCAATTCTTCCTTATTTTCAACTCTTCCTCATGCGAAATTTCCATGTATGCTGTCCCCGTTATGTCTCATACTTCCTCATCGTCGGACGAAAAGCCCCTTCTGGCCATTGGCGGCCAAGCACTCATGGAAGGGGTCATGATGCGATCACCCCGGTACTACACCATGGCGGTGCGCCGTTCGAATAAAGAGATCGTGGTGGAAGCACGACGTTATATCAGCTGGACAAAACGGTCGCGACTTTTGGCACTACCCATTTTAAGGGGCATGGTGGTTTTGGGAGAATCGCTCTATCTTGGAATGAGTGCTCTGTTCTTCTCGAATAAAATCCTCATGGAGGACCTGGAGGAAGAGGCCAAAACAACGTCCAATGTTTCCAAGGCGCACACAACAAAAATACCAACCGAAGAAACGGCTTTTCAGCGTTTTTATAAAGGTCTTTTTCTCGTGCTTTATCTTCTCTTTGCGTTTGGGCTCGCGATCTTTCTGTTTAAATTTCTTCCGCTGTGGGTTGCGGAATCCGTGAAACACTATTCAGCCTTGGTGGCCCGGGAATACTGGCTCTTCAATCTGATCGACGGTCTCACCAAAATGGCAATTTTTCTGGGTTATATTTTATTGATTTCTTTGATGCCGGATGTACGGCGGGTGTTTGCTTACCACGGCGCGGAGCATCAAGCCATTTGGGCGTATGAGAAAAGACTTCCGCTCACGATTAAAAATGCCCAATCGCAACATCCCGAACACCCTCGCTGCGGAACCAGCTTCATCGCGCTCGTGTTGTTGCTGAGCGTGGTCGTCTACACCGTGCTTCCCTCACATGCGGAGTTTATGGTGAAATTTCTGGAACGGCTGGCGGTACTTCCGTTGATTGCCGGCCTGTCCTATGAAGTGTTGAAATTCAGCGCCAAATATGAGCACCACTGGGCGGTGCAATGGATCACGATTCCGGGGATGTTGTTCCAAAAAATCACCACCAAAAAACCGGATGACGAGATGGAGGAGGTGGCGATCAAAGCCTTAGAGGCGGCACTGGAAGCCGAACAGAGCGACCTAGCGTAGACAACGCCCAATGGGGGGTTTTAAATAGCGACTCCTTCTTCCACCAAATACAACCGATTGTCTTCCACTTTATACATCAGAGGTACCACCGGGATTTTAGGGTATCTCTTTTTAAGCCGTTTGGACTCCTTGAGGATAAAATCCACCTCATTGCCAATCTCAAAGATGGGCGCATACCGCCGAAAATGCTCATGCGCTTTTTGGGACGACCAGCCGGCCCTTTCCACCAACCCTTTCACGAATTTTTCTTCTCGATCCACCAGATTCACCATGCCACACTGGCTGTGACCGATGAGAGCAATTGAGCGAGCTCCTCCTACGGCAATCGCGTACGAAAGCTTGAATTCCTTATCCCGCAAATTGGCCCCGCCCGCGCGCAGGATGAATGCAAAATTATCCGGAATACGGAGATTTTTTCGATTGTCCATGCACATGCCGATGAGAAGCTGCGCCACCGCGTAGGGTTGCTGCGAACGCCCTAAATTATGATATTCCAAAAGACGTCCAATGGGTGTTTCCCGATGCTCGGAAGGAATATCGTCATGCGAAGTGATGGGTCGTAATCGGCTCATTGAAATAGGGAGAAAAAAAATAGACCTATAAAGTAGGCCATCAGAAATTTTACCATAGTTAAAACGTGAACACGAGTTCTTATTTTCGTTTTCTTTTCTCCGCCAGATAACGCATGAATTCCTGAGCCACGGGCAACAATGAAATCAAAATAATAGCGATCACCACCATCCCAAAATTTTCTTTAACCCAAGGGATATTGCCAAAGAAAAATCCTCCCCACAAAAATAAACTGCACCATAACAAAGCCCCAACCAGGTTATAAATAAGAAAAATACGGTATTCCATTTTTCCGATTCCGGCCACAAAGGGAGCAAACGTACGAACAATCGGAATGAAACGCGCTAAAATAATGGCCTTTTTACCATATTTTTCATAGAAGTGTTGTGCCCGGAGCAAGTGCGTTTTGTTGAAAAAAAGCGAAGATTCTTTTTTAAATACTTTGGGGCCCATCCATTTCCCAATATGGTAGTTGAGCGCATCCCCTAGCACGGCAGCTACAAAAAGCAGTGCCCACAAGAATCCGATTTGAAAAGAACCTGTTGCGGCCAATGCCCCCGCTGCAAAAAGCAAACTGTCGCCCGGGAGAAAAGGCGTCACGACCACACCCGTTTCAAGAAACACAATTCCAAAAAGCAAGAGATAGGTTGCTGTGGAATAGGTGCTGACGATGGTTTTTAGATACTCGTCCAGGTGAAGCATCACCTCTATAAAATGGGGCATCGGATCGGGGAAGGTTCGGAATACTTCCGTTAGTATAGCGGTTGCGTCATTTCAAACAACCTCAATTTAATTCCATCGGGTGGCTGGTATACACGCCGATCTTTGGTACACTATGCCTATGGAGAAAGAGACAAAATATGTATTGAAATTTAGTCTTTTACTGTTCGGCGTTCCCTTGCTTGCAGTCATCCCCTACCTACTTTTCCAGCCCTCACCGCCGCTTGCGTTGATCTATTTGGGAACTTTTTTTGCCTTTACCGGAGGTTTGTATTTTGGAAAATTCAAAAGACTCTATGCGGCAAAGAAATTTTCTCAATTGTCGCTCTTGGAGAAAAAGCTCAGTGTTATTCCCCTCACTCTGGCGGTGTGCGGACTGCTCATGGCTGCCTACTGAATACAATTTATTTGACTTTTTGTCATTTTTGTACTATTTTAGTATAAATAATTTAAGAATACCTCAGCATGAATATAGTAAAGGTGACTGATATGCGGAAAGCGGATGAAGAAAACCCCGGGCCTTGGGATTTTCGTGATTATGGTCAAAATGGTTATGAAGTAATGGATGCAATGGGAGTAAGCATAGAGAGCGGAAGACATGGATGGGATGATGCGGAAGATCAAAAGCGCACTGAAATAATCGCTGTACTCAATACGTACGTCGCCGAAATTTTAGGAATCATGAACGATACCGGCCAGCTCTCGGATGAATTTTTTCATCGGAGAAAAGGTCTTACTCCGGAGCGTCCTATTTTTACTCCGGCACAAGCGGCAATGGTTGCAAATGCTTATCGAGCGATTGGAAAACCGCTTATTGCGGAGGCAATTAGTGGAGTTCGCTACGGGAAAAGATTATTGCGTGCCATGAGGAGCGTTCAAAAATTAAGCAGTGTAGATCGAGTAAAAACAGTTCCTCCTTTTGCAGAATTTGGCGAGGCTCTTTCGGCAGGCTATTTTACTCCGGAGAGTATTGGTACCACCCGCGATCATCTGAAAGAGTTATTCCATGAACAATGGAATCATCGTGTTAGCGTAAGTTTAGACATTATTAGAAGCGGCAATTTTTCCGATGAGAGGACACAATATTTCTTGCTTATCCATGGGATGAATTTAGCGGATTTAGAACTCTCCTCGTTTCCAGTGGAGGATCAACAACTCATCAAATCTGGAATCCAAAAATACAGTGAAGCGTCTAAGAAAGACTGCTTAGTCAGCGCACAAAAATTTATTGACGCCTTGAGAAATGGAGCGGACTCCTCTCATTGGTGTACGCTTAAGTATTATATGGTGAGTGGAAGATTGTTACCGAATGAGGTTAATCTGAGTCCAGAAGAAGCGGCACGATTGGAAACCGTTATGGTTTAGTATATTTTATAATCGTTATATTAATAAAAAAATCACTATGAGTGACGAGCACAAATGCCCAAAATGTACTTCCGAAAATACCTATCCCGATATGAATTTATGGGTTTGCACGGAATGTTATCATGAATGGAATCCCGCGGAGTCGGAAAAAAATGTTGAAGAGGGATCGGGCGCACTGAGCGTTCTGGATTCCAATGGAACGGTTCTTAAGGATGGAGACTGCGTCACCGTGATCAAAGATCTCAAAGTCAAAGGTTTTCCCACGGCGCTGAAAGTGGGAACAAAAGTAAAAAACATTCGCTTAGTGGAAAGCAATGATGGCCATAATATTGATTGTAAAATCGATGGTTTTGGAGGAATGTATTTGAAATCCGAGTTTGTTAAAAAAGTGTAAGCCTTTTTTGAGTTCTGCTCTTGCACCTACACCATGCAATTTGTGGCGAATACCTATTTTTGTGTTTCAGGTGGCTGGGGCGTCCTTAAAATAAAGTCACTTGATCAATTTGATGCTGACAATTTAGGAGCAATTGTTGATGCGCCCTTTTTTCATCATCGCTGCGCATGTCTAAATCTTTTGGATCCATAATATTTTTAGGTCCGCATTGACCCAAATAGCCCCGATGAATTTGTCCTCCTTGGCTAAACGTAGCATTGCGTTCATAAACCAATTGATCCGCCACAAATCCCATCGTGGCATTCATGTCACTACAGTCTACGATGACATATCTTTTGTCCGGCGTGAGACCAATAGCTTCCATCCTTAATTTCCCACTAAGTTGGCTCAAATTGAGATGACCCTCAGTAGGAATCGTTACAAACCCCACTTTGCCTTGCATGATTAATTCTCGAGAATGCTCCAGATTTCTTTCAGAACCATTTGGTGCTCCTAGATTGCCCATAGTCGTAAAATTAATTGCTAAATCTTATAAGTATAGCATTTTTTATTGTTCCGGACAATGTCTCATTCTCTTTGACATGCTAAAGGAACACCCCACCGCCCCATCCGTGCAAAATTTAAACCCTTAACGAGCCGCGGAATCCCCTGGCGGCATAGTACGATTCCGCCCCGTTGTGATACACGAAGACATGGTCATAGCGGCGATCACAAAAAAGGGCCCCGCCGAGTTTTCGAATCTCGGAAGGTGTTTTCACCCAGCTCGATATTTTCGCATCAAATGTTCCCAGTTGTTGTAACTCTCGATACTGTTCTTGCGTTAACAGATCTATGCCCATGGCGGCGACCATATCAAGGGCGTTGTTTTTCGGCTTATGTTCTTTTCGTGACTCCAGTGCCTCACGGTCGTAGCAAACACTTCTGCGGCCTGTGGGACTTTCCGCGGAACAGTCATAGAAAAGAATTTCATTTGTCTTTGGGTCCCGCCCCACCACATCCGGTTCGCCGCCCGTGCTTTCCATTTCATGGAGTGACCAAATTTTCCCAGGATGGGCTTCCAGTTTGGCTTGTACTTTATTCCAGTCCAAATCTTTGTGGCGGCTCTTATTTTTCTCAAAACGGGCCTTCAGTACTCTGAGTAGTCCTTCTCGTTGCTCGGATGACAACTCTTTTTTTGTCTTAACGTTGGACATGGTTTTTAGGTTAAGAAAATAAGTTGTTCCTTTTTATTTTAGCATAGTACCGACAGTTGCAGGAACGTACCAAAAACTTTTTTATTACCGCTGTAGGTCGTGATTTTTATCATGGAATGAATTCAATCGTTTACTCTTGGCCTTAAATCTCATTCACATCATTAATCTTAAACAAATCCATCAAACCCTGTAAAACATCGGCTTCTCGGCGGGTGACTTTGATGTTTCCATCTTTTTTAGCATAATTTTCAAACACTTTGTTCGCAAGTTCTTTAAATTTTTTGCGCGCATTCCCAGGATTGATTTTATGTTCAATTCTTACGATGGTGTCCATTTCATCTATTTTAATTTTATTGTCTCTTACACGCTCGAGTTGATTGGCAATTTTTTTGGCTTCTAGCACTAGAGCCGGGTCCTCCATGGACAAAGCTCTCTCGTACAAGGACCAGGCTTTTAAATTCAAAGCTTGTGGTTCATTGGGAAATTCGGATAATACAAGATCTGATTTAGCCACGCTTTCTTCGGGGGTTCGGGAGGTGCCAAAAGCGGAGGATACTTCCTCAAAAAAACTCTTGGGAGAAACGCTCGTTTTGGCTAAATCGTTTGTGTCCGGATCTTGAGAGTATGCATCCTCAAAATCAATCGAGGAGAGCGCATCTTGACCGGAACCTTGATGTGTACTACCTTCCGCAAGGTCAAACTGGCCATTCGGCAATTTTTTGACGCCGGTATAGGAACTGCTGCTAAAACCAGGCTCCACTTCTATTTTTCCATTTAGCATGACCATCTTTCCAAAACGAATCCTGGGTTTATTCCCTGGCTCGCGTAAGGCAAGGATGAAACGGTTCGCCGGCAGTTGCATTGTAAAATGGTTTCCGTCCACCCAATAGTCAAACGACCCACGGTGAAGCCCTTCTTTATACTGAATGGGATGCCCCTCCATTTCAAGAGACGCCAGCGCAGATTCTGTTTTTTTGTCGATTGAATAATGGTCCTCATCCCCCCATTCTTGCTCTATTAAACGCTTTACTTCTTGGCTATTTTTAATCCTACCGTCAGTCGACAAGCTTTCCTCATCGATTTTTTTAGACAAAGCCATCAACACATTTTCGGGAATTTCATTCTCTTTTATGTACTGCTCAAACTGGTCAAACCTGCTATCTTGCGAATCTTTTTTAACCAAATCGAAGAGACGATCTACTTTTTTCTGAATATCCTGGTTATCAATTTCCTCATGGGAAAGAATGGCTTTTGGCTTATCGATTTGCTCCATTTTAACCTAATTTAAGAATTAAATTTTGGAAACTAAAAACTCATCCGCCGTTCTATTGTCCCTTTCTTTTAACTTTTCTTTTAAATGACTGATTTCTTTCTCTTTAAAGCTCAAATAGGCCCTTTTTTGCTGTAATATTTTCGCTTTTTCCAATACGTCTTCTTTCGTAATGGTTTTTATTTTTATATTTAGGATCATGGTCTCTATTAAATTTTGCCCCCCCCCCCCGAAATATTCTTTATATTTTAACATTAAAATATCTATATTGCAATATTTTTAAGTCTGCAATCAGATTCAGCCTTAAGGAACTTCTGAAAAACATGATTTCGTTATGAAATTTTTACTTCTTCGAGCGAAAATGATGAAGAGCTCCGAAGGCGTATCAGATACCGATACGGTGAGGACGGGCCCCCGAAGGGGAGAAATCGTTTGCTTGGCCCCGCAATGCGGGGTGAAAATTGTAATAGTAAGCATGTTTTTCAGAGGTTCCCTAATAGTTGATTGAAAATCTTAAAACTCCCTGTGTTTATCCATGGGGAGTTTTTGTAAAAAACGTTATTTCCTACAATGGTCAGGGCACCCTATTGTGCGCCAGCGAACGTAGTGAGTGCGTTTCGGCTTTGCGTTAAAACGAAAGAACTTTATCACTCTCTTTTACTAATTCATACAAGTCTTTCATCGTGGACATAGGACAGGTTTCAGAGCCTTCCGATTCGCGGCTTTTTAAGCATGTACCGCAAGCGAAAATTTTACCATTGTTGCCTAAGAAAGTTTTTGTTTGTTCTTTAATGTTAAATTTTTCGCTGTCTAATTTTTCATATTCAACGCCCTTTGCGAGTAAAAATATCTTGACCGTATCGCCTTCTTTGAGTGAAAAATTCGAGAATCGGAAAGCGTTCCAAACTGTTTCAGCATCGTTAGAATAGATGACGATTCCAAGTTTCATGTTTTTTAGGTTAATTTAGTTTCACTTTAGCATAGCCGAAATGACATACAATGTTTCAGCAACTTGGGAGAGTGAATTTAGGAAAGTCTAAAGTTTTAAAATACTAATAAATTTCTTTTGTAATTAGGTAAGTTTAAAATTAAGTCGAAAGATGAACGAACCGCATACGGTCAAGTGTTGTCTGATGTTGGGCGGGTGTAAAATAGCACGCCAG
>CAYTES010000037.1:0-13876 GCA_964436935.1 uncultured Candidatus Peribacteria bacterium | reverse complement strand
CTGGTTGAAGTTTTTTGACAGCCGCGATTTTTCAAATGTCGTGATTTCCCTCAAGAGCAGCCAGGTCCCCACCATGATCCATGCCAATCAGGAGATTGCTCGACAGTGCGATGCGCCGTTGCACTTGGGCGTCACTGAGGCTGGTCCGAAGTTCGAGGGTTCCATCAAGAGCGCGGTGGGTTTTGGGGTGCTGCTCCATCAAGGCATCGGAGACACCATTCGCACCTCGCTTTCCGATGCTCCGGAGGAAGAAATTCTGGCCTGTAAAGAAATTCTTAAATCGCTCAAGCTCTACACCAAAGAGCCGGATATCGTGTCCTGTCCCACCTGCGGACGTATCGACATTGATCTCATTCCCATGGTGGAAAAGGTGAAGCAAATGATTCACGATGAAGGCATTCGAAAGAATATTCGCGTGTCGGTCATGGGGTGCGTGGTGAATGCCCTCGGAGAGGCGAAAGAGGCTGATTTTGCCATTGCCGGAGGCCGTAAGCAGGGCAATATCTATTACAAAGGGGAACTTTATAAGGGAAATATTCTGGAAGCTCAGTTGTTGGAAGAATTTTTAAAATTGATTCGAGAGAAGGCGCCCTTGTTGTCCTAGTAGCTGTTCCCCCGGCGCTTTCATCTGCTACAATCGGTTCATGCTCAATTTCAAAAACATCCTCGGGGGCGCTTGGCTTCTTTTTGTCCTGGGATGGTACCTGAACACGCATCACGCTTATGTTTCCAGTGTGATGCATTTTGGGAAACTGGCGATGGTGTTCGCGGTAGTATTTTCAATGGGAGCTTTAGTGGGTGTATTTCAACGAAAAGGAAAGCAGGGAGGAATCACACTAAACCCTTTGCATGCTTTAATCTATGGTTCGGCGGCGGTTGTACTGATCGGGACGCTCATCTACGCCATGATGGACGCCTCGGTTTTTACGGCCAAATCTCAACTGATTTTTTATGGAGAAGATCAAGTCGCAATGGTGGATGAAGGAGTTCCCTTGGAGGAAGGGATTGTGCCCGCGATCAAACGAGGATCCATCACCACGGATTGGTCCGTGGGAAAGATCGCCTTACCACCGGAAATTCAAGTTCTTTTTGCGCAAACGTCACTCCCGACTTTTGCCGGGCATCTGGCCCTCAATATGGTCAAAATAGGACTTTTTTGGGTGTGCATCACGCTATTTTTTTATGGATTGGGCGCCATGTTCATGAAGCCGCGATTCCTTTCCGCAATAAGCGGTCTTCGCTTTTTTGAATCCATCGGAATTGGAATGGGGTTGAGCATGTTGGTGCTGTTTGTAGTGGGGCTTTTTGACGGATTCACTTCGAGCATTGTTCGTCCCATTGCGGCCCTGCTTTTTATTGCGGCATTATTTCATGCCAAACCCCTTCTGTTCACGGTAAAAAAAATCCGGTGGACACTTTCGGTGTCGCAAGCATGGAAAGCACTTCCTTTCGTGGTGCTCGGAACGATTATTTTTGCTTTGAATACGATCGAAATGATGGTGCCGGTACCCACGGGTTTCGACGCGCTCCATCTCTATCAAAACATCCCCAATCTTTTGATTCAGTATCAGGGGCTTATTTCAGGAGTAAACGCGTACAATTTTGAACTTTTGACCACGCTGGTTCGGCTGGTTTTTGAAGCTCCGATGGTGGTACTGAATCTCACGTCGTGGGCCGGACTCCTCACGCTTGGATTTTGTTTTTATCTCTTTCGTCGGGGCTTTTCAACGGGAAAGGCCGGACTCCTGGTCTTATTTTTCATGAGTCTTCCGATGCTGAGCTTCATGCTGCATGTGGATTTGAAAGTGGATTTGATCTTACTTTTTTTCTTGCTATTGGCCGGGTATGAAGCGCTGCAATCTATTGAAAATACCTCCTCAGATGAGCGAAAATCATATCTGCTCAAGGCGGGACTTTTCCTGGGAATCGCGATGGGGATCAAATACACCACCGTATTTTTCGTACTGGTTTTGTTCGCTTTTTATGCGTTTAGAGAATGGAAAGCATGGGGCGCGGTGAGCATACTCGCGCTTGGCTTGGCGGTATTGGGCTTCATGGACGGATTGACTTTTCTGGAATCTTTTTCGACGCAAGTCGTCTTCGGCATTGCGACTTTTTGTGCGGTGATCGGGATGGCGGCGGGAGGAGTTGCGCTTTATCGTCATCCGCGTTCTTTTCAAAAATGTAAGCCTTTTTTTATGATCGGAGGAATTGCCCTCATGGTTTTTTCACCGTGGTTGATTCGAAATGCCGTGTTGTCCCCTACGTGGAGTATGGAATCTTTATTGCAAGGCCCTTCTTCCAAGATTCACCTGGATGAATCCGATGTTGATCTGCCGGAGAAAACCTGTTCGTCCGCCCTGGACTATAATGAATGGGATCGGTATAGCGGAAATTTTAAAGGCCATTCGTTTTGGACGCCGGGGGTTTTTTTATGGGAGTCCACCATCAATTCCGGACTACCGAATAACCGCCTCACCGATATCAGTTTTCTCTTTCTCGGGCTTGCATTATTGCTTATTTTGCATTGGCCCGAGTTAAAAAAGCGTGATCCGAAATTGGCCCAAGTGGCGCTTTGGACATTCGTGTACACAGCCATTTGGTTGGGGATCGCAAAAGGCGTGGTTTGGTATGGATTTCCGATGTTGGTCGGATGGCTGTGGCTGTACGGTCGATTGATGGAAAAAGAAAAATGGCTCATTGGGGTATTGGGGCTGTGGTTATTGATGAGTGTGAGTTTGCGATTCAGTGATACGGTCAATGACGCTGCTGCTTTGTTGCATGCGGGAGGAGTGACAGATGCCGAACTTTATCAGGAACAGCGCGTGGAAGGTGTTTTGGAAATGGCGACGATTCTCAATCAGCAAGAAGCACTGAATAAAAATGTATATCTCGCGGGAGGAACTTTTCTAACGTATTATATTCAACAGAACGATCATCGTGTGGTGGACGATCAAATATTGGATACGTTTCATTGCCTGTTTGAGGCCGAGGATGAGGAGCAAACACTTGCTCGATTGAAGCAAAATGGATTTGGGTATTTTCTTTTGTCGCGACAGAGCTTGGGGGCGGAGCCCAATCTTGACGGCCCTTTGCATCAACAGTTTGCCTGGGCACAGAGTTTTGCGGAAAGTCATTTGAAGCCGATGGTCATTCGCAATGGCGCAGTATTGTATAAAATAGAATAAGAACGATTGACATGTGACAATCGTTAATTGTTTCCCCTATGTTCCACAAACGCATCATCATTCTCGGTTCAACGGGTTCCATCGGGACGCAAACGCTGGAGGTTGTGGCTGCTGAGAGGGATTACTTTGAGGTGGTGGGATTGAGTGCGAATACGAACGAAAGCCTTCTGCAGCATCAAAAAGTGGAATGCGGTGCGCCCGCGATTTTTTTGGCAGAGCGTGAAACGCAAACTTTGGCGCAATGGATCGAAGGGCGGGAGGCGGATCTCGTGGTGGTGGCCATGGCGGGTGTGGAGGCGGTGGCTCCGACACTCGCCGCGTTGCGTTCCGGAAAGGATGTGGCATTGGCCAATAAGGAATGTTTGGTCATGGCCGGACAGGAAATCATGGAAGAAGCACAAAAGCAAAAAAGGCAAATCATTCCCATTGATTCGGAACATTCGGCACTCTTTCAGTGTCTGCAAAAAGTGAATCGTGAGGAGGTTGAAAAGATTATTCTCACCTGCTCGGGAGGACCATTTTGGGGGAAAACCCGTGAGCAACTTGAGCGTGTCACAGTGGCAGAGGCTTTGCGGCATCCCACCTGGAACATGGGACCAAAAATCACGATTGATTCCGCCACGCTCATCAATAAGGGATTGGAAGTGATCGAGGCCCATCATCTGTTTGGATTTGACTACGACCGCATCGAAGTGCGGGTTCATCCTCAAAGCTTGGTTCACGGCATGGTGCAGTTGAAAGACGGAAACACCTTGATGCACCTTGCACCCCCGAGCATGAAAATTCCGATCCATTATGCCCTCCATTATCCCCATCGTGTCGATTTACCCTACTCTTCATTGCAATTGAAAAATGAGTCGCTACTTGATCGAAAGCTGGAATTTTTTGCGCCGGATGTGAAAACGTTCGAAGGCTTAACGCTCGCCTACGAAGTGGGGAGAAAAGGGGGGAACGTGCCGGCCAAGTTTGTGCACGCCAATGAAGCCGCCGTACAAGATTTTTTATCGGGGAAAATTGGGTTTTTGGAGATTGTGGAACAGATCAAAATGGAATTAGCCGGATCCAAAAAATAACGGTACGGATTATTGTCTCGTCCGCGGGGTTTTCCAGCCTTGGTGCAAGTGATCCAAGACGTCCTTTCGGTGAGCGAGTCCGAGCAACTCTCTCACGCCGTGAAAAGTTTGATCCATGAGCTCATTTAAAATAAGAGGATCATTTCCCAATTTAAGATGTTGGGCTAAGCGAGCCGAACGCGAAAGGGTGGGCAAAAAATCCTTTCCTTCGCGGTCTTTCGCTCTCACAAAAGAAATGGTTCCTTCAAGCACATGATCTAAAAGAGCATCTGCTCCGGATCTTTTAGGAGTATCGCCAAAAAGTTTAACCATCATCGCTCCATCGGGTGCCTGATCCCCCTGTAGGACGCTATGCCGTGACAGTATTAATTTTCTTTTTTGCAACAACGTCACAAGTTCCGGCGGAGTGAATTCCGGGAATTTTTCATCCAAAATAAGAACTCGCGGACCATGGCCTTGGATCATTCTTGCGGTTTCATGAAGAGACTCTCGGCCAATATGTGCAATCTGTATACGGCCGCCGCCTTGAGCTTCTAGAGTTTTTGCGTATCGAAGACCAATCAAATGATCGGTGGTACTATGGGTTAATTGGAGGACATCGGGACGTTCAGAAGTCATAAAACGAAAAAATGAGAAATAAAAAAATGGCTTAAAGGTCGTAAGGATTCATCCACGGGTTACCTTCCATCGCCAGACGCACTTGAGTCATGAGCTGATGAGTGTCTCCCATTGGTTTTCGGTAAAGACGAGCGTAACCCGGTTGGTCATCGATCGTGATGCGGAGCAAGACGGGCTCTCCATTATTCTTACGGCGTTCGGCCTCTCGCACTGCGCTCATCAAGGGGATAGAAGAATCTCCTTTTGAATAAGTAATTGAGGAATCGACAATGGGGAAGCCCGTTTCCGGGTCGTTTAAGTTGCGCCCCGGTTCTAATATGGGTGCAGGCGGTGTTTCCTGCGCCGTTGGGGTGGCAGGAGAATCGGATGAGGCAACAACGGAAGGCGTTTCTGTGCGAACGGAACTGTCAGGGTCCTTGGAATTAGTGGGTGTCAATGAGGCCTCCGCATCGGTCACCAAAGCCACGGCTTCTTTGAACTTTCCGCTCATGATCCGTTGTCGGGCTTCCAGCACCACTTCGGTGGTTTTATAAAAAACCGTATCGGACGAGCTTTCATCGGCACAAAACTTAAGTCGTACGTTACGCGTTTCTCCTTTAGTGTAAATGACCAGCTCAACCGGAATAAAATAATCTTCGACTTTCAATTTCCCCAATGCTGAAAAAGATTCATACTCTGCATCCAACCTGTAGACGGCAATACATGAATTTAAAAATCCCTCTTGTTCAGGATCAAGGATCCCCATGTTAAAAGAGTGCTCCGGCCTTAATTTTTTGGGAGAAGGGGTTGGCCGGGGGACGCGTTCGTACGCCAGTTTTTGACTCCCGGCTTTTTTGCCTACCGCAAGTTCCGCCATCGCATATTTTGCCATCCCTTCCCATTTCTTATCGACACTCATTATATAAAATTAAAAGTTTAAAAAAGTGCACTACAAAAATTTGGCGCCTCGGCGTTTTCAATGCCCCATATTAAGGATAAAAGATAAAAATTCAAGGCTTAAAACATTAAAAATTAAAAATTTAGTTCCAAAATGCGCATGGGAGCTTCGTCGCAGAGCATTTCACGCAGGAGGAGAGGCCGTTCAAATGAATTGAGCATAGCGGGGTCTTTAAGGATCATTTCAAGGGATTCTTTTGCAAAGGGAATGGAGTTGGTTTCCAATTGTTCCAAAATGACAGGCCAGGCTTCATAGTTGGGATGTAGAGAAGCCAGTAAAAAGATATAAAGCAAATGAGTTTTGCCCTGTTCTATTCCTCTTTGAAGCATAAGGGGAATAGGGGTGTGTTCTTTGTCGTCGGAATGCAACGTGCGAGCCCTCAATTGAAGGTAATGAGTTAAAACGGTTCCGGGTTTAATTTTTTCTAAGCTCTGACGAATCCATTCCGTGCCTCTTTTTTGTTTGTAAGGCTCTTCATGCTGTAAATGCGCCACCGTTGTTCCCAAAACCGCCATCATGTTGTAAGGAGTTGAAACGATTCCTCGTTGTTCAAAAATCGCAATGGCCCGGTCAAGATCTCCTTCACTTAAGGCAAGTAGTCCCTCAAGTGTGGCAATGTGAGGATGAGCAGGGTCCATATCCCTAAGTTTTTCAAGGTGCAAATGTGAGGTTGCAAGCGCAATACCATTTTCTTTTTGAGATAAATTTAAAAGAGGGAGTTCGGCCAGTCGTCGATGGGCTTCTGTAATTTGGGAACGATGTTCCAGGCGGGAGTGGGTGGTGGACAGAAAGGTATTACGGGCTTGAGCATCTTGAAATTGGCTGATTTCAAATAGGCCGCGAACCAGCGAAATTTCGGGATTATCAGGTTGACGGGCTTCCAAATTGCGAATTTCGGATCCCAAATTTTCATCCCCGAATTTTAGGGCGAGATTGAGATAGCACGTAGCGACTCGGGCGGCCAATAAATTGTGATGGATCCCGGCGTTTCTGAAATGAAGGAATGCTCCGGCAAAATCATGTTCACTGATATTAATTTTACCCAATTGGGCCTTTAGGCGTGCTTTACCCGTTCGATCCAAATCGAGTTTTTTTTCAATTCGGTCGTCAATTGCGGCACGTGCCAAGGGTTGTTCGTGGCGTTGTATGTTATCGTCCGTTTGTTCGAGTAGAGAAGAAAGAGAAGTGAAATCCAAATGAGCGCATTTTAGAAATAAGAAATTATATTATAAATTAAAACAAATTTTGTCAATTGGTTCGCGCTAAAAATCCGGCTGGCATCTCTTACTTTCCCATGCTAAAGGGAAGACATCATGAATCACGTTGCCATCTTAGCGGCCGGAAATGGAATCCGTTCCGGAGTTCCCCATAAACTCTACGAAAACATTGCGGGCAAATCCTTGATTTATCAGTCGATAAAAACTTTTTATAGTCATCCCCAAATAGACTCAGTCGTTGTGGTGATTCGCGAATCGGATCACAATCGAATCCAAAATTTTTTAGGGCAAGAGGGACTTGAGCGCGTGGAGTGTGTTATCGGCGGAGAAACACGTCAGCAAAGTGCCGCGCACGCTTATCGTTATTTGGAGAGTCAAAACCGATTGTCCCAGAGCGATTTTTTTGTGGTGCACAATGCGGCCAATCCCTTTGTGACTTGTGACGAAATCACGTCGGTACTTGAGGCGGCGCGAGCCGATGGAGCGGCGTGTGTGGGGCATGCTGCGGTGGACACGCTAAAACGAGTGGAGGCTGGAAAAATTGTGGAAACCGTGGACCGCTCACGGATTTGGCACGCACAGACCCCTCAAGTGGTTCGCACGGATTTGTATGCCACAGCGTTGGAAAAAAAAATGGAAGGAACCGATGAAATGAGCTTGATGGAGTTACTGGGGATTTCACCCTCCATTGTCCCCGCCGGTGAAAACAACATTAAAATCACCACCCGTCGAGACATTGAATTCGCTCGTTTTTTGCTGGAAAATCGCGAAATCCATACCGGTATCGGCATGGACAGCCATCGTTTTGAGCGGGAGCATCGCGGGCTGACATTGGGAGGGAAATATTTTCCGGACGCCCCCAAGTGTCAGGCCAATTCGGATGGCGATGTGATGTTGCATGCGCTGTGCAACGCCATTTTCCAAGCGATCGGGGAAGGCTCTCTTGGAACGTTTGCCGATGCACTGTATGAAGAACAAGGGGTGCAAGACAGCACCGTTTATTTGAATCATGTGCTCGCGCAAATGAAAAAAGAGGGGTATGCGGTGGAACAGGTTGGATTTCAGTTGGAAGGATCCACTCCCCGGATTGATCCGATTTCCGCGGATTTGAAAGCCGGCTTGGCCGCGTTGCTCGATATTTCACCGTCGTGTATTGGAATCACCGCGACAACCGGCGAGGATTTAACTCCCTTTGGTCGGGGCGAAGGGTTGCAGTGTTGGGCAACGGTGACATTGAGTAAAAAAACGTACATGATGAGTTAGGGAACCTCCTTTCGGCACCAAAAAGGTTCAACTCCCCGCAACGACAGGGGGCCGCACTCAAACGAATGAAATTTTTGTAACGAAGGTTTCTTGGTCAAAATCTTGTCCCGGGACAAGATTTCTAATCTGAAAAAGCTCCCCCAATCAAAAATATTTCTCTATCATGCTCTCCTTAAAATCTTGCGCCAAAATCAACCTCGCGCTCGACGTTTTGGGTCGCAATCCTTCGGGCTACCATCGTTTGAATACCATTTACCATGAAGTTCTGACTCTCACCGATGAGATGCAGTTCGAATTATTGGAAGAGGCAAAAATCGAATTTTTTTGCGATCATCCGGAGGTGCCTCGGGACAACACCAATCCGGTGATGCGCGCGGCAGAGCGCCTGCAAAAAACGTATGCCCCACACCGTGGGGTAAAAATCACGCTGGATAAAAGAATTCCACTGGGCAGCGGCCTTGGGGGAGGCTCTTCCAACGCCGCCACCACATTGAAAGCTTTAAATGAACTGTGGGAATTGAACCTTTCCCGTGAAACACTTTTGACGCTTGCGGCTGAAATTGGCATGGATGTACCCTTTTTTGTGCTCGGAGGAGCCGCATTGGGGATGCATTACGGAGAGCATTTGATGCCGGTTCCTCCGCTGGAAGGGATAGGCATTGAAGTGATTCCTACCGGAATTCATGTCTCAACGGCCGAGGCATACGGAGCCTTGAAACTATCCGAGTGTGGTCAGCACCTGAGGGACACCTCGCAGTTTGTTCGTTTTTTAAAGGGAGAACTCGAGCTGTCGGCCGAGGAAAGAATGACCCGTCTAGAATCGTGGCTCCACAATGATTTCGAAGACAGTTTTTTCAAGCAACATCCGGATCTTAAAGAAAAGTATCCAACTGCGCATCTCACGGGAACGGGTGGAAGTTTGTTTCGACTCAAAGCAAAAAACTAAACCCTTTATGTGAAAAGCTCCTAGAAAATTGCAACCCTCTTAAAATTCATGCCGTCCCTCCATCGCACTCGTCAGCGTCACCTCATCCGCATACTCAATGTCTGCGCCGGACGGTAAACCTCTTGCAATGCGGGTGACCTTTGCCCCCAACGGTTTCAATAGTCTGAGCAGGTAGTTTGCGGTGGTTTCTCCTTCCAACGTGGGATTCGTGGCCAAAATGACCTCGCGGATCAGAGGTTCTTTATCGAGAGAAGCTTTCACGCGCTCAATCAAGGCGTCTATTTTAAGCGCATCCGGGCCAATACCATCAATAGGTGACAGTACCCCATGCAGAACATGATAAAGCCCCTTAAAACGGCCTGTTTTTTCGATCGCAATCAAGTCGGCGGGATCTTCCACCACACACACGACCGAAGGATCTCGATAAGGATCCGCACACAGCGCGCATGGATCTTGAAGCGTGAGGTGCCAGCAGGTTTGACAAAGGAGGGTGGAGGCCTTGAGTTGCCGGATGGAATCTACAAGTTGTTCGCTCGCACTTTCCGGCGATTGCAATAAGTACATGGTTAAGCGCGAGGCGGTCTTTGGGCCAATGCCTGGCAGGGAAGAAAAGGCTTGGATGAGATCCTGGACGGGCTTGGGAATGGAGTCGGACATGGGGATATTGTAAAGGAAAACGCGAACCATTTTAAGGCTCATTTTTGAGCCAACGCCCTAAGCCTTAAGGTGCTAGCTTTTCCCAATCAAACGTAAAAATTCGGAGCGGGTATTCATGTGTTTTTTGAACAGTCCCCGAACAGCGGAGGTGATCATCATGGTATTTTGTTTTTGAACCCCCCGCGCCATCATGCAGAAATGCTGGGCTTCAATCACAACTCCAACCCCTTTGGGTTTCAAGACGTTCATGAGGCCTTCGGCAATTTGAGAGGTCAGCCGTTCCTGGTTTTGAAGCCGACGGGAATAGGTTTCGACCAGGCGGGGCAGTTTGGACAGCCCGATGATCTTATCGGCGGGAATGTAGCCGATATGCACTCGCCCCCAAAACGGGAGCATGTGGTGCTCACACATGGAATAAAATTCAATGTCTTTCGAGATCACCATCTCATCATAATTTTCGTTTTCAAAGACCGTCGCATTGCTTTTGAAATCCTGATCGTAGCCGGCAAATAGGGTTTCCCAAGAGCGAGCGATGCGGTCCGGTGTTTTGAGGAGCCCTTCGCGGTCAGGATCTTCTCCGAGCAACTGAAGTAGTGCGGTGAAGTGCTCAGCAATGGCCTCGCGGCGGGCTGTGGAGGTAAGCTGAGTGGGTGTATTTTTTGATTTTTTAAGGGGGCGAGAAACAGTCATAGAAAAAGTTAAGAAGTCAAAATCATTTGTTCAATAAAATAGCGATGAATTTCAAGGCCGGGAGTGAGCTCGGGATGAAAGGTACTCACCAGCATGTTCTTTTCACGGGCCATAACAATCGTGCCATTGAGGGTGCTCAAAACGTTAACCGAAGGCCCCACCCAGAGGATTTTGGGCGCTCGGATGAAAACGGCGACCACTGAGGTTTCCGTGCCGTCGAGGGTTACGGTGAGAGCGGTTTCAAAGCTGTCCTGTTGTCGTCCATAGGCATTGCGTTCCACCTCAATGTCCATAACGCCCAGGTGGGGGGCTTGTTCTCGCCCCACGATAGTTTTTGCCAGTACAATCGCTCCGGCACATGTGCCATACACCGGCATTCCTTCCTCGATGCGTGCTTTTAATTCAGGCGCCAAGCCCGTCCATTGCAATAATTTTCCGATCGTGGTGCTTTCCCCTCCCGGAAGAATGAGCGCATCAACCCGACTAAGATCCTCAGGCGTCCGCACCTCCATCACGGCCGCTCCACAGGCCTCCAGCGCGTGTCGATGTTCCATAAAATCGCCCTGAAGAGCCAAAACACCGACAAGGGGCAAGATTTTATGTTGATCCATAGCCATTCCATTATACAAAAAACGGCTCAAGAATCCACATTTTCGAGTGAGCTCTAATCATTTATCTCAATTTCTTTCGGATCAAAATGACGTTTTCGCCACTGAGCATACATTTTATATTCTTTATCAAACACCTTTTTAATTTTTTCAGGCGTATATACTCCATTTTCGGTGACGACGTAATCCAATAGATCGACAGGAATCCGATCATGGGAGAATTTAATCCGTTCGTACGTCACCAATTTTTCGGGGTGTTTTTCGAGCTTTTTTTGGGTCACTTTATAGGTTTGTTGTTTGGTATCCACCTCCCAGAAAGAGAATTTTTTGGTGGTCATGAACATGTAAATGGGAATTTTGACATGATGGAATTCGGAAATCACAGAATTGGTTCCCGCGTCAGTGACAAAACTGTATTGGTTGGTGAAGGTGATTCCACCCAAAAACACCTTGTTCACCTCGCTCTCGATATGAGACAGCATGTATTCCGGAACCACGATGAAAGGAATTTCACGTTCTTGGAAAAAATGAATCATGTCCTGCGTTTTTTCTTCCTCTTGTTCCGCAAGGACAATGCGGATTTTTTTCTTATGACGGTACGCTTTTTCAACGATTTTCAAAACAGTACGACTATGAGAATGAATGAGGATGCTATCATTATCGTTAATGCATGCGCCTCCATTGATGATAAGTTTTTTGTTATCTTTTTCCGCCTCTTTGGTGAGCCGGTCGATGGTGCGTTGAATCACTCTTTTTAATTGAGGAAGGGTTTGAATGGAATCGCGATGATACTGCATTTCATCCCAAATCTGACAAAAATGAAAAATGATGATTCCTATACGCGGCTTGGTGGTTTTCACCAGAAGCACCAAGCCTTTGAATTGATGATAAAAATCATCGACGGAAATGGGTTTAAAGTGGTCGAAAATTTCATTAAGCACGATCAATAAAAGATTTGAAAGAGAAGTGGTTCCTCGATCCGCTTCGATGGTTCGAAAAATATCCGAAAGTTGTTCGCGATAAGTCGTCATAAATAAAGTCGAGCCAGAAGATAAACAGAAGCAACAGATAGCGAGATCAAAGTAACAGGGACTCCGACTTTCATGAAATCAAAAAAGCTGATTTTAATGCCGTTCTTTCGAGCAATATCGACTGCAATCACGCCTGCGGAAGAGCCAATAATCGTGGCATTTCCTCCGAGACAAGCACCGAGCGCTAGTGCCCACCACAATAAGTCGAGATGAGGTTGGCCGCTCATTTGAGCTTGTAAATCATAAATAACCGGAATCATTAAGGCAACAAAAGGAATGTTATTGATCACGGCGGAGCATAGACCGATTCCCCATACAACGATTAAAAGGAGGAGTGCATAATTATCGGAAAACTGGACAATGATGTTGGTGATCATTTCGAGGAACCCCACTTTTTCAAGCGCTCCCACTTGCACAAAAAGCGCCATAAAAAATAAAAGAGAGTCCCAGTGAATTTCATGAAGCACCGCCGAAAAAGGAATATGACGAAACACAAAAAGGGTTAAAATGAGTCCGAGAGAAAAACCAAGCACTCCAATGGGAATTCCCAAATGAGGTTGAAGGACAAAGGCAATGATGGTGGCGATAATGGCGAGAATCGTGATGATGATCAAATAGGAACTCAATTTTTTAATCGAAAATTGATATTTGATGCGTTCAATGATGAGATTGCTGATTAAGACACGTGGAAGGCTATTGGAAATTGGTTTTAAATCTTTCCAATAGAGAATAAGGATGTACGCAATAATCAACACGGACATCGAAAAAATAGGAATCCATAAGTTTTGAATGAATTGATTGAACGTTAGTCCCACTTTGATGCCGATGATGACGTTGGGGGGGTCACCAATAAGGGTAAGCGCTCCGGCAATATTGGAAAAAAGGGCCAAGCTGATGATGAAAAGTTTTGAATTGAGCCCCAATCCTTTTGAGAGTGCCAGGGCAATGGGGATAATTAAAAGGACAACAGTGACATTGTCCAAAATAGTTGAAGTGACGAAGGCCAGTAGGATAAAAAGAAGAAAAATCGTAAGCGGATTTCCCCCGCTTTTATCTGCGATTTTTACATTGAGCCAGGAAAAAAGGCCGGAGTGTTGTGCGATGGAAACCAGCATCATCAATCCCATAAGCAGTACAATGGTTTCAAAATCGATGGCCTCA
Organism: uncultured Candidatus Peribacteria bacterium; assembly: GCA_964436935.1. GTDB lineage: Bacteria > Patescibacteriota > Gracilibacteria > UBA1369 > UBA12473 > CAYTES01. The sequence continues at coordinate 487 of CAYTES010000037.1, read as the reverse complement.
ATGACTTCCTCGAAATCTAGGACGCCGAACAAGATTAAAAAAATAGCCCCCAAAAGGGCTACAATAGTTTTATCGATCCACTCGAAAAGAAAGAGGAAAAGTGAGATGCAAAAAATACCAAGGGCGATCCAGAACATCACAGAGATCTAAGGCTAATTGTGCAATACTATACGTATTTTATTATTTTTTGGCAATCTAAAAAAAGGATTTAAAAATAAAAGTCTAGATTCACCATCCCCGTTGTGCGTATTTTGTCTCCAGTTGGTGGATTTCTTGGCTTTCCATGGCTTCCCCAAGTCCCTCGGAAATTTTCGCCAGAATCTCGGGGTTGTTGAAATGAGTGGTGGCTTCTACGATCGCTTTGGCGCGTTTGGCGGGATCGGATGATTTGAAGATGCCGGACCCCACAAACACACCGTCACATCCCAATTGCATCATCAGTGCGGCATCGGCGGGAGTGGCCAACCCTCCTGCGGCAAAATTAACC
>CAYTES010000036.1:0-14022 GCA_964436935.1 uncultured Candidatus Peribacteria bacterium | reverse complement strand
GGTGGGTTTCCCGGTGGCGGTGCCCCGGGCGCCGAGCCGGAAGGAGACCCCAACTATCGTTTTGGAGAACACATTAAAGATTTTAAAACCACGGTGAAGCTGCCTGCGGGACATAGTCTAAAATTCAATGAAGAAAATTTCATTAAATTATTGGCCGGTTCCATTTCATTAACCCGTGATGAAAAGAAAAAGATCATCGACTCCATCCCGAAACTCCGTCAGGATCAAATCGACGAATTGATTGATATTCTTGAAGAAGAAAAAGAAAAATTCATTGAACTGTCTCCCAAGCATTCCAGCCAACTCAAAAAATTGGAACAGAAACACTGGGCCGAATGGAAAGATTTGGAAACTCTGAATGAACAGGATCAAAAGAAGGGCGAAGATCAAAGCAAGGCCGATGAAATTCGCAAGCAACTGGGGCTTTAATTGTCGTCTAATTTCCCCTCCCCATGAATGTTTTTCCGAACAAGTGGATGATCCTTCCCCTCATGATGGCATTATTCCTTCTGAGCGGATGTGGGGATGAAGAGGAAAGTACCCTTCCCGCAGAGGAAGGTGTGTATGGAAGTGCGGAGGAAGAACAAGTTGAAGTCCCTCGCACCGAGCTCACGGCTCAAGCGGTGAGTGATACCTACCAGGAAGCGCTCAGCACGCTTGATCTTTCCCAATGTGAAGAAATAGAGGACGTGGTGATCCAGGAATCCTGTATTGTGAATATCGCTTTCGCTCAGGCCAAGGAGACTCAGGATCCTGCCTCGTGCGACCCGATTGAAAGTGAAAGCACCAAAGAATCTTGTTTGAAGATGATCGAAGCAATGCAAAAAGAAGATGAATACAATCCTTTTATAGAGTCGGAAAGCATGAGTACCACGCCGACAACAGCGCAGGAATAAAAGGAAAAGCAGCCGGAATAAAAATAACCCCGAGCTCCGGGGTTATTTAGGATGGTGTGGCCGTTATCTTAACGTTCAACCTTTCATCGATCAGTACGGTAAGTTCCGTGGGTCAAAGCAGTACGCGTACACCGTGAGGTCTCCGGTGGTGTTGCTGCGCATGGCGGTACACTCTTTGTTGTACATCACGTCGCCTTGATAGTTGCCGGGTTGGTTGCTGTAGCCTCCACAGGCGATCAAGATTTCATTGTTCGAGCATTTTTGAGTGGCCGCGGTGCCATTTCCATTCTTGATGGTTTTGGTATAGAAATTGAATTTCCCAAAATCACTGGCGGTCACTCCACCCTGAATATTAACCTTACCGGTGGTGGAGGCAATGGTGTTGGTGAACACTTCGCGATCTGAAATTAAACTGCCGGTTTTAGTCACCCCTTGGGTATAAATGCCATACACTCCGCCCGAACCGTCCTTGTATCCCAGCCAGGCCACGGTGTCTCCAATGCTTTCTCTTAAAATTCCCTTGATGCCTCCATTGCCGTTCACCACATTTTGATTGATTCCAATGAGGGCGGCATTGTTTTTGGTGATCGATTGAATGTAACCCTCCTTAATCGTGGTTCCCAGTCCATCCGAAGTGGGCGAAATGGATAGTTCTCCAAATTGGCCTTTGGCTCCAATAAGATCTTTATTGAAAATCGCGTTTTCCTTAAAGTTGGCTTGTTTATTGGCAAACAGCTGGCCGTTGATGATGGCATCGCCATTCAAATTGGCTTGCCCGGCAATCGTGAGTTGACTATTTCCTATAATATCGGCACCAAAGTTCGCTTGTTGGGCAATGGACAGTTGTTGGTTGCTAATGATGTCTTGCTCAAAATTGGCTTGGCCTTTCACGAAAAGTTGACCGTCCACGGTGAGGTCGCCCCCTTGGGTCTCTTCTTGCGGTTGCCCATCTTGGGGCACACTTTCCATTCCATTGATGGTTCCATTCACAGTAAGATCGCCGTCAATCACAACATTTTTCAATTGCGTTTCGTTATCCACGATCAAATCTCCATCCACGCTAAAACTGCCGTCCACGTGAGAATCTCCGGCAATATCCAAATTTCCCTGTCCGTTAATATCACCGCTCACCTCAATGTTTTCTCCGAGAGATAATCCTCCCGCGACAATGAGGCTGTTTCCAAAATTGGCCTGATTGGCGACGGAAAGTTGCCCCCCGACAATGGCGTCATTTTCCACATTGAGTTGGGTTCCGACAAAAACTTGTTGTTCGGTAATGATGTCTTTGGAGAAATTGGCTTGATCCATAAAGAAAGATTGGCCACCGACATTTAAGGCTCCGGTGACATTGATTCCACCGGAAACACTCAAGTCTTGAGCAATCGTGACCGCTTGTCCCACTTCCAAATTCCCATCGATTTCCGCATCTCCGAAAATACTGATGCTTTTGAACTTGGGGCTGGCATTTCCATTCGGGGGACTTGAGGTGGGGGAGGCGAGAGCCGTTGAGCCCACGATACCAAAAAGGAGTCCGCTCAATACAAGCAAGGAAAGGAGTCGAGAGTAGAGCGAAGTTTTCATGCGCAAAAGATTTAGTGAGTTTTTGTTTTTAAAATCTAAAAATTATAGCATAAAAACGGGAAAAGATCAAAAGGTTAGGCATTAGGAGGCTATCCTAAAATTCAAAAACCTCTACCGACGGGCGAAAGCGAAGGTAACCACGCTCATCGGAAGAATTTTTAGAATCGAAGAACAACTGCAAAGCATCGGAGTCAAAGTGACCGCAACGAACTATCTTAATATTTGTCAAATTTTCCTCGGGCTGATAGAAAGCGGTCATGACTTTATTTTGACCCTCCTCATAAAAATCAACAATCTCCTCTTGAGGGGCATCATGATACGGATGGGCTTCATTATTTTTTGCTCGTTCATAGTTCAACAATGATAGCTGTTCGAGGCCTGCAAATTCATGAGCTGTGATCATCCGTAATCCTCTTCCTGTTAGGTCTCTATAGAACCGCTTATACTGCTCTCCATAGTTTTGTTCCAATAGTTCAGGTGAAAGTTGCGGCAGGATGGGCATTCCCTCTGTGACGCTGATTTCTAATTGAGTAGGCTGGGGACCCCATACCGGGCTGTTTGGGTTCCCGCCAAAGTAGACATTGTTTTGGTAATTACCCCAATGATCCGCTTCGGCCTTATAGGGCTTATAGCTATTCATGGCCTCTATTTTTTCTTCCATAGTGTTGGGAGGAGTCATCAGTAGCGTTGGTCTTCCAAACTTCGCCACCTCATGTAGCACTTCCGCAGGCAATCGCATGAGTTCCTGAAGCACACGCTCCAGAGTGGGTATGGGTACGGGTAAGTGGGGATTGAGCGTTTGTTTCCGCGCAATGATCACGGCATCGTCATACCCTGTGGCCAACTTTTTCAACGATTCAACCTCCCCTTCATTCAATCCTAGGTTCTTGAGAAACGCATGGTAGCTCAGTAAAAGGGGATCAACGAAATAAATGGCCTCCAATCGTTTTTTTAATTCTTCCATTTTTTTCAACACTTCTGCATGATTGCCTTTACGCTGAAGTTCCACCAGTTCAGGTAAAAATTCATCCACCACATTTTTGACCCGCTTGTCCTGATATCCGGGTTGCAATGTAAGCGCTTCGATCAAATCCGTACCTTTTTCTTCCAACATTGCAATAAGGGATTAGCTTGCACCCGAAATCTAAAAATTATAGCACAAAATAGAGCAAAGATCAAAAAAATGAGCCTTCATAAAAAGGACTAGCATTCAGCACTTAACACTACCTTAAAATATTTTCGCTATCCTTAAGCTAGCGATCTTTATTGAACTCTGCAGGTAAGAGAACCTGCAATCCTTTTTCCTTCAGAATTGAATACATTTCTACACACGATATCAACTCCTGATTTTACTTCATCGGGATTACGCGGTTCACCATAGAAAGTTTGTCCGGGTAGGTAGGCAATTCTAATTCTGGCGCAGGTCTCCGGTGAAATAAAAATCTTTGGCAACCGTACCAAATCTTCAGGGGAAGCCTGCTCTGGAGGATGATAGTCGCTTCTTTCCATAAAAAAAATTTTAAATTGTAGGCTTAATTTTATCCCAATCTCAAATTAAAATCGAATAAATCTTTTTAGGGTCTCGTGGGTCCTGAAGCAATTTTTACGAAGTTAAGCGAGGATTATTTCTATTCAAACCACTCGGAGGAGAGCGCTACAATCTCCCCTGCATGGCCAAGGCCAAAATTTTCGATGCTTCTCCTCGCGTCATCAAATTATTGGGACGGAAATAGCCATCGTTGTATCCATTGATAAGCCCATATTCGTACGCGGTCGCCACATAATCGGCAAACCAGTCCCATTCATGCACATCCGGGAAATCCCCACTCTCATACGATTCCAATTCCAGCTCAAACGCTTCCATCAGGATCTTCATGGCTTCCGCTCGGGTGATGGGGGAGTTGGGATGAAAACTCCCATCCGAATACCCCTTCACAATTCCCATCTCATAGGCTTTTTCCACATACACATCGAACCAGTCGCTCTGTTTCACATCCGTGAAATAGCCCTGATAAGTATGTCCGGATTCCGTTACCTCTACGGCTTTAAGTGCCATCTTGAGCAGTTCAGCCCGTGTGACCTGCTGATCCGGAGCCATGTCGCCCCCGGAATACCCTTTGAGGATGCCATTGTCTTTCAGATAATCCATATACGCCGAAGCCCAATGAATGCTGATCGTTACAAAATCCGTGGCGATATTTCCTTCTTCATCTTTCACGTCCAACCGCACCGTGATGTCGCCCGGTTGATCAAAGTACGCGGATTTGGTATTCGCCCGACTCCAAGAGGTGTCATAAGCGATGTCATTGGCACCGGTATAATTCAAATCCCACCGGAACCACAGTTCGTCCGGAAAGGTTTCGCCGTCGTGGGAGGAGGAGCCGTCGAATTGGAACAGAGTGGAAAACGTGCCGGAGCTCACATTCACCGACAGTTCGGCAACGGGCGCAGTACTTTCCACCACTTCAATGCTTTGGGTGGTCGTCGAAGTTTTACTTTCGGGATCTTTGACTTGAAGCGTGACCGTGTATTCCCCAGGTTTCTCATAGGTGGTACTGGTTGTTTTGTCCACCGCAAAAACGGTATCGTAACTGCCATCGCCATCAAAATCCCATCGTACCTGCAGCTCGCTCGTTAAGTATTGGCTGTCACTGGAAGCGGACGCATCAAAAGAAAATACCGTTCCCGGAGTGCCGCGCAAAGGATCCACTTCAAAGAAGGCGACGGGGCCGTCGTTGGCCACGATGGTCACGGTTTCCTCATGCGTGTCTTTTTGTCCATCGGTATCCATAACCTGTAAGACAATGGTATAGGTTCCCGCTTCCAAATAACGATGTTCGGCCGTTTTCTGGGTGTCAAAGGTGGTGTCGTAACTGCCATCGCCCTCAAAATCCCAGCGTACTTGAATCTCACTGAGAGTATCTTCTTCATCCGTGGTCACGCTGGCATTAAGGGTGAAGGTTGTGCTGGTGGTTCCCAAGGTTTTATCACTCAGGCCGCTATCCGAAGTGATCGTAAAATCCGCTTCGGGCACCAAATTATCTTCTCCGATAATGATGGTGGTGAACACTTCATCGGTGTTTCCGTCGCCATCACGAACTTGTAAGATCGCATTGTAGGTTCCTGAAATTTCATATTTATGAGTGGGGTCTATTTCCGTGCTCCAGTCGACATCAAAAAGGCCATCGCCCTCAAAATCCCAGCGGTATTCCAGATTTTTATGATCCTGCGCATCGAATGACTTGGATCCGTCAAAATAGAATTGGGTTTGGACCGACCCTCCGGAAGGGTAAACCACGATCGACGCTTCCGGATATTCACTTTCGGCAACATAGATGAAAGTGATTTCATTGGGGTCGTCATCGTCATAGCCCACCACCTCAATCACTTCTCCCTCGGGACTTCGCACTTGAAGGTGAGGATTGTAATACCCGGTATCCGAATAGGTATGGTAAGCGGTTTTTGAGGTGGAATAGGCGGTGTCATACGTGGCGTCTCCATTAAAATCCCATCGCACCTGAAAATCATCTTTTGAGACCGAAGCCTTGGTTGAGATCTGTGCGCTGAAACTAAAGCTGGTGTTCAAATTTCCCGACGTAGGACTCACATCAAACCAGGCACTAAAAGCCGGAGATTCGGACACGTTAAGCGTTCCATACGTTCGATCGGTGGCGCCCTCTTCGTCTCTTACCTCCAAGGCGACTGTTTTTTCTCCGATGGTGGTGTATTGATGCGTCAGGGTTGGATCATCATCCCATGTACCGAAGTCTCCGCCGCTTGAATAGTCAAAATTCCAACGATAGTCCAGATTGTTTGAAAAGCCGCGGGAATCATAAGACGCGGAGGCATCAAAGCTGAATTGAGTCTCCAATGATCCGCTGCTGGGACTCAGGTAAAAGGAAGCGGTTGGAGTCAAGTCCGATTCGGCCCACAGAAGCGAGGGGAAGGCAAAGAGGAGGATAAGGCTTAATGAAAGCCATTTTTTAGGAAGCATAATAGGTTTGAATTTCAGAAAGTAACTCGGGCTCTGAAACAATGCGGAAGTCTGATTCGTGACGCAGTTTCCATTCCACTCCGCCGGCTTCCAGCGACCGATCACTGACGACCACACGAATCGGAATGCCCAAAAGATCCGCATCATTCAATTTTTCGCCGGTACGCAGATCCCGGTCATCCCATAGCACTTCAATACCCGCTTCGCACAAGATTTCATACAACAATTCCGCTTTTTGGGCGGCATTTTCGCTGTTTCCCAAGTGCAATAAATGAACTTGATACGGCGCGATATTTTTAGGCCACACAATCCCTTTCTCATCATGATGAACTTCGACGACGGTGGCCAAAGTTCGTCCCACACCAATTCCATAGCAACCCATATAATAGGGGATCGCTTGTCCTTGGGCATCGGTAAACACCGCTCGTGCCATTTTGGTGGAGTAGTGCGTTCCCAGTTGGAAAATATTACCCACTTCAATCCCTTTTCCTTCCACCAAAGGACGTCCGTCTTCGGTTTTACAATCGGCGGGAGGAAGGGCGATGTCCGCCAAAACATCCACGTCAAAATCGCGTCCGTAATTCACATTGAGTGTGTCTTTGTGAAGTTCATCGGCGCCGGTATAAAAATTCTTAACGGTTTTCAAAGAAAGGTCACCGATTTTACGGACCTTGAGCTTAAGCGGCGAGACAAACCCCACCACAGTGCCCAACGCCTCCACTTCATCATGCGCGGCGGGGCGAAGTTCATAACATCCCAACGCACGTTTCAATTTGGCTTCATTCACTTCCAAGTCTCCTCGAAGCACCGCAAGCACATAGTCCGTTTTATCGGCCACAAAAACAATGGTCTTGATCTGTCGCCAAGAGGGTTGTCCGTACAGTTTCACTCCGGCTTCAATCGAAGGGCCGCGTTTGGCTTCCTGCACCACCATCGGGAGTTCCACCTCATCGGGATTCATCCGTTCGCGCTTGAACACAGCCACTTCTTCATGGGCGGCATAAGAACGGTCCTCGGTCATTAAAAAGCGGCTTTCACCCACGTCGGAAACCACCACAAATTCATGGCAATATTCACCGCCGATGTAGCCGTTGTCCGCTTCGATGGGAATGGCCTCCAAACCGAGGAGCGAGAAAATTCGAGAATAGGTTTGCCACATGGACTCATACTCCCTTTTGAAATCGTCTTCCGTGGCATGAAAAGAATAGGCATCTTTCATTAAAAATTCTCGTACCCGGAGCAGTCCGCCCCGCGCGCGCATCTCATCCCGAAATTTTTGAGAAAATTGATAGATATTGAAGGGAAGGTCCTTGTAGCTCACGTTGAATTTGCGTACCACATCCACCATCATTTCCTCGGCAGTACCGCCGAGTGCAAACTGCGCGCCCCGTCGGTCGGCAATGGTCATGAGCTCAAACCCCACACTATTGGTGCGGTTGGTTTCTTCCCACAGTTCCAGGGGATGCAAGACGGGAGTCATCATTTTTTGAGCCCCGGCACGATCCATTTCTGTTTCAATCACTTTGACGATTTTGTCTTGAACTCTCATTCCCAAAGGCAAGAAATAGTAGCGTCCGGCCGTGGATTCGCGAATAAATCCCCCTTGGTAAAGCAGTTTGTGGCTTGCCAGTTTGACATCATTGGAAACTTCTTTGACGGTTTTTCCGAAGAGTTTGGAAGTGCGCATGGAAAAAATAAAAGATAAAAAACTTTTAAACACAACTTATCATAAAAAAAGCCGTGGGTGAACAGAGTCAATCAGGCCTTTTTTACAGCTCCTAATATAAAAATCGGGGCATCATGGTTTCCCGGTCCACAAAAACATTGTCTTGCGGTTTTATTTTTGCAAAATCCATGTCATCAATGGCTTTGACGTTTTTTCCTTGCTGAGTGAGCCAAAGGATAATGCGTATTTTATCGATGCTTCCTAGTGAGTATTTTTCATAATATTCCTGAGGAATTTTAAGCAGGTCGATCCTTTCATCCAGCTTCGCAGCTTCCTCCAGACGTGAGCAGTAGATTTGATCGGATGTTAAATATTTTTGAATCTCACCCATCTCCCCATGCGTTAAGAACTTGAAACGTTCCTGTTCTTCCGTGGTCAACTCTCCGATTTCCATCCCAAGACAAAATTGCGTTTCTCTCACCGTACGGTCCGAATCAATACCCATTTCCAGGGGGTAAAATTGCTCAAGGTCTTCCAAAAGAAGCGGTAAACAGGGACGAGTTTTCCATTTTTCACTTCCATACGCCTTTCCCATCGTGTCATCGATGTCCCATAGTACGAGCGGTCGGGGATCTTCTTTGATCCATCGGGAATAGGCCATGAAAACCTCGCGGACAAAATTTTTCTCAACTCCTAATGCCTGCTCAATCACTTCACGTCTTTTCTTTGGATTTTCGTCCGGAGTATGGGGCACTAGCTTTTCCAATTCATTTCGAATGAATGCTTCATGCTCGAACCAAAAATTTTCAATGGCAATTTCGGGCTTCATCATTCGATTCTTTTTGTCGTATCCCAAGTCCGGATCCGTTTTAAGCAGACGGTTGATGCGAGGAAGTTTTTCTCGAAGCCATTCTTCGTAAACATGAGCCAGTTGCGGGTCCAATTGATGCAACCAGTAAGGAATGAGTCTTCCCTCAAAACGGAACTGTCCCTTCATTTCTTGCGCTCCGGTTCCAATGGATAAGCCCGGTCGGTCCGCTTCCCCCAAAATGACTACGCTGCCTCGAATATCGCCAATTCCCCTAATCCATAATCAATTTACTCATGAGAGCTCAACAGGAAAAAGATTCAACTCCAGAAACTCAAAAGGCCAAGTTTGAAAGACTTTTTGTCGAAGTGGGGAGAGCTCGCTATGATTATCAGGAATCCAAAGAGGCCTTAGAGAAATTCATAAATACACCCGTAGGATCCCTGAGAGAGCATGTCAGAGGTCGAACCGGGAGAGCCCTTCAAAATATTGGGGATATCGCTAAAGAAACCGATGAACTCAAGCAAGAAAAAGAGAGCACACAGACGGCCAAAGAATCTACAGAAGCGGTACTGATCAATGAACTCCGACGCATCGGAGAAATGGAATTGGATACTAAAACGCTCTGGTTCATAGTGACAAATTTGTACAAGGACTTCCCGGGAGAAAGAAAACTGTTACGATTTTTCGAGTCGCAATGCACGCATCATCTCAAAATGGCTCTCTTATATGGCCCGTTAAAAAAAGAAGAAGGAACACGGCTTGTTGAAGATGATTTTGAAATCCGCTTTGGGGAAGATGGCTATCAGGATCTAATGATGGAGTGTGTGATCAAAGATCCCACTTCGAAAGTTGAATCCAAGTTGCGAGGAATTTTAGGCAGACCCCATCTTGAGGTCTTGGATTGGGACAATCGCAAAAAAGAAACTTTCCTGAGAATTTATAGAAACTCTATCCCAGGAGATAAAAGAACTTTATCGGAAATTTTAACTTCTTTTAAAGAAAAGAAAGAATAAGCCGGTTCGCTAGGAGGCAGTTTCCTCTTCTGTCATTCCCCTCAGCCATTCTTCATCCACCTCCACCTCAATATTTTCAAACACGGTGGGAATGGTGGGCGCCCATACCGGCCAACTGGAGATCTCCACTTTGTTGACCTCCTCCAGATTTTGAACATAGTCTTCGGCCTCCGTTATGGTTTTTCCGGCGATGTGCTCTTTTATTTTCTTGATCAATTGCGCCCCGTGTTCATCGCTCGGGTCAATCGCATAGGCTTCAATGCCCTTAATTTTTGAGGTCATTTTAATCTGGCCCGGAATTTCATTGAACGAAAAAATTTCATGCGAAATCGAATCTTCATCCACTTTGATCAAAAGTTTTTCGGGGCTTTTACGGTGCTCCAATTCTTCCTTGAGAATGGTGAATAAGTCCTCGCTATTGTAGACCACTCCAGATACCTTGAGGGTGCCGGACACTTGAAACTGATCCTGAATGGCTTCAACCAGATTGGTGGGAACGTCCACCACCGGTTCCTGCATTTGAATCGCATCACTGAGATTGAGCAACTTGAGGGAGGTCCCATTGAGTTGATTTTGTTGCGCCACCGCTTTTTCGAGTTCCTCCACGACCGCGTCCTTCAGTATTTTCTTCATCAGCTCTGCGGAAGCATCCAAATCGTCTTGAGTGATTTTAAGCGTCACCACGGTACTTCCTCCGGTCATGGGGGCCGAACTTCGGGCGTAGAGCAATTGACGACTTTCTTCTCGCAAGGCCGGTAGAAAAAAAGAACTGGCTTCAATATTGCCTCGCTGTCCAATCACTCGTTCGTAAGCATCCACATCATCCGCGATCACGGTGGCTGTCGCGCTTCCAAATCCGGCGGAGGTTGCCGAAGGAACCGTCACAGGAGATTGAGTTCTAAAAACAAGCCCGTCTTCGGTTTGGATTCGAGTGAAGGCAACAAGTGTCCAAGGGGTGGAACGCTCATTGATGAACGTCGCGGTTCCCGTGGCATTGGTTCCATTAAAAATTTCTCCGGTTGCCGTATAGTCGAGTGTTTTTTGAAGGGTGATGTCGAGAGGGTAATACGCAACGGTGTGTTCACTGTCCAGGTTGGGGTTGGTCCCATATCGATTGACATTCGCCAAGGTGACGTTGATTCCCTGTTCAATGACATCCGATTGGGGAGTGATGATGACGGTGGCGCCGGGGAGCGCAATATAACTGATGACAAATAGGATGCTGAGGCTGGCCACCACCAATGTTCCCAATGTTTTTCGACTCGGGGCTCCCACAGCAAACCGGGAAGGCTCCTTAAAGAGCGCACTATCTTTGCTGGAAGACGATAAGAATTTTCGAATGGAATCAATAGAAAAGTTACGTTGTTTCTTTGCTTTCTGAACAATGTCAAAAATGGAAAGCTTGCGTTCGATCAAGCGTTCCGGTTCATCTTCATCCACTTCGTTACTCAGGGCTTCAATTGGTGCGAGAATTTCTTCGGAATGGAATTCATTTTTTTTCTCACCGGGAGTTACCGTGGGAGACATCTGGTCAAAAACAGGAACCCCGGCTTTAAGAGCAAGTTTTATTCCAATGGGATCACTGGTAATGATCGAAAGCGTTCTATTCAATTCGGAAACTTTTCGCTTGAGAATGTTAAGATTGACAACACTTTGAAGTAAAACGGCCCTTTCGGGAACAAGTAAAAAAACGTCTTCCGTATTGAGTTTTTGGATGCGCTCAAAAATGGAAGTGATTTCTTCATCCAAATCAATGGTGAGCACTTTCCGTTTCGAAACTTGTCGGATAGGAGAGGGCTCTTGAGAAGGAGAATCGTGAGGATCCATCAGCTCGGACATTAGAATTAAAGTGAAGAGTTAGGGAACTTCTGAAAAACATGGTTTCGTTACGAAAATTTCATTCGTTTGAGCGAAAAAGGTGAAGGCCGGGCCCCCCTGCTTGCAGGGAGGATACCGATACGACAAACGGACCCCCGAAGGGAAGTTGAGCCTTTTGTGGCCGAACGATGGAATTTTTAGTAGATAGCATGTTTTTCAGAGGTTCCTTAATTAAACTTGCATGAGTCGGACGACCTTACGAAGGATTTTTCCAAGTGATTTTTCGTCTTCCAAAAATTGGATACCGGTGTATCCCAGGGCCAGGGGGGTAACGTCTTCCATTTCTTGCAAGAGATGGGTTTCATCTTTAATATCCCCGATCGTCTGAGGTTGGAGAAAATTCACCTGTGGTTTTAAGTCAAAAGGCAAAGCCTTCCACCAATCTCCTTCCGAAAGAATGGTTTTAATTTCGGGCAAATGAGACCCTCCTCCACAAAGCAGGATGGAGGAAGGCAAGGTGTTGACCGAAGCAAACTCATTTAGAGTGAGGGTGATGCCCGTGAGCCACACCTCACAATCCTTTTTCAAGGCATCCGCTACAATTTTTTGGGACTGTTTTTCAAGGCGACTCGCGGAGTAGGCCAATTTGACTTCTTCCGCCTCCACAAAAGAGATGTTGAGGTTATGGGAAATACGTTTGGTGAAGCTGCGACCTCCAATGGTAAACATCCTGCTGCCTTCCAAGATGCCGTCACGCACCAGGGCAAGGTCCGTTGTACCTCCACCAATGTCCATGATGATGGCGTTCAAACCGGAGCCTTTTTCCGAGTGGAGCGCGCGAGACAACGCATAGGGTTCCGAGGTCATCGCCAGTAGGTCGATGTTCAATTCCGCAACAATACTTTGAAGGACCCCATAGTGTACAAGAGGCGAAAACGCGTTGAATATCGTCACCACCACTTCATTCCCCTGAAATCCAATGGGGTTATTGACTTTATAATCATCAATTCTAATTTCCATAATGGAAGCACTAACCAACTTAATATCGATTTCGTTGTAGCCTGTTTCTTGCGCCAGTTCGGCGCGGATCTGTTCAAAGGCTTTCCATTGAACTTTATGAATAATGTTTTTGAGTTCTTCCAGATGGATTTTCCCCTGAGGTTGATGGCGGCGATACCGAATGGTTCGGGAAGATCCCTTGATCAAATCTCCCGCAATTCCCAAAATAAGATGATCGGGAAGGACGCCGGACATTTGAATGGCCTGGGCGATGGCTTCTTTACATGTACGAATGACCGAAGCGATATCCGTGATCGTTCCATTGTGCATGTCGCCGGGATTCTGGTGCATTTTAGAAACACCCATGACTTTCCCTTTTTCGTTTTCAGCGCGAAGGATCAGGGCTTTAATGAATTCCGTTCCGATATCGAGAGCCAAAACGGTACTGCCGGCATGTTTTACTTTGGATTTGAACCAGGGAGACATAGTTAACGCTAATCTAACCTAAAGCGGGGGACGGGGCAAACCCCCATTCTTGATGCACTTAAAAAATATTTTAGTGAAAATTTGAAGCGGCAATCCCCTGAATCTCGCTTTGAGAGAGTTACCAAAATAGAATTTTAATTGACGAAGAATAATAATAGTATTATAATGATATGATAGTTTTGCAAATAGTTTAATTATCATTTTTTATTAATTTAACATTTTTTATTTTTTAACTCAACGCCGCAATGGTTATTTTCGTTTTCCAGTAGGACAATTTTATTTATTAAATTTTAAAATATAACATAAAAATAAAATGAAAAAATTCGGAAAAATTAAACAATATTGGGCCGACCGGTCCGTCCGCATGGGAACGCTGGCGGTTTTCCTGTTTGTTTTTGGGGCGGCTCCTGCCATTGCCGACTATTCGGACTATCAAGGACCCGGTTCAAAAATGCTCAGTAAAATGGATGTGCCTCGTATGGCGGTGAGTGTTTTATTGGCACAATCCACCGACCCCAATAGTGGGACTTATCCCACGGGCTATTGTGGAGACTATGCTTGTAACAATGGAGAAACCTCCAGTACTTGTGCAATGGACTGTGGAGGTGGCACGAGTGGAACCAGTAGCGGTTCAACCAGTGGGAGCACCTCGGGAACGACCTATGGCTATTGTGGAGACTATGCTTGTAACAATGGAGAAACGTCCAGTACTTGTGCAATGGACTGTGGAGGTGGCACGAGTGGAACCAGTAGCGGTT
>CAYTES010000035.1:0-14570 GCA_964436935.1 uncultured Candidatus Peribacteria bacterium | reverse complement strand
TCGAACCTCCTCCTTGGCGAAAAATCAGTGCGCGCCAGCGCGCCAAAAATTCTGAATTCGTTTGGAAAAATGGGGGGAAATCAGTGGGACGCGCTTCGCGCGTCCCACCTTCTGGCTTTGAAAAAGCCGTTAAGTTCTGTTTTGGTGGAGATGGCGGGAATCGAACCCGCGTCCAGAAACGTTGTCTTTCACGTCTACCGATTATAGTTTCTCCTGTTTACAGTCGAAGAATAAAGAAGAAACAAAAGCTCTTCGAGCGGGAATTGGTTAGTTTAGAAGTGCATACTCAATTGCCTTAGCCACACTTCGAGCTTCATAAGGTTACGCCTGAGTTGAGCTATGAAGCCTCACTCAATCAGACGGGACCGCCGGATAGGGCAGTCACGGTGCTTAAAATTAAGCAGCAAAAGCAAATTGCTTAGACAAAAGTCCTCCACGAGTTGCTTGCTGATAATCAAAAGCTGTAGATTCTTCAGAATCTGCATTTAGATTGTGCACGAACGGATTAGGCCCGCCTTAGGCGGGCTTTACGGGAGACCGTGCATCCCGTAATGGCGGTGAAAAGACAGAGCAATCCCTGTCAAAGCCTGTACATCCCCAAGTTGTAAAAGAACGAATACGTTTCCATAGTAAAACAATTCGCAAAAAAACGCAATTTGTGTTTAATACTAGCGAAAAATATGCATTTTACTTTTGCACCTTCTCCCCCGGTAAGTTCTTCATCTTTTTCCCCAAACGACGCAGCGATTCTTTCAATTCATCCACCCAACTCACGCCCAACACTTCAAAGCTAATTTTAAGCTTACTTCCACTCACCAACCACTTGGAATTGTATTCCAACAAACTCAAAATATTTTCGGGCCGGACAAGATCCGACATCGAAAGAATCAACTGGCGTTCACCTTTACCATGAATATTTTCTGCCCGTATATTGGTCAGATAAGCTTTCTTAGCCAATAATTTCAACTCCAAAACATGAAACAAATTCGCGACCTCCTTTGGCATGCGCCCATAATCCTCGATCAAATCTTGCTCCAATTCTTCCAAATAACCGAAGTTATCCGCCGCCGCCAAACGCTGATACACCCCAATTTTATCCTTGGAACTGACGATGTAATCATCCGGAATGAAAGCCGGTAACGGAATCTCAATAGAAACTTCCTGCGGCACCTCCGTGGTTTTGGTCTGGCGTCCTTCTTTCAAATCTTCCACCGCCTTATTGAGCATACGAATAAAATGGCTCACCCCCACCACATTAATGGCACCATGCTGATTGGCACCCAAAATATCTCCGGCCCCTCGAATCTCTAAATCTTTCATGGCAATTTGAAACCCTGCGCCCAATTCGGACGCCTCAACAATCGCCCGCAAACGCTTTTTGGCATCAATCGGCAACCGTTGCGCGTGGTACAAAAAGTAGGCGTAGGCTTGCGTTTTTCCTCGTCCCACCCGGCCGCGCAACTGGTAAAGCTGCGCCAAACCAAATTTTTCCGCTTTGTTCACGATCAACGTATTGGCATTCGGAAGATCAATTCCATTTTCAATGATGGTGGAACTCACGAGTACATCATACTTTTTGTCCTTAAAAGCCAAAATACGCTCCTCTAAGTCGGTGCTGCTCAACTTTCCATGTGCCACCACAAAACGCCCCTTCGGAAGGATGGTACGCAAACGTTGTGCCATTTCTTCGATGGTTTCGACACGGTTGTGAAGAAAATAAACTTGCCCCTCACGATCCAACTCACGCTGAATCACTTCTTTAATCAAATTAAATGAAAAACGACGCACTTCGGTCACCACCGGCAAACGTCCGGGTGGCGGCGTGGTGATGGTGGTGATGTTGCGCAGTCCGTGCAAACTGATATTCAACGTTCGCGGAATGGGCGTCGCGGTAAGGGTCAAAATATCCACCTCGGTTCGCAACTCTTTAAGACGTTCTTTTTGCTTCACCCCAAACCGTTGCTCTTCATCAATGATCACGAGACCCAAATCTTTAAATCCAATATCCGGCTGAAGCAAACAATGCGTACCGATCACAATATCAATCTCCCCGTTTTTCATTTTTTTAACAATCGCACGCTGTTCAGCGGGGCTTCGAAAGCGACTCAACATTTCAATGCGAATATTGAACCCTTCCATGCGCTTGGTGAACGAATGAAAATGCTGATCCGCCAAAATCGTGATCGGCGAAACCACCGCCACTTGACATCCATTTTGAACCGCTTTAAATGCGGCGCGCATGGCAACTTCGGTTTTTCCAAACCCCACATCGCCACACACCAAGCGATCCATAGGCTTAGGCGTTTCCATATCCTTTTTCACATCCCGAATGGCTTTGATCTGACCCGGGGTTTCTTCATACATGAACTGCTCTTCAAAAATGCGTTGTACATCATTGTCCTCTTTAAAAGCCACCCCTTTGGCCTGATCCCGTTGGGCATAAAGGGTCAATAATTCCTTGGCAATTTCTTGCGTCTCTTTTTTAACTCGATTCGTAATGGTCGTCCATTCCGTGGAACCCAAACGAGTGAGCTTAGGAATTTGATCCCCGGAACCAATGAATTTACTCACCTTATCCGCCTGATCAATAGGCACAAAAAGTTTATCATTTTCCGCATAACACAACATCAGATATTCACGAGTCACTTCATCAATGGTGCGCTTATCCAGACCGTTAAAAAAAGCAATTCCATGATCGGAATGCACCACATAATCTCCGCGCTTTAATCCGGTTAAAAAATCCAAATAGATAGCGTGCTGGGCTTGATCCCGATGGGCTCCTTCCCGAAGTCCCCAAATTTCGCGGTCGGTAATCACACAAAACTTAAGGTGGGGATTTTGAAACGCATGCGGAAAATGTTCTTCTTTTTCCAAATCAAAGAGCACGATATTTCCCAATTTGGCACGAATATCTTTAGGATTTTCAGAATACGACAAATTGCGTTCCTTAAGAAGTGCCTTGATCTCATCGGTATTTTTTGTAAAAAGGTAAACTCGCCAATGAAAGCCTACTTTCTCACGCATATTATCCAAAAAGTCCAATCGATTTTGATACTTCAACACCGAAAGATAATGAAGATGTTCATGATAGTCATTCTCCTCAAGAAAAGAGGTAAATAACACATAGGCCACGGCATTGCTCCGTTGTTTGATTTGAGCTTCCACAGCCTTATACAACTCCTCACTCAAATCCAATTCATCCTCAATCAATAAAGAGCCTTTGTCCAAATACTCCAACAAAGACGCTTTCAACTCCAATGGTTTTAATGGAACCAATTGAACCGATTTGAAGTTTTCCAAAACACCATGATCGGTAGGGTTGTAGGTGTAAATTTTTACAATTTGATCAAACTCCAATTCAATCCGATACGGATGGGGACTATTGATCGGAAAAACATCCAATACATCCCCATGGCGAAGATAACTCCCGGGTTGCAAATAAGGATCTTCCGAAACGCAGTAGCCCAACTGAATCAAATTTTCAAACAACTCCACCGCATTGATTTCATCTTTAGCGCAAAGCGATAAAATAAGTCGCTCAAGTTCTTTTTTAGAAGGATAAAGGTTTAAAAGCTGTTCATAAGTGATCACCAAAGCAACACGCTCGTTATCTCGCAAAGAAGAAAGGGCGCGGATTACCTTGGAATACGCGCTATTCTTTTCCAATGTTTCCACCTTAAAGGGGGTCCAATCCTGAAAAGCTTGAACAATACTCTCTTGTTGCCCATAATCATTCACCACCCAAAGCACTTTATTGAGGTCGGGAAATTGATCCAAAATATCGGATACAACAAAAGTTTTGGAAGAAAAATTTCCAGCACCAGAAAGAGTGACATAGCGATGATTTGCAAAAAGTTCCAGGACTTTTTGATTGCGAGGATGGGGAAACTTCACAAACGAAAAAATAAAATTTTACTGTATAAAAGTGTTTCTTGAACTATCTCATAAAAGGTATACCCAAAAGAGTATTACAGTTTTAGGGGCATAATGACATGCGTATAATTCGCCTCTTTTTTTGAGGGCTTTATCGTAACAGGAGAGATTTTATTGTCAATAGATAAAAAGATATGATCATCCTCAAGGTGATTCAAAACATCTAAAATATATTGTGCATTGAGCGCCACTTGGTTATTTTCACCCTCAACAGCCACATCCACCTCCGCCGTTCCTTCTCCGATTTGAGTTTCACTGGTAGATACAATTAATTTCCCATTATTGGTCACTGAAATTTTAATATTGTTATTGGTCTCTTCTGCGAAAAGACTAACTTTTCGAACCGCTAAAATAAAATCTTTAATCTCTATATCCACAGTGGTTTTGGATTGTTGTGGAATGATTTTTTCATAATCCGGAAAAACTCCTTCGATCAAACGGGAAATAAATTTAAGATTTTCAACCGAAAAAAGAACTTGATTTTTAGTGAATTGACACTCGACTGTCGCCTCCTCAAATGAGGATAGAATCTTACCCAATTCGGCAATGGTTTTGGCGGGAACAATAAAATTTAGTTCCTCCATCTCGAGTTTCTTAATGGTGATTTTTTGTTCCGCCAAACGATAACTATCCGTAGCAACCATCACCAATTCTTCTTTTTTAAAACGAAAAAGAACACCGGTTAAAATAGGACGTGCCACATTGGTTGAAGCGGCAAAAACGGTTTGTTGAATAGAGTGGGCAAAAACAGAAACTGGGATATTGAAATGTTCACTTTTTTGAAGTTCGGGAATTAAAGGAAATTCACTAGAATCAATTCCTTTAATTTTTGTATTGGAAAGAGGGGTTTTAATGGAAAGATTCAGTCCTTCTTCCAATTTAAGATCCACATCTTCATCTTTCAATAAAGAAATATAACTTGTAATTAATTTTGCTGGGATGGTAACCGCTCCTTCATTAAAAACTTCAGCTTCAATAAAATAAGTAATCGCCACTTCGAGGTTGGTGGCGGAAAAATACAAATGCTTTCCTTCGGCTTTGATTAAAATATTATTTAAAACCGGAAGGGTATTATTCGGACTAACGGCGCGATTCACTAAATTAAGAGCGAGGGCTAAATTTTTTTGTCGGCAACGAACTTTCATAAAAATTAAGTTTAATTGAATTTATTATAGGTTGCTATTCAAAAAACACAATTCCTTTCTATTGTATTTATATAAATATATAGAATTAATAGTATAAAGTAGTAAGGGGGGAAATAATTTAAATTTTCACAAAGCCATAAGCCATTTTAACTCACCAAAATTCAAAAATTCTGGAAAACTTTTATAAAATCCAATCCCTTCCACAAGCGGATAAAACAAAGAGCACATTATTGTTTCTTAAAAACTCCTAATTTATTGTGCACTCTTTGTGCATAATTTCTTCATAGTTATCACCTAAATATCTAAAAACTAAAAACTCCAACAAAACTATTATTAAAGAATCCACAGCTTATTTTTGTGTTTCCAACTTTTCTTCAAAACAATTCCGTTTTGGGTATTTCTTTTTTAACCTTAAATTGGGTAAAACCGGAAAATGAGGATTTGATCGGCTTACCAGTGGGGTATTGGAATAATTCTATTTTATTGTTAATATTATTCGCTACAATGGGTGTGTTTATTTATTTATTTACCTAATAAATTATGGGAGCAGAAACTCTTAAAAGTATCGATGAATTGGTGGACCAAGTGGTTCAATTGAAAACAAAATACCCCACCGAATTTGAGCGCACCCAACAAAAAGTAAAGGACGAATTCAATGAAAGGTATGAACGGGAGAGTGCGCGGTGGGGGGATCGCCACGCCTTATTTAAAATGGGAGTGGATGATGCATTGGACGGAGTTTATATTGAATGGATGTTGATCACCGCACGATTTTTATCATTTTTGAAAGATTCAGGAATTGAAGAAACCGAAGAACTCAATACGGGTTTACGCAATCAATATCAAACCAATCTTGAACGTTTAACCAAAAAACTTACTCCGGTCATCTATCCCACCCGAATTGAGAGGGAGTGATTAATTATTGCACAATCACTACAGGCATCACCATGGGCCGTTTGTCCAATAACCGTACCAAGAAACGATCCAAGGAGTGATGGATGTGATGTTCTAAGTCTTTCCTTTTATCCCCACTGTTCCCGGTTGGTTTTTGGATGAACTGTTGAAAACTTTTTTCCACTTCCTGAACCACCTTTTCAGAAACTTGCTTCGAGGTATCCATAAACACAAAGCCACGACTAACCACTTCCGGTTTTTGAGACAAAAGACCGGTGGCTTTTGAGATCACCAAGGTCACAATTAGGACGCCGTTTTCAGACATCAAATGGCGATCCATCAACACACTTCCTTCGACCTGGGACTTTTCAGGTCCTTCCACCATGATGTACTCCGCAGGCACCTTTTCTTTTGTTTTTTGGTATTCTCCATTGGTGTCCCCTTCCACCACGGCGCCATTATCCAATAGAAATACATTTTTTTCAGGAACATCACATAGGACCGCAAGGTCGCGATGCGCCATGCGCATGTACAAATCCCCATGAGCCGGAATCATGTATTTAGGGCTGATGAGTTTGATCATCAGTTTTAAATCCTCTTGTTTGGCATGACCCGAGGTGTGCACATCAATCTCATTGTTTGTGATCACTTTCGCGCCCCGTTGGCAGAGGTTATTGATCACCTTATTGATCGCCCCCTCGTTTCCAATAATCGGAGACGAAGAAAGCACGACCGTATCCCCCTTCCCAATCTTCACTTGAAGATGCGTATCCATCGCCATGCGAGCCAAGGCGGAGATGTCTTCTCCTTGGCTTCCAGTGGTTAGAATAATGATCTCATCATCCGGAAAACGTTTCAAATCTCGAATATCAATGATCACCCCTCGAGGAACTTTAATGTACCCCAACTGTTGGGCGATTTTAATGTTCGTGGCCATACTGCGACCACTCAAGAAAATTTTGCGACGGTACTTCATAGAAGAATCCATAATCTGTTGGAGCCGTCCGATCAAGGAGGAAAATGACGTAATAATCAATCGCCCCGTGGCCTTTCGAATGATGTCATCCAAGTTTTCGGCAATCACTTTTTCGGAGGTGGTTTGCCCAGGTTCCAACGAGTTGGTGCTATCCGAAACCAAGACCATCACCCCTTTTTTACCCACCGTAGCGATTTCTTGAAAATCCGCCGGACGTTGATCCGCCGGACTAAAATCAAATTTAAAATCGCCGGTATGCACAATGCGTCCCGCGGGACAGTCAATCACAACAGCAACCGCATCGGGAATACTATGGTTCACTCGGAAAAAAGAAACTTCAAACGCCCCCAACCGAAATTTTTCTTTGGGATCGAAAACCCGCGTACGAGCGAGTGCGTTCAAGCGAAATTCTTCCAATTGTTTTTTGACAAATCCCATAGTCAAGGGTGCGCCATAGACCATCGGAAATCCGAGTCGCGGTAACAGATACGGAATCCCCCCAATATGATCCAAGTGACCATGCGTGAGAAAAACACCTCTAATATTTTGTTTTCGTTCCATCAAATAAGAAACATCGGGAAGCACATAATCAATTCCGAGCATGTCTTCTTCGGGAAATTGAAACCCCATGTCCACAATAATGATGTCTTTGTCGTATTCGAACACCATCATATTTTTTCCGACTTCTTCAAGCCCACCCAGGGGAATGATGCGGAGTTTGCCTTTTTTGAAAAAGGCCGGTTTTGCATTTTTTTCTCGTCGGTTAAAGAAGGAAGGTTTGGCATTGGGTGCAACGCTTGTATTTGTATTCATACTGTTTTTGTTAACTTTGTTAAAAGGACGCTTATTCTTTGGTTGTAAAGCGTTTGGTTGTTGTGATGAGGTTGGTGCTTTTGGATCGGGCACCGGTGTGGGTGTGGCGGGATTGTTTTTCGGCAAAGACGATGGTTGAACAATATTCTTCAACCATTGATCAAGATTGTTGAGTTTCTGCTTAAAATCGGACTCTTCCCCCCCGGGATTGCTTTGAGACATTGAACTTATTAAGTTTTGTGTGAATAATACTCTTAGTCGATTCCATTATACGCGGTTTCTGAAAAATTTACAATTAGGAGTCTATAAAAAATAGAGTTATGAAGATTGCCATCCTGGGATTTGGTACGGAGGGAAAAGCGGTTGCGGACTATTTCAAAACGAAAGAAGCCGAAATCCTTATTTATGATGAAAATGAGACGCTTTCTTTTAATGAAAATCCGGGAGAATTTCATGTGGGCCCCGATGTTTTTCAAAGGGGTATTGAAGCGGATTTGATTTTCAAAAGTCCGGGTATTCTTCCTGAAAAAGTAAAACATCTTTCCTTCACCACCGTGATCGATTATTTTTTGGAACATTGTCCTTGTCCCGTCATTGGCGTGACAGGAACC
Source organism: uncultured Candidatus Peribacteria bacterium (assembly GCA_964436935.1). Lineage (GTDB taxonomy): Bacteria > Patescibacteriota > Gracilibacteria > UBA1369 > UBA12473 > CAYTES01. Next base: position 6,198 of record CAYTES010000035.1, on the reverse strand, counting down.
AAGGGGAAAGGAACCACCTCCACACTCATTTATCGGTTGCTAAAAAAAGGGGGTTACGATGTTTACCTTGGTGGCAATATCGGCAATCCGCCGCTTGAATTTTTGGATCAACTCACCCCGCAATCCGTGGTGGTGTTGGAGCTTTCCAGTTTTCAGACCCAGCATCTCCGTTACAGCCCGCATGTGGCGGTGCTCCTTCGGATCACACCGGAACATATGGACTACCATAAAGATTTGCAGGAATATCATCAGGCCAAGGCACGCTTGATCGCCCACCAAACCGATCGGGATGTGGTGATTTTTAACGCCGATGACCCCGTAGTCACGGAATTGGTCCGGCTCACAAAAGCGCATAAAGTTCCCGTGAGCACCGAATCGGATTTAGAGAGCGGGGCGCAATTGCTTGGAGAGGACATTGTTTTTAAAACGAAAGAAAACACCATTTCGATTGGTGCGAAAAAAGAAGTCGGTTTATTGGGGGCTCACAATTTGGAAAATATTTTGCCTGCGGTGGCGGTGGCACAGCTTTTTGATTTGGCCCCAAAAACCATACGCGGCGTCCTTCGTCGATTCAAGGGACTTCCGCATCGCCTGGAGCCGGCGGGGACTGTTGAAGGCGTCGCCTATTACAACGATTCTTTTTCCACCACCCCCGAAACGTCCATTGCCGGGATACGATCTTTTGAAAAACCCCTCATCCTGCTGGCGGGAGGTTCTGAAAAACAGAGCGATTTTGCGGCGTGGGCCGCGGCGTGTGTGGCGCAAAAAAATCTAAAGGCGGTGATTTTAACCGGAAAAGCGTCGGCGGAGCGCATGAACAAAGCCATTGAAACGGTAAGGGCACTCAAAAAGAATAAAAAAAGCAGTCTAAAAGTGATTCGTGTGGCCACACTTCATAAAGCAATCGAACAGGCAAACCACATCGCGGAGCCCGGCGATGTGGTGCTGCTTTCCCCGGCATGCGCCAGCTTTGAAGAGTTTTCCAACTACAAAGAACGGGGCGAAAAGTTTAAGCAGTGGGTGAAGAATTAAATGCAATCACTCAAGGGCACGGAGAGATGTGAATCCTTAGAGTTTTGAGATGCATGCCATTGAGGGAATTTGCTTATTATAAAGGAAGATGTTACGATAATTTCTTATAGATTAACATCATTACAATGACTTCAAATCCAGGAGGAGATAGTAGACCGTGGGAACTTATCGGTACCGAAGCCCCAAATGATCGTTGGCTCGGGATAGATGTAGATTTAAGTGATGAAAAAACGGTTAAGCCGGTTATTGACGTACAAAAAATAGTCTCAGAAACGGTGGTGAAACAACTCCCATCCGATCGTTTCGAAATGTTAGATTTAGACTACGTAGACCAGCGCCTTATCCCGTTGGTTAGGACCATCAATTGCTTTCTGTGACAGATCGTACCTGTAAGGGCAAGGTACGCACAGGTTTAGACGTGGTGAAAGCGATTCCAAATATCGAGGCATTTTTAGTGGAGTTAGCCACCTTGAAAGACGGCGAATTTTGGGAGTTGAATGAAGCGGGTCAATTGGTTATGGGAGATGGTTGCACCGAGCCTGCGCGCGACACGTTTGGTCCGGATGGCGAAGGCCTTGATTATGATCAGTCTCGGTCAAGGGCGACTCGGGTTTGTACTCTCAATGAAGCGGGTCAGCCCGTGGTGATTGAAGGAGATGATACCCAAATCCCCCTAGGAGTAAACGTTATTTCAGGCCGAGGGCTGGCTACTTTACAAGAATATAAACGTAAAAATACGGGACAGTTTGAACCGGAAAAGTTCTATGGAGTTCAACAGTTCACTTGGATAGAAATTGGCAAAAATCCTTCCTACACACTCTATGCCTGCTCTAAAATTGAGTACTCTTTTATACATTCCGATAGATTTCTTCCCGGCTATAAAGGTCACCTTCTGGGTTCTCGCCGGGTACTCAGGGTCAATTTGAACTTTGATTCTTGATTTCTCCCGATCCACTCCTTTGGGGTGTATTTTCCCATAAAGGTCATGCCTCAGTCTATTTTATGGAGTCTTCATCCACAAAATAGACCAATTATTGGGATTTTAAATCCTTAAAATTGAAAATTATTTCCCCCTCAACAATGCCAACCGCTCCTTATTGATCACCCCGGTGGCCCAGAGCATGAAACCGTACACCGCCACCCCCAAGGGCAACAACACCAAGAAGTTGAAGTTTTCAATAAGCCCATAAAGCGGATCTCTCAAAACCCACACCACCACTCCCATGATCAACGCTGAGAACAGAATTTTAAAGGCGGCTCCAAAATGGAGCTTTAAAGGAAAATATTGACGCAGCATGAGGAAGGCAAAAGTCAAAATAAAGGCTTCACTCAAAACACTGGTGAATGCGGCACCCAGGAAGCCAAATCGTGGAATCACAATAAAATTGCACGCCAAATTCACTACCGCTCCCCCCAAACTGATAAAAAGGAGTTTTCCCTGATTGCCAATGGAAATGAGACTGAAGGTGAAAATGGAGCTGATGAACGAAAAAGCCATGGCCACAATCAAGATGCGAAGGGCAATATCCGACCCATAAAAACCGTCGCCCAGCCGACTCAAATAATCCGGACTACTGATGATAAAAATTAAAGGATAAGCCAATACCTGAGCCCCCACCACGATGGGAACCGCCAAAGACAGCATGAAATCAAAACAGTGCTGAACGATTTGCTGGGCTTTTTGCACATTCTCTTTAATACAGATCGTCAACACGGGAAGCACGGAATTCATGAAATACACTGGAATGATCGAAAGGATATCCAAAATGCGCATCGGAACGCCATAATAAGCCACTTCCCTTGAGTCCTTGAGTAGCAGCAATAGGATGGAATCGAACCGGAAATAAATCATGTTTAAAATCAAAGCAATCCCGTACGGAAGGGCCTTGACCAGGGTATTTCTCCAGTAATAAAAATCGAATAAAAATTGGATTTTGGCGTACTTGGCGGCATAAAACCAGGTGATGACTAGCATCAAAAAGTTCCCGGCCACGCCCGCCCAGAGTAGCTGGTAAAACGCCTCAGCCGATGGCGCTTGAAACGCAACCAAAATCACGTAAATCATGTAACCAACACTCACTATTTTACCCACGACCAAAGCAATCGTGGGGTACTGCATTTTGAGGTGAATTTGAAGGACACTCGAAACCGTCCCGTTCAGAATAGAGAAAAAAACCGAGATGGAAGCAATCGCCACTCCGATCGGGATATAGGTTCCCTGATACTGAGGCACGATAAAAGCCACCAGAATAGCCAATCCCATTGCCCCCAGCGAAAACAGCGTCCGCATGCTCAAAATATTCCCCAGAATAAATTCGGGCGGTTGCTCATTCTTGGCCATTTCTCGGACCGCAATCGTGAATAATCCCAAATCGGCAATGATCCCAAAGAAAGCCAAGAATTCATAGACCGAAACATACTGCCCATAGCCTTCCACGCTCAAAAAATTGGTGATCAACTTCACAATCACCACACTGATCAGCGCTCCTACGATTTTTCCACCGATCTGAATGAAGGTATTCGAAAGAATTTTTCGTGCCATCGACATGTCGATAACATACCCCACACGGAGTTAAATTGACAAAAATAAATAAAGATGTAAAATAGAGAGAAATGGAAAATAAACCACACGATCTCGGTCTAGTGGAAAGACGCTATTTTCAAACCAAGGCATTGGAGTTGGCGGAGGAGTTGGGAATGGGCATGAAAGAAGGAAAATTGACCCGAAGGGACGGATGGTTGAATGTGATTCAGCATGAGCTCAAAGAAGCGGTGGGGGTTGGGGTTTTGGGGGAATTGCTGGGTCTGTCTACGGAAGAAATTGAACAATTGGAACGAGCGGCGGCGTTGCACGATTGGGACAAACGACGGGACATCAAGCCGAAAGATTTTGAAAATGAAATGCCCACCGAAACCATCGTGGAACAAATCGATCCCGCGGTGCGCCACATCATGCAAGGCACCAAAGAAAGATATATTTTGACGGAATTGGCTCAGGGACGAGGAGACTTTTTGCAAAACTTACTCTTTTATGTCGACAACATGACTGCGGAAACCGCCATCCTTCCGTGGCCTCAGCGACTGGATCGCGAAGAGGAAAAACGTCCGGATGCCACGATGGCGAAAGTGTTGGGGTCTTTGTTGCCGCCGGGAGTGAGCTATTGGCAGACGGAGAGACGCATTATGGAACAGTTGGATCGAGAGCTTGAGCAACGGTTGAGAAAAAACGGTTATATAAAACCTAATGGAGTAGAGACCGCTACGTTCATTGCGCACCTGATCAATCAAAAAATAGAGGAAGTCATCCGACGAGACGTAGAATTGTTAAATTTAAAAACAATCATGATTGAAGTTCGGGATCAGCGTCGCGGCGACGATCCGGAGTTGAGCGAAGACCGAAGTTCGGTGATCGAAGACGAGAATTGGCTTTCCGCTACCGTCGTGGATGGAGCTTCGACCTTTGGACAAAAGATAAACGGAAAGACCACCGGACAGATTGCCGCCGAAACGGCAACCAAAACCCACAACACTTTCGGGGCTTCTAAAGATCCACTCAGTGCTCTTTTGGAGATGAATACGGCCTTGTCGGAAAAAGCACGTCTCCTAACCGAAGCTCTGACAGGAGAAGGTGGCGAAACTTTCTTAAAAACATTGGATTTATTCGGAGCCGCGGCTGTGGCGATACGTCTCAATAAAAAAACCGGAGTACTCCGTTATGCGGCCATCGGAGACTGCCGATTGGTTGTCCAACGACCCGACGGGCGCATACATCATTATGTTTTAGACAAAGTCACGCCGTACGAAGCCCAGGAAATCAGTTTGGTCCAAAGGCTCTGTCATGAAAAAGGCCTTACTCCGCAGGAGGCATTTAGTGATCCCGAATCTCAAGCCTTGATTACTCACAACCACCACGAGGTGGAAAATCGGCCGGACGGGACAGGCTACGGAATGCTCAAGGGAATCACATCCAATGAAGTTCTCGAGAAATATATTGAAACCGGAATGATTCAACTGGAGCCGGGCTGCAAGGTCTATCTGATGACCGATGGCATGTTGCCTCCCGCCGAAGAAAATGAACAGAACCCCGGACAGGTTAAAGAGTTGCAAAGAAGAATGCTCATGAATCTCGCCCTGAAAAAGGGAGGTATCGCCGAGTTGTTGCGCGCCACTCGAGAACTTGAGGAAGCGGATCACGACCTCAAAAACCCACGCCTCAAAACCCACGATGATGCGTGTGGACTGGAAATCGAAGTAGTGTTATCTTAAACGCAAGGCCTCCTTTTTTGCCGTATTTTTTGTGGTATCCTATGAAAGTATGCAAGAGCTGCTCGACCGGTTACGTCTTCTCGAAAAAAAAGTCCAGGACGGGCTCAAATTTTTGAAGTTGCCCGAATTGGAACAGAAAATTAAAAATCTTGAAGAAGAAATGCAAGCTCCCGGTTTTTGGGACAACGCCCAAAAAGCCCAGCACATTGCTCGTGAACAAGGCATATTGGACCGTAAAGTAACGGCATGGAAACGGTTGAAGACCGACCTTATCGATGGGCAAGAGCTGGCCACGCTCATCAATGAAGAGGAGCATCCCGACGAAGCGGCGGAGCTTAAAAAGCAGGTGGAAGGGTTGGAAAAAACCTATCAAGACTTGGAAATTCAACTGTATTTGAGTGGAAAGTACGATGCCAGCCCCGCGATGCTTTCGCTTCATGCCAGTGCCGGAGGCACCGATGCCCAGGATTGGGCCGAAATGTTGCTTCGAATGTATACCCGCTATGCGGAAGGCAAGGGATGGAAAATAAGCTTGGTTGAAAAATCAGATGGAGAAGAAGCGGGCATTAAAAGTGCGACCCTGCGGGTGGAAGGCGATTTTACTTATGGGTTGCTCAAAGAAGAAGCGGGCATGCACCGGTTGGTGCGACTTTCCCCTTTTAACGTTAAACATACCCGCGAAACGTCCTTTTGTCGGGTGGAAGTGGTGCCGGAAATTGAAGCCAATGAACTGCAGATCAAAGACGAGGATCTGAAAATCGATGTGTTTCGGGCGGGGGGCCACGGCGGACAGGGCGTGAACACCACTGATTCCGCGGTTCGGATCACCCACCTGCCCACCGGAATTGTGGTTCAGTGTCAAAATGAACGGAGCCAGCTCCAGAATAAAGAACTGGCCAT
>CAYTES010000034.1:13418-15558 GCA_964436935.1 uncultured Candidatus Peribacteria bacterium | reverse complement strand
CAATCAAGCTGACCGGCAAACTCTGGAAATTGCGCGCAAAACTGTAGATGGTTACGCTTCCTTCTTCCAAATGGCTGGCCAAACGAATAAACCACCACAACATGATCTGCCACATGCCCAGCTGAAGCATTTTGGGGAGCATCAACGTGGCTGTTTTTTTCAACTCTCCTTCCAGCTTAAACGTCAACTTGGGACGGTATCCATAGCGAATGACCACCGGCAACCGAACCATTAAATGCAAAAATGCTCCCAAAACGGTTCCCATCACCAAGCCCATGATTCCAAAGCTGGGCACGAACAAAAATACTCCGATGATGATGCCGAGGTTATAGAAAACGGGTGATAATCCGTACCATAAAAAATCTTTGGTACTGATCAATACATTTCCAAATGTGTTGCTGATGGTAAACAGCAGGGGAGAGATGAGCATCAAACGGGTCACGGTAATGTACTGATCCTGCTGAGCGGCACTAAATCCGGGCACAATAAACTCCACCAGATACGGTAAAAAAATCGCAAAAAGTACACTTGCCGCGATCAAAATCGACATTCCAAAACTCAACACCTGATTGATGTATTCCAGCGCCTTTTGCTTATGATGTTTTTCCAAATTCGCAAAAATGGGAATGAACGCCGCAGAAAGTGCCCCATTCACGAGCGTGGCTAAAAAAAGATCCGGGACCACAAATGCCGCGTTATAAACATCCAGCGTTGAGGACGCACCGAACGTGTAGGCAAAGCTTTTATCGCGAATCAGGCCCAACATGTAACTGAGGCCCGAAGTGAATGTGATGGCCAGGGCGGTGTGAAAAAAGAGATTTTTGAAACCACCGGCGTCTGCTTTGTACTGGTTGATTTTTTGGAGGATTTTCATACGATCGCAGTGTACGGCGTTCCGAGAATGAGTGCAATTGGTGAATCTATTTGACTTTATACATTCCTATTTTATCATTTAATCTCACTATCCCACTTCATTCTCATGAGATCTTCGATTTTTTCCCCATCCAGTATGGAGACGCTACGTAGCCTTCCCGCACGTCATCCTCGAGTGGTTGCACCTATCGCCGCCGCTTTGGCGTTGGTGGCACTGTACACTTCGCAACGATCCGATATCATTTTTGGATGTGATGGAGATTGAAACCGCCTCAGTAGAAGCATTGTTGTGGCCCGCCTCCAAAACTCAACATGATTCCATTGAACAAAGGCTTGTCCTTCAATTCAATACTCACTACGGTCTTAAAATCCTGGATGAAAAATGGGATTTTCAACGGTATGCCATTGAATTGAACACTTTCCTTTCCACTCATTATAGGAGTTTGGGAATTCATCATCATTCAGCGGGACAATCGGAACGATTTAAAATCATCACTCCCGATCGTGATATTCAGGTTATTAAAGAACCTTATCACCACACGACGCTACAGAATGCATGGACCTATAGCGTAAAGGACAACCTCTCCACTGTGGAAGTTTGCATCACAATTCATACGAACGGAATTTATGAAGCCCGGATGTGGGATCATTCGGAAGAGGCTCGAGCAAGGAATAAGGGCTATCCGGTTGGCAAAGATATTTCCATCAAACAGCAGCCGCTCCTAGCCGAGAGGTTACGTACGCTTTATGCTCACCCGAACCTGATCTTCCATCGCCGAGACTTTAAGCCCAATCAAGAGGCCTTAGCGGAAAAAGGGAGCATGTTAATGGAAAGAATAAATCGAAATGCCACGGAATCCCTGTATGCCGCTGATTTTGCCTCGAAAGAAAATCGGCGGCGGCGGCAAAGTTTTGAGTCTTATTTTGCCGCCGCACAAGGAAAATTTTCTATAGAATTAGCGTCGGTTGCACAAGAGCTTGCACTAGAAAAAAAGCCCAACTTTTTTCCTTAAGAGAAAGGCAACTGCCTCGTTTATCTCCCTCATTGGATACGACAAACAAGCACTTGAACCTACTTGTTGGGGATGAATTTTGAAACAATGGCGGGGACGATCCCGCCTTGCGGGACGACCTTCTGCGCGATTTTTAATTCTAACTGGCGGGGACGACCGGACTTGAACCGGCGACCTTCTGCGTGACAGGCAGACGCTCTAACCAACTGAGCTACGCCCCCGCAATGATTGCGAGCGGATGATAACGCGGCCAA
>CAYTES010000034.1:2349-13408 GCA_964436935.1 uncultured Candidatus Peribacteria bacterium | reverse complement strand
GGTATTCCCCCTTTCGGGAACCCCCTACATTGTTTTCATAAATTTTATTCTTGCATAACTTCGGGCAATTTTTTTAAAAGGAACAACTAAGCCCAACTTTGTCCATGGGCGAGCGCGATCATAGCGCGATTTTTTGTTTTTGTACAACTTTATTTTAAAGGCTCAAAAGATTTTAGCTCCTATTTTTTGAATTCTGGAAAATTGGCGGTGAATTTGATACCGTCTTAATCAATGATGAAAGCCTCCACACCTCCAAAGAAACGGATCGGCATTGATGCCCGTATGTACTCCTCTCAATTCACCGGCATTGGACGTTACGTGTACGAACTCACGGAACATCTTTTTAAGATGGACCCTCGCAATGACTATGTCCTTTTCATGAATGATCCTGAATATAGCGCCTTCACCCCTCCCCGAGCGGGGGTAAAAAAAGTATTAGTGAATGCGCGTCACTATTCGTTTGCCGAACAGTTTCATTTCTGGCGCATCCTCCAAAAAGAAAAGTTGGATTTGATGCACTTCACTCATTTCAATACCCCTCTGCTGTACCGGAGTCGCAGCCTCGTCACGATTCACGACCTAACGTTGTCGTTATTTCCTGGCAAAAAGATGACCTCATGGATCCATCGATTGGCCTATAATATGGTTATTCATGATAGTGTCCGCAAAGTGGCTCGCGTGATCGCGGTTTCCAAGAATACCAAAATGGACCTCGAACGGCTTTTGCACGCAAATTTGAAAAAAATTCGGGTTATTTACGAAGGCGTCAATCCTCAGTTTAAGCCCACTCAAGACAACGCTCTCGTGGACCGTGTTTTAAAAAAATATCGCATCCAGCGCCCTTTCCTCCTCTACACCGGGGTATGGAGGAATCACAAAAACCTGGTTCGTTTACTCGAAGCCATTCAGATTTTAAGGGAAAGACACGGTTTTAAGGGGCAATTGGTGATGACCGGACGGGAAGACCCCTTTTATCCGGAAATATCTTCAACCATTAAAAAATTGGGATTGGAGAAAAACATCATTAAAACCGGACTGGTGAGCGAAGAAGAGTTGGTAGTCCTTTATGGCACCGCGCGGCTCTATGTCCTACCTTCGCTCTATGAAGGGTTTGGTTTACCACCATTGGAAGCCATGGCGTGCGGCACACCGGTCGCGGTTTCACGAGTATCCTGCCTTCCGGAAATTTGCGGCGAAGACAACGCTGTTTTTTTTGATCCCATCCTTCCCGAGTCTATTGCGGAAGGCCTTCACGCGTTGTGGTCCAATGACGAGCTGCATCACAGACTTTCTCGGCGCGGCTTGGCCTGGGTCAAGCAATTTTCATGGGAGCAAATGGCAAAAGAGACGCTGAATGTGTATGATAAAGTTCTGAATTCACCGCATTAAGCTTTCTTTAGGGTTCGTCCATAAATAAATTCTCATCTTATGTCCACTGCATCTCCAAATACAATCGCTTTTCAATCGAAAAATTTCTCATCGTAACTCTGGTACGCCTCGATATTTTTCTCAATCTTAGCGTCGTATTTGGGGCGCATTGAACTTAAATCTGAATAATTTATTTCCGCACGAACCCTTAGTCTATGTCTTTTGATTTCGTTCCCCTTCACAGCCTACTCCCGAAGATCATTCGAAAAAAGGAATTGGAACCTCAATTCACCGGCGCGTTGATGTGCCATCATTTTCGTAAGATCGTACTGGATTTATGGGGGGAAGAGGCCCTTTCTTTCGTTTGTCCCATCAGTTTCAAAAAAGGGGTACTCCATGTGGAGGTGTCTACTTCCGCCTGGGCCCAACAGCTTGAATTCAAAAAACGGTTCCTCGAAGAACAACTTTCCGTTCTCTGTCCTTCCCATGCGATACAAAAATGGTTTATTCGAATCAATAGTACACTCTCTCGCCCCCAAAATCCTTTTTCGACTTGACTTTCTATCCACCCTCGCTAGACTAGGCGTCACATATGCTTAAAATACGTCTCACACCTACCGGAAAGAAAAAGCAGCCCAGCTACCGTATTGTGGTCGCGGAACATACGGCTGCCGTTCAAGGAAAATTCCTTGAACTTCTCGGACACTACAACAAATCCATGTTCCCCAAAGCACAGCTTGAAGTGAACAAGGAACGCATCACCTACTGGATTTCAAAAGGAGCGAAGCCCAGCGATACAGTGGCTGTATTGCTCCGATCTGCAGGGATGGAAAATATGGATCAGTATATTGCACCCCGCAACTTGAAACGAAAACGAAAGAAGGGTGGCAATAAAGCACCTGCCGTCGTTGCACCTCAAGCTGCGCCTGTCGCTGCTCCAGTGCCTACTCCTGCACCCGAGGCTAAGCCAGCACCTGAAGAGGCTAATGCCGAACCAGCCCCAGTAGAATCCGCGGCACCAGTACCCGAAGAGGCGGAACCTGAAGCCAGCGAAGTGTCCAGCTCTTAAATTTCTCAGTGACACCGAATCACTCCTTAACCCTTCTTTATCATGAGCGATTATTCTCATGGCGTTGACCGCGATTTTATTGAATACGTGGTCAAACAAATCGTGGATGAACCGGATTTAGTCGAAGTGACCCGCAAAGTGGATGAGATGGGGGTACTGATCACCTTGAAAGTAAGTGTGCATGATATGGGCAAAATCATTGGCAAAAATGGTCAAACCGCCAAAGCGTTACGCATTTTGTTGAGAGTGATCGGATCCAAAAATCATGCCCGTGTGAACTTGAAAATCATCGAACCGGGTGGACAGGAAGTCGCTTCGGAAACCTTCGAACCTTCGAGGCCCGGACGTAGCGAGTTTCTTGAAGAAGAGTTGGCCGATCAGCATGCCGCTTTGCCGGATGATTTGAGCTAAATTTACGCACCACCAAGCCGTCTCAAATAGTTTTGATACTGTTCTCCGTGTTTTTTAGTTAAAGAGTCTTCTGTTCGAGGAGCGGGAATGGATTTTTCCTTTTCTCGCACAAGGTGTGACATTTGTTGAGCCACAAGTTGCCAAAAATTCGTGGCTTTATCCGGATTTGCTTTCTCTAGAATCTCTTCCACTTCTTTAAAGGTGCGCCGGTCCAGCTTAGAAACAGCGTTAAAAAGGGCGCTTTCCGGATCAACCATACATAAGTCTGCGACCGCCTCTACAAGCCGCCTTGCAGGCGGAACCAATTTTTCAATATCTTCCCTCGCTTCTCGTGGCAAAAATGGAAAACCGGTGGAAAGATTATCGGTAGGACGCGGAGCGGAGTAGAAATCTCGCTTTACCGCTAAAAATCGCCCAAAGACCTCTTTAAATCGTCTGCCGGCTTCTACTTTTTCGGGTGATGGCGGATCTTCTTTGCGTGTTTCCATAATAGAAATTTTAAACTAAATTATTAATACCATAGCATTCTATTTGTAATTAGTCAATGCCCTCCTTGCCAACCCTCCTCTCCTTGTATACAATCAAGCCACTATGAACGATACGGATAATACTTCCATCATTGACGCCGCCGAGCAGTTTGATATCCTTGAGGTCATCAATCGAGGGATTGCCTATGCCATCATCGTTGCCGGTTTTCTTTCGGTGGTGTTTATCTTTTTTGGCGGCATTTCCTTTATTCTTTCCGGAGGACAGGAAGATAAAATCAAGCAAGCGGTCAGCACGATTCGCTATGCGATCATTGGGTTGATCATTACGGTTTTGGCGATCGTGATTGTGGGGTTTGTCGGACGCGCCTTGGGGTTGGATATTATTCGTTATCTAAACCCTGCGGATATTTTCGATACGGTTCGCACCATCACCGCCGGGGCCGGGGATGGTGGTTCCAATAGCATTGAAACCTTAGAATAATATTTCGTTACAGAGTCTATGGCCGCACCAACTTTTGCCGTTATTGATGGGCATGCCATGATTTTTCGTGGGTACTATGCTCTACCCCCCCTGCATACGGATGAAGGGCAATTGGTGAATGCGGTGTTTGGATTCACCACGATTTTATTGAACATACTTCAAAAACTGAAACCGACCTATCTGGCGGTGACCTTTGATATGAAAGGTCCTACTTTCCGTCATGAATCGTATGAAAACTATAAAGCCACCCGCAAAGAAACTCCTGACGATTTGCTGTCGCAAATTCCCCTCATTCGCTCGGTGGTGGAAGCCTTTCAAATTCCCATTTTTGAACGGCAGGGCTTTGAAGCGGATGATTTGATCGCCAGCCTTGCCACCCATCTCACGGCAGAGCATCCGGAGTTGGAATTTTTGATCGTGAGTGGGGACATGGATCTCACTCAGCTCATCAATGAACGCGTGAAGTTGCTCTCCCCCTTGACCGGATTCAATGAAATTCGTACCTATGACATTCAAGAGGTGTTTGAAAAATATGGCGTTTATCCCCATCAAATGGTGGATTACAAAGCGTTGGTCGGGGATGTGAGCGACAACATCATCGGCGTGCCAGGGATTGGGAAAAAAACGGCCGCCACGTTGTTGACTGACTATGAAAATTTGGATGGAATTTATGCTCATCTCGACTCCATCAAGGGCGCGTTGCACGAAAAACTCAAAACCGGTCGTGACTCAGGGTACCAGTCGCAACAATTGGTGCAACTGATCCACGATGTACCGATTGAATTTGATTTACAGGCCTGTGCCACACACCAGGTGGATGCGCCTCGCGTGCAAGGACTATTTGAAGCGCTGAACTTCAAACGACTTTTGACCAAATTCAACGATCTCGATAATGGGTGGAAGAAAGAGGAGCAGCCGGCGCTGTTTTAAATGTAAAATAAGTTGCTAAAATTTATATTTTGTTTTATTTTCATAAAATAATCCGTGGGGGAGCTTTTTACTCCCCATTTTCCCTTTATTGAAGCCATTATTTAAATTTGTAAGGCCATTTTTTATATTTCCAATATTTTTATAGTGATTTCCCTGACTCAGCGGCATTTCTTTTCTTTTTTAATGCTCATTTTTTACACAATCAAACCTTAAATTTTGAATATTTGTTCACAATTTTTGTTCTTTCTGAATTGTGTATAAGTTTGTTGATCGAAAGAGGCTTGGGCTTTTGGCGGTGTAAAGTGCTATTTTTTGGCTTTTTCAAGGCTTTTTTCTAGAGTAGCCCTAAGTGTTTTTTTTGGCTTATTGAGCTCCAAAAAGCTGTATTATTTTTTTGTACACTTAATGCGTTTACGCCTTTTACTAGCCAAAAAGCCCTTGCGCACCCTCAAATGATTGACTATAGTCGTCGCAGACTTTCTGATTGTTCAGAAGTTTCACTTCGTAACTTTACCATTACCGTTATGGCCAAAAATCATGTTATTGCTGGTCTGGATATTGGAAGCTCCAAGATTAGAGTGGTCGTTGGAAATCTGGGAGAAAAAAGTACTCAGCTCAATGTCATCGGAGTGGGGGTTGCCCCCTCCATGGGACTTCGCAAAGGTCGTGTGATCGATGTGGAAGAAGCGATCAACAGCATTGCTTCTGCGTTGGAAGATGCCGAACGCATGTCCGGCGAACCCATCAATCATGTCTTTTTGGGCATGGGTGGAACCCACTTGGAATCCCTCGATTCCAAAGGAGTGATCGCTATTCCGGGTGGAAATGAAATCACGGAAGCCGATGTGAACCGTGTATTGGAAGCGGCCCAAGCGGTTTCCATTCCTTCGAACCGACGGATTCTGCGCATCATTCCTAAATCTTTCAGTGTCGATGAACAAAAAGGAATCAAATACCCCGTGGGCATGACCGGGATTCGCCTGGAAGTTGAAGCGCACATTGTGACCGGACTGGTCCCTGCAGTCATGAATATTGAAAAATCCGTGCATCAAGCCGGGGTGGATATCGACGACATCATTCCCAACAGTTTGGCCGCCTCCGAAGCGGTGCTTTCCAAACGACAAAAAGAATTGGGGGTCGCCTTAGTGGACATTGGATCCGGAGGATGTTCCGTTGCCGTCTTTGAAGAAGGCACCACGCTCCACACCGCTACGATTCCGATCGGGGGAGAAAGTGTGACCAACGACATCGCGATCGGCCTACGCACCTCGATTGATACCGCCGATAAAATCAAGATTGAATACGGAACCTGTAATCCCGAAGAAGTGAATGACCGTGAAACCATTGACCTTTCGCTCATCAGCAAATTGGACGACCAGAGTGTTTCCAAGCGGCTCATGGCTGAAATCATCAATGCCCGTTACCATGAAATGTTTGTTTTGGTGAAAGATGAACTCGCCAAGATCAATCGAGACGGGATGTTGCCCGCCGGTGTGGTTTTGACCGGGGCCGGCGTGAAAATGCCGGGGGTGGTGGATTTGGCTCGTGAAGTACTGAGTCTTCCGGTGCAGATTGGATTCCCTCAAAATTTTGAAGGAGTGGTCGACAAAATCGATGACCCCGCGTACGCCACCGCCATTGGCTTGGCCATTTGGGGATCGCGCTTTGAGGGGCACAGTTACCGCTTTGATTTCCGCAGTTTGAATATGGGCAAGGCTCTCCAAAGCTTCAAAAGCTGGGCCCGTAGCTTACTGCCTTAATTTTCTTTTATCTCTAACCCCTTCCCACCTTCCACTTTTAACTTTTTAAACTTTTATCCCATGGCGACTCACAACGATCCCGATGCCGCATTACGTAACCTTTTCTCAGGAACTGCTTCCCGACGAAAAACCATGACGGAAGTGACGCCCGATATTACCCCAGTGGCTAAAATTAAAGTGTTTGGATTAGGCGGAGGCGGATGCAACGCCGTGAACCGTATGCTGAAAGGCAACGTTCGAGGCATTGAATTCATTGCCGTGAATACCGATGCGCAAGCGTTGTATCACTGCGAAGCGCCCACGAAAATCAATATTGGAAAAGCCACCACGCGTGGTTTGGGAGCCGGAGCCAATCCGGAAATTGGACGACAGTCCGCCGAAGAAACCTCGGAAGAAATCAAATCCTTGTTGCAAGGCGCCGACATGGTCTTCTTGACCTGTGGATTGGGTGGTGGAACCGGAACCGGATCCGCGCCGATCATTGCTGAAATTGCCAAAGAATTGGGCATTTTGACCGTTGGAGTGGTCACCAAACCTTTTGCCTTTGAAGGAACTCGTCGTAAGACTCAAGCCGAAGAAGGTTTGGAAAACTTGAAGAACAAAGTGGACACCTTGATCACAATCCCGAACGATAAAATCTTATCGCTCATCGACAAGAAAACGCCACTCACCGAAGCCTTCAGCGTGGTGGACGAAGTGTTGCGACAGGGGGTGCAAGGAATTGCCGATTTGATCACCGTCCACGGACTGGTCAACGTCGACTTTGCCGATGTGAAAGCGATCATGGAAAATGCCGGATCCGCCTTGATGGGAATTGGTTATGGTACCGGAGAAAATCGAGCCGCCAATGCGGCCAAGGCCGCGATCGAAAGTCCTTTATTGGAAATGTCGATCGATGGCGCCAAAGGAATTCTCTTCAACATTGTGGGAGGCAACGACCTGTCCATGTTTGAAGTCGATGAAGCCGCTCGCATCATTACCGATGCCGCCGATCCTGAAGCCAACATTATCTTCGGAGCCGCGGTCAATGATTCTTATACCGGTGAAATCAAGATCACGGTGGTGGCTACGGGCTTTGATGAAAGTCGCCGAGGTGCCGCGACGATGTTCCGTGGAGGCATTGAAAACCGTACGAATATGCCGTCTCCCGTTAAGAAAAAAAGTGCATTGGAAGAACTGTCCGGGCCGATCAAGGCAACGGAAAATGAGTATGATATTCCGGCGTTTATCAGGCGGAGCGTGAGCAAATAAAAAGAAAGCTTATTTTCGCAAGAAGGGAGCGAAACCCCTCGGCTCATGAGTCTCGGGGTTTCTTCCTTGAAATTCTTGCTCGAATAACTCTCTTTTTATTTGTGGAAGGGGGAAAGAAAAACCTCGCTCGGACAACATCTTATTTTGAGTGGGGGAATGGGGAAATGTTAATCTGTTCGCTCGGACGCGGACTCAGGCTCACTCAGAAAACACTCAATTATTTTATTCAAAGAACCCCAATTTACACTGGGATAAAAGAAATATGGTAGCTTTATTTAAAAACCGCCTGAAATAAATGCCTCCTTTTAAGTAATTCTAAGTAGCTCAGGGCCAGAATTTGTAGCGTCCATTCGACTCTTTTCTGCTTGATTGACCAACATTTCATCGTCAAACTTTTTGAATCTAGCTATAACTAATTCTTTGAATTTTTCGACATCTCCAGCAGCTTCTTTGACTAATTTTCTTATCGTCCTTCTATGAGATTCAGAACCAGATAGAACGACATATGTTTTCCCCTCTGGGATTGGCATAAAGCCTTTTTCTACATTCATTTTTTCGCCACCAGCCGTCTCAGGATTGATAAATCCCTTTTTTTCTATCATAAAATGGTATGTTAATATAGTAAGTATTAAATACAACATGGATTTTAATTAAAGTCAATTTTAATGCACATTCTAAGCATTACCGAAGTTCATCGAACGCAATATGATGCTTTCGTGTCGACCCACGGCGGCGAGCTCTATCAATCCTATGCCTGGGGACTTTTTCAGGAAAAAATCCCGCAGCGGGGCAAATTTTGGGCGTTTGCAGCGATTGAGGGCGAGGAGTGGATGGGAAGCGTGCTCGTGGTACGGCATCGACTACCGTTTGGATTGTGTTGGTTGTCCGTGGCGCGGGGACCCATTTTAGTTGAGGAATATGCTCAAGAAGCGTGGGATCACTTATCGAATGCAATCGAGCGTTTGGCGATCGATCAAAGGGCGGTTTTTTTGAGGATTGAACCACCGGCGGCCGAGAAGGGGGAGGAACTTTGGGATTTAAACACTGCCACACCATGGCGGAAAGCCCACACGCATCATCACCCCGAATGGACCCTTAAAGTCGATCTCAGACCAACCGAAGAGGCGATTTTGGCCCAAATGAAACCGAAGGGGCGATACAATATCAAGGTGGCGCAAAAAAAAGTGGCCGTGCGGTCCACCCATGAACCTGCCGATGTTACCGCATTTTATGAAGTTTTAAAGCAAACGGGCGAGAGGGATGGGTTTGGCATTCATCCGGAAGCGTACTATCAGGACTGGGTGAAACAAGGGCACGAGGCGGGGTGGGGACAGTTGTTTGTGGCGGAACATGAAGGTAAAATTGTTTCTGGGATTATGGCGACGTTTTTTGGCGATACGGTGGTGTATTATTACGGTGCTTCCGATTATGAGCATCGGGATTTGATGGCTCCCTACCTGTTGCAGTGGACCGCCATGCGCGAGGCCAAGGCGCGGGGCTTTCACTGGTATGACTTTTTGGGCATCGCCAATCCGGATGAACCGGATCATCATTGGAAGGGGATCACCGCGTTCAAAGAAAAATTTGGGGGGGTGAAAGTGCGGTACCCCATGGCCAAAGAGTTGGTGCTCCGAAAGTGGTGGTACGCTCTAAAAAAGTGGCGGGCGAAGTGAGCCGCGGAGACCGAGCGCATTCGGCTCGTTCGCAGAACAAAATGCTTCCTCGCCAAACACGCTCGGTCTCTGATAATTTACCTCACCTCTTTTTTAGAACGGAGGAAAATGGAAGAGGGGGAAATGCTCACTCGAAAAAACCTCATTTTCTGTAAAGGCTTATCCCGTCATTTTTTTAGAAGTGGAAGGAGGAGAAAAATTCCCTTACGCCTGACCCGCATCCTGATTTTTAGCCTTGGAAGGGATGTACTCAATGAACGGCCTCTTGGTCGGCTTTTTAATGGGTTGTCCCTCTTGCTGCGAAGAAAATCGATCGGAATAATAGACGGGTTTGCCTTGCAAGCCCTTACAATTCCTCTACTCTTCTATCGTGTGTCAATAAATCCATCTGACTTTCCATGGAATAGATGTCTTTTGGATTCCAGCCCTCCATGCTGACCCATTCTTCACCCTGTACAATAAGATTCATCACTTTATCGATCGAGAGATTATAAAGACCGCGTTGGTTGAGTTTGAATCCAGACTCTTTGAGGGATTGTATTCGCCCTTCAATATCCTTAAACGCGGCCGCGTACCGTTCCGCCTGGCCCACATCGCCCAAGCCCAAGAAATTTTTCACGCCCAGAATATTTTGAATGGCGTTACGTTTGGCTTTTCGAGACTGGCCCTCGGTGCTTTCCATGGTTTGTAAAAATTCCTGAGCATTGCGATAATTGGTGTGCAAAAAATAACGAAGATTGCGTTGTCGACCAATACCGTATTGATCCTGAAGATGATTGATGAGGTTGAGTTTTCGCGCCTTGGCCACATTGGGAGGAAGGAATTCAAGGGCGGCTTTATTTCGAACTTCCGCCGCTTCCACTTTTTTCTCTTGGTTGGCTCTTTTCATGGCGACTTCCGAACTGTCTCCGGCCTCACCCTGCGTGGAAACAGAGGCTTCTTTCGATGGGTTTGGTGCCGACGCTGCTTGAGCAGGTCCTTTTTGAAACGTTTCTTTTTGCTTTTGAACACTCAGAATATCTTTCCCTCCTTCTTGTTTGGCTCTGGCCTGAGCCGCCTCAAAAATAGTCCCTGAAATATAAATTTTTTCTCCATTTTTTATTTTTTGATCCACTGCGGCGAAAATATTCTCATCCTGTTTTATGACCAGATGACGTCCCGATTCATTCACCAGATGTTTATCCAGCACCATAACGGCGGAGGCCACCAAGGACTCATCCACTTTTTCAGAACCCAAGTTATCTTTGAGAAATTTTTTGACATAGCCGTCTAAATTTTCGGCTTTAGTGATTTCGATGGAGCGTTTATTTCGAAGTGATTCGGAAGAAGCTTCCACGCGGCGCTCGGATTTATCCTCACGTCCCGAATTTCGAGCGGTTGATTCTTGCTTGGCTCCTTCTCCTCCCGCTGCGGATTGCTTTGCTTTTTTCTCCTTTTTTTCGCCGTTCTCTTCCGATTTATCGGGGTCAGCCTTATCTGATTTTTTGCCTTTTTCCGCTTCTTCCATCTTTCTACTGGCTTCTTCTTCTCTTTTTTTGGCGGCTTTCCCTGCTTTTTCCGCCTCTTTTTGGGCCTCTTCTGCTTTTTTCTTCTCCGCATCGGCCTCTACTTTTGCCTTTCGTGCCGTT
>CAYTES010000034.1:0-2318 GCA_964436935.1 uncultured Candidatus Peribacteria bacterium | reverse complement strand
CGGCCGCAACCTTTGCGGCCGCTAATTTTTTTGCCTCTTCTTCCTGTAGCGCTTTTAGGGATTGTAATTCGTCTTGGTGCTGCTTTTCGCGAGCCACGTCACGCGTCCAATCCTCAATTTTTTTAATGACGACACCTAATTGTTCCGGACTTTTCGTATCCTCCACTTCTTTAACAAGCGCTTCTTTTCTTGTTATGAACTCTTCCTGATTCAATTCAGTAATCAAAGCGTCCTGAGCCGTTAGTTTCGCAATGGCTTTGTCTTTGAACGCCTTCATTTCAGTATTCTGAAAACTATCGATTGTTGTTTCCGCCGTTTGAATTTCCGCCCGATCTTCCAAATAAATGGTTTCGTCTGGTTTATAAATTTTCTTCCATAAATAAAGGCGTGGCTGATCCAAAGTGGTGTCGAAACGCTTATCGAACGTATCGTCTTCGAGCATTTTTGCCAAAGAAAAAGATTCTTTTCGCCATTGCTCCACAGATCTATAATGACTGTTTCTCTCTTGCTTGTAGGCCTCTAGTGGCTTCCCTGTTTCAACTCTAAATTGTAGATCGTTCCAGTCCGCAAAAGTATATACAGATTCAGGATAGGCGTAGCCGTCTTTGGCCTTTCGAACATGGTTTAACTTAAGCTCATCATTGCTTCGACGCGGCTTATACGCTTTATCTTGTTCTTGATTAAACCAATAGCCAATATCTTGTTCTGTTGCGGTGTCGCCCCAATCTTCCGCATTATCTTGAATATTCAAATTATCTCCCAACGTCTCCAGCGTATACTGCCTATAGCTGTCTTGAGCAGACTTCGGAGCACCCCCATAATCTGTTCCTCCCAAATAGTTAGGGCCGGTGTAATACTCTGCAATTTTCCGAGCGCCGGCTTTATTTAATGGCGCCGCGTAATTCATGCTTTCGTGTTTTTCCATAAAGGTTTTTAGCTCTTTCATGGCCAACAGCTGGCCTCCTTTTTTCTCGATGGAACCCATGAATTCATTCAAGGCCGCAAGGACTTCCGCCGGTTTGTTTTTTAATTTTTCGAATTTTCCAGCCAAAATCTCTTTCGTTTCCATCGCTCCCCCAAAAGGATTTTGTTGATTGATTTCCACTCCGGTCAACTGAGCCAATTCCCGGAGGGTTTTGAGTGTTATTTTTCCCGATTCGGCCCTATTTTGTTCCACCTCAATCTGATACATTTGTGCGGTTTTATCCACCGCCATTTCCATGGCTTTGATTTGATCGACCGGAACCCCTGCTTCCTGTAAATCTTGGCGCAGGGCTTCCTTTGTCCTTTGAAACGCTCCTGTCATCTCTTCGACCGTCGCATTAATCCCCACCACTTTTTCATCAATCATGGCACGATACATCTCTTCATTGAGAGCATTTTCTTGAGCCGTCATCTCCAATGTTTTGGGCTTCGTGGGGTCTACGGTTTCGTGGGCAGCCACCGACGTATTTCGTTCGGAACGCAGAAAAATGAGCCGTGCAGGAAAGTTCATTGGGAAAGGCGATTAAGGGTACTTTCGGCATGAGAAATTTCTTTAGCCTTGAAATGCGTCTGCTTCATTTTTTGAGCCTCAGCCTGAATTGATTTTATTTCTTGAAGGGCTTTCTTTTGGGCGGAATGGTTCTGCTGGGCCTGTCTGAAATAGGAACTCTTTTCTTTCTGTAAAATTTGAATCGCTTCCGTCTGCTTGGCTTGGGGAAGCGTTTTTAACCCTTCGATTATATTTTGATGTAAAGAAGGGGATAAAAGGTGAAGTGTGAGTGAATTTTTAGCCAATTTTTTGAGGGTTTTTTGGAGTTCTCCAAAAACGGTCTCCATGTGATGAACCACATTGTCTTTGAACGAAGGTATTGGAGTGGAAGGACTACCGGCCATATTGTTTTTTGTTTAATAAAAAATCCTTTCATTATACAGGAGAATTTTGTATTTCTCAATGTTTTTTGTGGAGGGGTGGCGGATCCTTAGGAAAAGACCTTGTTTTCCATTTCTATCAGATGTAACAGCTATTGACTAATCCTATTAAATATTTTAATATAATTTCGTCCTGTAAACGTGGCGTCGCCACAATTTAAATGTTATCACACCATCCAAAACTGTAGGGAGTACGTGATGAAGGCACTCGTTAAGGTCCTCAGCTGTGACATCGGTCAGACCCCGGCCAAGGGCCTCATTACGGCCGTGAATTCGGGAGAAATGTGGTACGGCGGGATCGATCGGGTGATCGAAACGAACGCCGGATCGATGTTCCACAGTCAGTTGCGTTCCATACCACTCGTCGACGGCAAAGCCATCGTCGCCAAGGGCCGTCCCCACCG
>CAYTES010000033.1:0-15954 GCA_964436935.1 uncultured Candidatus Peribacteria bacterium | reverse complement strand
GATCCACGCGGTATTACGGGGGGGGGGAGTACGGAACGATTGAAAGAAGAAATGGGGGAACGAGCCAAAAATACCGTGGCGGTGCTCGAAAAATATGAGGATAAATCAAAACTTTCTCTCGATTCCATTCAAATGGTGCAAGAACTTGTTCCAGCGGTAATGGCCGATGGGGGAGGACTTTTTTCCATGGATGGAAAACTTTATTTAGTGTGGGACAGTTACAAATATTTTGCACTCAGTTCACTCGAAATTGGAGTTGATACTCTCTGGGAAATTGGAGAAGCCCTAACAGGGGATGATCAATATCAAGACGCCCTATGGACCTACTGGGATGAAAGCAAAGGATTCATGGCGATCATGATCGGGGCGCGAGCACTCACGGAGCCTGTCAAAGTATTGATCAATAATTTCCGACATCCGTTTCATCGCGGCAGCCTAAAGGGGGGAGTGGTGAGGGGGGTGATTCAAGGAGCCAAAGAAGGGCTTACCATGCCGATAACCATCGCCAAACTTCATGCGTTTGCTGGACAAGATATACTCCGAATGAAGCAAGACTGGAAAAGTAAAAGAACCGCAAGCAAACTTTTAGCGGAAGTGGAAAGAATCAAAACAGCTCATGGAGAAGGTTCACCACAACACATTGAATCCAAAGCCACACTCAAAGCGGCCAAACTTCAACGCCTTAAATTCTATGCTGAAATTTTTGAAAATTATGATAAAGCGCTGGATCGAGCCGAAACGTGGACGTCAACCGAAAAAGGAATCGTACGACATTTGAGTGAAAAATCTTGGACCGGACTCAACAAAGAAAGATACTTAAGCCTCCGTCGTAAATTCGCAATCAAATTTTCTGATTTGTACGATGAAATGAGTGTTGGAACAAACCCGGAACTTCCACCGCAAGCGATGAATGAAAGTGTCTTCGAAAAACCTAAAATCATAGCGGAACGAATAGAAAAAATGAAAAAAGCGCTTCGCGATATGAAAGCCGAGCAAATCACAAAAAAAGCCGTTGCCATCCAAGAAGCCATTAATGATTCGACAAAGTGGGCCGCGATGGAAAACAAAACGCTTCAAGCAATGAATCCGCCCAAAATTGAAGAGCTTGTACGCGCTCGCGGAATGGAACCGGGAACGACCGACGCTCAAAAGTTTTTGGGAGAATGGGCCAAAGAACTGGCAAAACAAGTCGAAGAAACCGGAAAACCCAACATTCTTTCTGACTTTCATGTCGATGGAGCCAAAACCCCTATTGAGATAGTGAGTCAAGCGGGGAGTGGAGACGCTATCGTGCGTTATCGAGGTTTGGACATCAAAATCCCGGCCGCCAAAATGCCACCAGCCGCGGAATTACAAACACTGCAGGGAATGGAAAAGATTCGTGGCTATTGTAAAAAAAAATGGATCGTTCCGGCTCAAGCCATGACCAACATTGAACTCAAATACGACTCACGCTCAGGAGAAATGAAATGGTACAGAAATGGCCAAGATTTTAAACCGGAAGCCACAGCGGAAAGTATTGAAAAAATGCAGGAACGATACACCAAATTATTACTCGAAGACAAAGGAATCCATGTTCCGGAAGATTTCAAAGGACGAATCGCCAAATATGGTTCCGTCATTCCTCAACTCGAACTTGTATTGGGAGCCGCCGGAACCGCGTATATGCTATATGAAATCGAATACGCGACAGACAAACGCGCAACCCTTATCGATCAAATTGCTGTTTTGGGGAGTGCGATGCCGGCCGCCTGGGCGTTCGAGAAAAAAATCGGAAGCAAAGTCACCAACCCATGGCTCCATCTGTTTGGAGTTTTAGCCTCGGGAATTATTGGGGTTGCACTCGGTAAAGATGCCATTGAAGGAATCATGAACGCGGTTGTTCCCAATATTCCGGGAGCGCATGGCGTGAGTCTGGAGCTGGGAGAAATACTGAGCAAAATTATGATGGTTAAATTCACGTTAAAGCCCGGAATTGCGCTCATCGGACGAACAAATTTAGGTAAAAGGGGAATTGAAATGGGTGCAAACAATATAGGAAAACTATTAAGAAACACCGGCATGCACGGTAAATTAAAACTCATCGTGGGAGGAAAAACCTTTCAAAGAATTTTAGTAACTGCAGTTGGCCCAAAAAGAGCAGCCGTTATCGTAGCTGGCTTTGCCGATGATGCATTGTTATTAACTCCCTATGCACCGATTGCTTTAGCCACCGATGTGTTTGATGTAGGAATGATCATTTGGTCAGGATGGGACATCTATCAAATTGTTAAACTGGTTCAAAATGCGGAAAAATTGGACAAAGAAATGGAGGCAAGAAAAGATAAATTCATCGATATAAAAAGCTTAAAAATCCTGAATGCCGAAGCCAACCAAAGCATTCGAATAAAATCGGGGAAAATAAATGCCGCTAGTGGATTTCAAGAATTAGTCCAAGATGAAAAAGCTTTGTTCGATTTTCTCGCCCAAGAACCGGTAGCTGTGATTGAATTTGAACGCGAAGGAATGGAAGGCAAAGAAAAATGGATTTTCGAAAAAGGTAAAGTTAAAAAAGTGGAAATTCATAAAGGTGGCGTTCTCTATGCCGAAATGGACGATGCGGATGCCTCCATGTTGGAAGAAGGATTTCATGAAGTGGAACGCAAAGAGCAATCCGCGATACAAACCACAACTCAAGGATCCACAGAAAAACTCGCCGAAGTTCCCGCAAAAAAGGCGGTTTAAAAAATTAAGAAACATACAAAGAGAGGGGACAAACTTAAAAACCCGCTTAAATCGCAAATTTTGAGCCTTATTTAACTTTGCACAATATATCTTGTACAAAGTTAAATACTACTTATCATTGGAATTCCCAAAGAAAAACTTGAAAAGACT
This sequence comes from uncultured Candidatus Peribacteria bacterium, assembly GCA_964436935.1. Classification (GTDB taxonomy): domain Bacteria; phylum Patescibacteriota; class Gracilibacteria; order UBA1369; family UBA12473; genus CAYTES01. The sequence goes on along the minus strand of CAYTES010000033.1, from coordinate 13,080 downwards.
TTCACTTCCTAATACTATGAACTCTTATTTTATAAAATTTAAAAATGGAGGACTCTGAAGAAGTCGAAGCAGTAACTCAAAAAATCCTCATTAAAATAGACGTGACTCGGCTGTATTATGCCCTTAGTAGGGCTCCCCAAAACATTCCCCTTGAAGAGATTATTGGGCTTTTTGTCCAATTGGACGAGAAAGATCGAACACCGGACAGTATGCGAACTCTATTCAATGTTCTTGGTGATCAATCGGTTTTAAACCTCATTGCACGACTTAAGCCGGGCTTAACACAACTCAATGCACAAATCGCAAGGACGCTTTTATTTCGATTTTCCGTTAGTAAAAGGGAAATTGAACAATTTTTTAGTTCAATTGAGGCGCCCCTTGCACAAGTCACCGAAGATTTTCATCAAAAAGAAATGCGAGTTCCTTCCTCTCCGGAACTTCAGCAAGAAAGAAGAAGTTTATGGGATCGTTTTAGGTCCTGGAGAAGCAATGGTTAGTAATAATGGGTTTCAATAAATTGTTTTTTATTGTATAATTTATTGATGTCCCATGAAAATCTTGAATTTCATCCTCCCAAGGCACGAGTTAAAACTTCTGTGCCAAAAAATGCAACGACTCAAAATCTATCTCGCTTAATAGGGTTGCAAATCATGGCGGTTCTTATTGCGACTGCGCCACCCGCGTTCGCGGATCCCCCTCCTCAACCTCCGACTCTGACAAAGACTTCCACCCCAAAGCCCCAATATGAAAAAAGGCAAGAGTATAGTCCTGAGGAAGTTTTGGCTATATTGGCAGATCTTTCAGAGCACTATGGGATTCCGTTTTGGTTTTTGGCGGCCATGGCTCATTGCGAATCCACTTTGAATTCTTACCTTGTCAATTCAACCGATCGATACAATGATGGAAAAGAGTGGGATGCCCCTAATCCCGCCTGTTCTTTTTACAGCGATGATCCTCACCCCAGAGGGGGCGGTTTATATCAGCTCACCGGCTGGATGTATCAGGGAAGCCCTTATCCTTTTTGTATCGAATCTCCTCAAGCGTCCGATCCTCAAAAAGAAAAGGCCTATTACTGGGCTATGAAAATGCAAAAACTTGGTCGTTGGATTGATTTAAAATCCATTTCTCCCCTCACGAATATTTTTGATCCAAGGCAAAATGCTGAGAGATTTGTGACCGGTTATGCCAAACTTTTTTATGAGGTATTGCGAAAAAGTGATCGATTTAAGAATAAACCGGATGAAGAAGTATGGAGCGCCGTTGCTTTTCATTGGAAATATGGACTGTATGAACCTTATAATCCAAAAGAAACGGTTTATTTAAATCCATACAAACGATTGGCTGAGTTTTACCGCACTCAGTCTCCTGGTTCTTTTATTTCACCTTTAGGCCCTAAAATTAAATCTTAAAGCCTGTTCAAAATCTCCCATTGAGCACTTTTTTTGTCTTTTTGACTTCGCTGCGGTGGGGCGGCCTTTGTTGCTCCTCCTTACCTTATCGTTTTATTATTTTTCTTTCTCGTTTGTATCCTGTTCCATTTTCGATCGTAGCGAGGGGTGTTCTTTAAGATAAGGGTCTTTTGCCATCAGGATTTCAGCGGCTTGCCGTACTCGGTGAATCAATTCCGCATCTCCAAGCGATGCCATTTTTAAATCGGGAATTCCGCTTTGCTTTACTCCGTAAATTTCACCGGGCCCTCGCAACAATAGATCAATTTCCGCCAGCTTAAATCCACTGGAATGTTCCACCAACGCCTTCAATCGCTGAATCGTTTCATCAGAAGTCGACTCTGTGAATAAAAAACAGTAGGATTGGTGTTTTCCCCTGCCCACTCGACCCCGAAATTGATGCAACTGGGACAAGCCAAACCGGTCCGCCCCCTCAATCAACATGATCGTTGCATTCGGCACATCAATCCCCACCTCCACTACCGATGTTGAAACTAAAATATCAATGCCCCCCCCATTGAATGCCTCCATCACAGCTTCTTTTTCCGCCGGCTTGAGTTTTCCATGCAATAATCCCACCCGAAAAGCACTAAAAACTTCACTGGAAAGCCGTTCATACTCCTTTGTTACCGCCTTTACCCCCAATACATCCGATTCATCAATCAGCGGACATACAATAAACACCTGACGCCCTTTTTGAATTTGATCGGCAATCCATCGCTCCGCGTCCAATCGCTTCTGTTCAGGCACAAGTCGAGTAATGATGGTTTGCCGTCCGGGTGGTAACTCATCCAAAATCGACACATCCTGATCGCCATACACCACCATAGCCAACGTTCTTGGAATGGGCGTTGCGGAAAGATGAAGTATGTGAGGACTCCCCTGCTCCTGAAGTCGTTCTCGTTGCTTGACCCCAAAACGATGCTGCTCATCCACCACTACAAGTCCCAGTTTAGCGAAGCAAACTCTTTCTTGGATCAATGCATGCGTTCCAATCACCAAATCCACGGTTCCCGTAGCGATCTGTCTTAAAACCATTTCTTTTTGTGATCCGGATAAACTTCCTGTCAGAAATTGGATATTAAAACCAAAGGGCTTCAATAGCTTTGAGAAACTTTCAAAATGTTGCTTGGCTAAAATTTCAGTGGGGGCCATGAGTACTCCTTGGAAGCCAGCTTTTATGGAATGAAATAGCCCAAAAGCAGCCACGACGGTTTTTCCGGAGCCCACATCGCCCTGCAACAAGCGCATCATGGGATAGGGCGATCTCAAATCCTCCCAAATTTCTTGCATGACGCGTTGTTGGGCTTGAGTGAGTGGAAACGGAAGTTGCTGGTAAAACGAAGGTTTCCATTCCGGATCCAATTCCATTTTTCGCTGATTATTTCTTGAGGATTCTCTGAATTCCAAACGCTTTTGAAGCGCATTGAGTTGCAACAAAAAAAGCTCATCAAAGGCCAATCGCTGGCGAGCCGCAAAAAGTTTTTCTTCATTTTTGGGGTCATGAACTGTACGAACCGCTAAGGTATAGGGCATCAACCCATCACCCGCTACAATCCACGAAGGCATGTAATCTTCCAAAAGAGCCGTGCCCTTCAGCAACGGATTGATTTTCTCGCGAATCCATTTGGAGGTGACTCGGTTGTGCTCATGATACACCGGAACCAATCGCGCGGTATGAAGTTGTTTCACTCGAAGGGGTTCGTATCGAGGACTCATCAGCGTGATTTTATGACCATCCCACTTTGCTTTTCCCGTTAGAATAACCTCATCACCATTCCTTAAGAGTTGTTTCAAATGGGGTTGATTGAACCACATGACTTCCACGGAAGCGGTGGAATCACTAAAATGGGCAAGGGTCATGAATTTTCCCGAATGCGTGGTGCGATGAAAGATGCCACTCAATTTCCCTTGTACCACATTCAGTTGATCCGTTCTTAATTCCGCGACAGTCGATAAATCCGTCTGATCACGATACGATCGGGGGAAATAATGGAAAAAATCTTCAATCGTGTGAAGTCCCAAATAACGCAAATCTTCCAAATGAGGCCGTGTGGTCCGTAAGGCCTCGGAAAGTTTGGTTTGCAAAAGAGAAGGATGGGCTTGCATACGCTAAGTCAATTTTACCTTAAGAAACCGCCGCTTACCAACTTGAATCAAAATGCCGTTCGAAGAAAAGGTTACTTTGTGCTCCAACTCAGTTACCGATTGTGAATCCACGCGAACTCCTCCTCCTTGAATCAACCGGCGGGCATCACTTTTAGAAGAGGCTAAGCCGACTTCGTGCAGCAAATCAATCAATAAGATTGGGCCTTGCGGGGAAATAATTCGCTCTTCAATTTCATCCGGAAGTTGTTTTTGACTGAAAACTTGTATGAAATGGGCTTCCGCTTCTTCCGCCGCGGTCGCATCATGATACAACGTCACAAGCTCTCGTCCCAAACGTCGTTTTAAATCACGGGGATTCATGCCGGATGTCAAATCTTGTTTGAACTGCTCAACCTCTTTCAGGGAGAGATCGGTCGTCAACTCAAAATAGCGAATCAGCATACTATCGGGAAGCGACATGATTTTGCCGTACATCTCTTGAGGAGGCTCATTCAGGGCAATGAAATTATTTAAACTTTTACTCATTTTTTCTACGCCATCCAATCCCTCCAAAATGGCGCAAGTCATGATACTCTGAGGAGTTTGGTCGTAACGTTCCTGAATCTGTCGTCCCATCAACAGATTGAATTTTTGATCACTGCCACCCAACTCCACATCGGCATGAAGCGCCACCGAATCATACCCTTGCATGATCGGATACATGAATTCTTGAAGACTCAAATCCAACTCATTTTGAATGCGGTGCTTGAAATCCGCACGCTGCGCAATTTGAGCATAGGTCACCTTTGCCGCCAATTGAATGATTTCTTTAAAACCCATTTTCCCTAACCATTCGGAATTGTAACGCACTTCCACACGATCCATATCTAAAATACGGGCCGCTTGGTCAATATAATTTTTCATATTGGATTCAATCTCTTCATCGGTCATGGGCTTTCTTTCGACGGACCGACCTGTTGGATCTCCAATGCGAGCGGTAAAGTCACCAATTAAAAAAATAACCTGATGCCCCAAGCGCTGAAATTCGCGAAGCTTTCGAAAAACAACTCCATGTCCCAAATGCAATACTGAACCCGTGGGATCAATCCCTAATTTCACCCGAAGCGGCTTTCCCGCTTTCAGTTTTTGCTCCAAATCCTCTCGTACAATGACATCAACGGTTCCTCTAGTCAGCAAATGGGTGATCGCGTCGTTCATACTTCCCTTTTTAAAAAGATAAATCTAGAGCATGTTTAGAATCTATATATTGAAATACTTTTTAATGAATTTTTATGTCCGACTAGGCGCGACGACGAAGGCGTATCAGGAAGTGATACGACGAGGAGGAGCAACAACGTTGGGCATAAAAAGACGCAAAAAGATAAATAGGTAGATTCTAAGCATGCTCTAAGATACAGTGTAGTTGAAAATGATCTCTGCGCCAACTTCAAAACAATTGGGAAAAATGGATTCCGAAGGAGTCGGTTTTCGATTAGACCGTTGGTTGAGCGATCAGGATCCTTCAAAAAGTCGAAGTGCGTGGCAAAAAAAAATTAAAACGGGAGAAATAAAAGTGAATGGACGGAAGGTTTCTTCTCATTATTCCATGAAAGAAAATGATGTTGTTGAGTATGGTGAAGTCAGTCTCCTCAATAGTATGAAGCCCGATTCGAAATCCACTTTAAAACTCAAGGTACTATTCGAAGACCAGAATTATGCCGTGATCGATAAGCCTGCGGGCTTGGTGGTTCACCCCGGAGCCGGGGTACATAGTGAAACCCTTACGGAAGCGCTTAAAAGTCATTTCAAGGATCAATTGAGCCATATGGGAGGAGTGAATCGTCCCGGGATTGTGCATCGCTTGGATAAAGGTACTTCGGGAATCATGGTTATTGCCAAGAATGATGAAACTCATCGAAATTTGGCGAAACAGTTTGAATCCAAGACCATCATCAAGCTGTATACCGCTTTGGTCGTGGGACATCTGACTCCCAAGCAGGGCTCTATCGAGGCTCCTCTGACACGGAATGAAAAACACCGTCAAAAAATAACCATCAGTACTCATCCTAAAAGTCGTTACGCTCTGACCCATTATGAAGTACTGAGATGGATGGACGTTCCTTGTAAAAGTTCTTTGTTGAAAGTACGCATTGAAACCGGTCGGACCCATCAAATCAGGGTTCATTGTGAAGCTATTGGATACCCCATTGTCGGTGATCCCGTCTATGGTACAAAATCCATCAATCTCCTGGCGAAAGCGCATGGATTAGTACGTCCCTTTCTTCATGCCACCTCCATTGAATTTCTCTCCCCCACCACAGGGAAAAAGGTCCATTACGAGGCTCCCCTTCCGGAAGATTTGAGCAACATAATAGACAAAAACTAGAGGAATCTATCCACCTTTTTTATTTAGGTTCTTGGGAATAATGGCTCTGTATTCATCTTTACCAGTTTCTCCGTATTGATATTCATCAATTTCTCCGTTCCGGTTCTTTCGGTCATTTTAGCCTTCATTCGCCTTCCAAAGGGCGAGGTGACAAATCCCCAGAGGCTTTTTCCCACATCTCGTATTCCGGGAATCAAGCCGTATTCTTTTAATTTAGCCTTAGAACTTTTCCCCTCTTGTTTAACTCCAATACCCGTGAAATGGCTGGCCGCTCGTACTGCCCCCATTGTGACATGAACCGGGATGGAAACCATTCCTTTCAGGAGATTTAATCCCGCCTTAAAGGGGGTAAGGGCAATATTTCCAATTCCCTTCAAAACAGAGTCTCCCGCCGCTTTCCATTTGCCGTTGAATGCACTCCTTGGAGCATCTGCAACAATCTGTAAAATGCCTTCCGCTTCTCCTCTTAGAAGCGTTCCTACCGGAATGGCAAGATCTTCGACGATAACTTTTTCCAGTGTTTCTTCCACTTCAACGGTCGAAAAAGCAATTCCACCGACTAATTCTCGTACCGCACTTCCAAAATGTTCCACCGCTTTTCCCAACTCCCCTGCCACCTCTCCCACATGCTTTACGGGTTCGCCCGTAACGGCACCAGGGGCTTTTTCGAAGAATCCTTTCAGACCATCCAAGCGTCGATAGATAAAACGATCATTGAATAAATTGAACAACATACATGGATTTTAACATTCTAAATTTTATTATACAATTAATTTATAAAAATAGCAACCCATTCGTCTTGTACGCATTAGTGGTTGTATCCGATTTATTTAGGAGTTTTTTACTTTGTTTCCACATTCAATTCTTCCTTTTTCTTTTGAACGGTTTTGAATCGATCAAACAAGCTTAGTTCTTCGTTTTCCACGTCATAATCCTCCTCGGAAAATAGCAAATGGATGGCTCTTTTAACGCGCTCAATTTTTTTTGCATCCACCGCTTTGGCCCTAAAAAGTTTCACCACTAGATTATCCGGATCGCGTTTTCCCAAACGGTCGCAAATCTCAATCACTTCTTTGTATTTTTTTTCATTGAACCACATTCCCATGAGCTCAATCACGACTTTTTCTTCCGCAATTCCAATCGTTGAAGGCCTCTGACGCTCCGCCGTGGTGAAGACGAGGTAGTTCATGCGTTTTTTCCTTAAATAGAGCACCATGATGAATCCAAAAACTACAATGGCCAGTGAATACCCCAAATGATTCATCTGAAGCGAAAAGTTGAACAGCGCATGTAATCCCATCGCTGCCCACAATCCTTCAACTGTTTTTTGAAATCGAAATACATTTTGTTCCTGAATACCAAAAATACGCTTGAGCCAGTCCATAAAAGGATGTTTTTGGCCTGTCCAGCGGTCTAACTCGAGAATGGGGTTTCCAAACCGACCAATGGCATAATGGTACGCTACAATACTGGAGAAAATCATATGCGCCGCCATTGTGAATACCGAACGAAAAACGAAGGCATGGAAAAATTCACCCAACTGCTGATTACTGAGAATATTGGAAAAATAGAGCATGTTTTCAGTGAATGAAAATCCCAATGCAATGATCAGCATGTACTTCATCGCATCATTAACGGTTTTGAGTTCCACTTTGGCCCATTTTAGGTGCCTTAGCATGTTGAACTTGGTGAATTCCTCAAAAATACCCACAAAAATAAAGGTGGCCAAAAATCCAACCGGAACGGTGGCATCTCCGTGTTGAAATAGAGAATAGAGATTGAATTTTGGATAAAAAAGCCATAAATATTGAATTCCCAAAATCGGGACAACCGAAAAAACACCGAATAAAAACACTTTAATCAGAGTTTTTGGAGAGTCTTCATTTTGTTTCAATAAAAAATCAATCCAAATGAAAACCGGCAACAAGGAAAGAAAAATACTCAACCCCATTTGTACCCAATAGTGCTGGAAAAATTCAGCCATATTTCAATCCAATTAATAAAGTATCAAAAAATTATACCTCAAAACTATTGCAAAAAGCAATTATAAGTGGTATTATAATCAGATAACTTTATATTTATTAATTTTTAAAAACAAAAACCTATGTTTTTCAAAAATCAAAAGCAACGCAATTTATTTTTAGGAGGACTTGCCATTTTGGTGGTGGTCGCCTTTGCGGTTGGTGGAAACCTTGTCAACCTCAAGGGGGCCGCTGTGGTAACAACCGTTAATGAAAATGGAGAGGCGGAGGGCTCAAGTGATGGAGGAGGAGGAGGTGGTGGTGGTAGCAGTGGTGGTGGCACAACAACCCCAACAACTCCGACCGTCACCGCCGGAACCCTTCAATTCAGTGCTTCGAGCACTCCCGTCGGCGATGACATCGTTGCAGGAGGTGCGACAGGTGTTCTAGTCGCACGATACCAAGCCAAGGGAACCGGAGAAGCCTTTACCGTGACCAAATTGTCTGTTCGTAACGATTCAGCCGAAGACAATACCATGGAAACCAACAAGGCCGCTAAAACCTTAACACTCAAGTATCCAACCTCGGTGAGCGCCCCAACTACACTCAATGGAATCGCAACCGCCAGCTTAAAAGATGGAAAAGCCACCTTTGAAAACTTGACCATGATGGTTCCCAATGGAGGAACCGCTCAAATGGAACTGTATGTTGATCTATTCAATATCAGCCAAGGAACCAGTTCTGCAAACGCCAACACCCGACAACTCCCCGAGGAAGTTGTCGCAGGAAACAGTATCGAAATAATTGGAGGAAAACAGATCGAACTGGACTTTGATTACGACTCCACGTTTGAAGCCGTTGGGCAAACCAGCAAGACGGTCATTAGTCAAACCAAGCAAAGCACCGGAGACATAGATGCGAATGAAATTGCCATCTATAAATCGATTCCCGGCTTTGCCAAGGACACCGCGGGAACCTCTCCTTGTGCTTCGGGTAAATTAGTCGCTAGCGGAGAAGCCGCCGTCTATTGTTTGGCTATCACCGCTTCCGGAAATGGAGACGTTGGGCTGTACAAGCTTAGCTTTGAAATTGCTGCCATTGGATTGGACGAAGCCGCTTTATCTGCTGCCAATGCGGTAAAAGTCTATCGCTATGAAAGCAATGGAACCGTAGGTACCACGGCGCTTGCCACCGGAACCTGGGCCAGCAAAGTGGCCAACGTGATTTTTACTGCGGAAGAAGTCGTCGCCAAAGGATCCACTCAATACTATGTGGTTAAAGTTCCTGTAACCTTAAAGGGAGGAGAAAAACAAAAGAACGGAAGTGTCACCACTCGTTTAGGGGCTGAAAGCGTTACCGTTCATTCGGCCAGCACCAATGCCTTTGGCGTTGTCGGACGTAATGTATGGTCCGATCGATCGGCAAAAAGTCATTCCACCTCAACGAGTGACTGGACCAATGGTTACAAAGTCAAAGGTCTTCCTACCGAAGCCACGAGTATGAAACTCTAGGGAATTCGCAGAAAAGATAGATCTGAAGCAAACACCAAAAAGGGTAACGACGAGTCGTTTTTTATTTCCATTTTGAATTACGCTTACTCCTCTTGCTTTTCCGTTTTCTTTTTTGGAGCTACTGCCTTCTTGGGAGTTACTTTTGGAGTTTCAGCTTTTTCTACACCTTCTTCCTGTTCCGCTTTGGCTGACCCAGACAATACGCTGATTTTCAATACTTTCAGACGAGTATAGTGAGAACGATGCCCTTGAGTTTTTTGATATCGTTTTTTTGCTTTCATTTTAAATACACGAAGTTTTTCTCCCTTTTCGTGGCCAAGGACACGGGCTTCAACTTTGACGTGATCCAAATATGGAGTTCCGATCATTACTTTTTGCGCCTCATCGTCGGCATAAAGCAGCACATGATCAATCTTGATGTTTTTACCTTCTTCCATATCAAGATGATCGACTAAAAACTCTTCTTTTTCTCGAACCATATATTGGGTGGAACCGATCTGTATAACAGCGTACATGTGGAAAGTCGTTAAATTAAGCCTCAAAAAGGTACTCACTTTGAAGGGAAAAAGCAAGCCTTTTAATGAGAAAAAACATTTTGGGCTTCTTGAACGCCTTTTTTTAGTGCCATATGAATTGCGGAAACGGCCTTTTTAATCAACTCTTCAACTTGGGGACGTTCTTCATTTCGAAATGATTCCAGCACAAATCCTGCTGTATTTTGTTGAATGGGTGCGTGCCCTCCTCGACTTTCAATGCCTAGTCGGAAACGCGGAAAATCCCCGGATCCTAACGTTTGGGTTAATGATTTCATCCCATTGTGTGTTCCTGCTGAGCCTGATTCTCTAATTCTTAAAGTCCCTAAAGAAATATCGATGTCATCGTACAGCACCCAAATATCCGAGTCCTTCACCTTGTAAAATTGTTTTAATAATTGGATGGCTTCCCCGGAAAGATTCATGAAAGTTTGAGGTCGTACCAACACGATTTTTTCTTCTTGTAAATCTCCTCTCGATACCTCTGCTTTGAATTTAGTTTCATGTCGGAAAGAAGGGAATTTCAATTTTTCCCGTAACCCATCCACCGCCATAAAACCTATATTGTGGCGAGTCTTCTCGTACTGCTTTCCGGGGTTACCGAGTCCAACAATGATTTTCATAATTTTAAGCAAAAAGTACTTCGTTTCATTACCCTCGGAACTCAAAAACTCCCTCCCCAATCCGAATGAGGTCGCCCACTGTAGCCCCTTTCTTGCGCAATTGAGGGGTAATACCCATTTTCTTCATGATGTCATAAATCCGCGCCATTGCGGCATCATTTTCTAGTGGTGACATCACGACGATCTGCTCAATCCTTTTTCCCGTGACTCGGAAGGCGCGGGGGGCACCTTCTTTTTTTCGTTTTGGGATTTCTTCTTCAATGGAAAATCCACGATTTCCTTCTTCAAGATGAGGACGAAACACGCGATGAACCTCCTCCGTAATGACTGGAGAAGCCTTTTGAGCTTTTCGTATTTTTTGAACTTCTTTGAACAAATAGAAAACCAATTCCGAAAGTCCTTGTCCGGAAATTCCTGAAATGGAAAATAAGGGCAGTTTGGATTTTTTCTTTCGAACCAAGAAGGATTTGAGTTCTTTCATTAAATAATCAGCGGTTTCTTGGTCTAACGTATCCATTTTGTTTAATACCAGGATTTGTGGTCGTTTGGCCAATTCGGGATCATACAATTTCAGCTCATTCATGATTACCTCGTAATCTTTGAATGGATCCACGGATTGACAGTCCAAGAGATGAACCAGAATCGAAGTGCGGGACACATGCCGCAAGAATTCATCACCCAATCCTTTTCCCTGATGAGCTCCTTCAATCAGTCCCGGAATATCCGCCACCACAAAAGTTTGTTCGGCGGAGCCTCCCCAACGCGATAACGCGACTACTCCCATATTGGGGATTAAAGTGGTGAAGGGATAATCGGCAATTTTAGGTTTGGCATCCGTGATTCGTGAAATCAAAGTCGATTTGCCTACCGAAGGCAATCCAATCAATCCCACATCGGCGACCATACGCATTTCCAATCGAATTTTTATTGATGCCCCGGGTTCTCCTTTTTCGCCAAACAAGGGCGCTTGACGAACACTGGAAACAAAGTGGGCATTTCCAAATCCTCCTTTTCCTCCTTCTAAGAACACGACTTCTTGGTCGGAATCCACCAAGTCAAACAGTAATTTATTTTTTCCCTGGTCATACACCAAGGTTCCTGGCGGAACATTTAAAATAAGATCTTCGCCCGCATGGCCCGCTTTATTAAAACGATGCCCGTCTTGGCCAGGTTCTGCTTTCCAAATGGACTTTTTTCGCAAATGGATCAAGCTATTGAGATTGGGGTCTACTTTAAAAATGAGATGTCCCCCTCGTCCGCCATCCCCTCCATCAGGGCCGCCTCGAGCCACAAATTTTTCCCGACGAAAACCGACGAAGCCATCTCCCCCACTACCGGCCACTACTGTCAACGACACTTGGTCACAAAACATGGTTTGAAAAACAAAAAATTAAAGATCCTTTAGCATGGCGTCGAAAATTTTACTAAAGAGCGGATAAGGTTGAGCTCCTACTAGCCGTTTTCCATTGATGAAGAACGTGGGTGTTCCACGGGCTCCGACTTCCAAAGCATTGGTATTATCATCTTCAATCTCTTGAGCCACCTTAGGATCCTGCAAGCAAGCCGCAAATTCCTCTTCATCCAAATCTAAATTCGCCGCATACCCCACAAAAAGAGTCGTTGGATCCGAAGCAGACGTCCAATCCGTTTCCCGGAAAAGCACATCATGCATCAAGAAATAGGCATCCTGTTTCCCCGCACATTCTGCGGCCTGAGCCGCGGCTTTTGAATTCGGAAACGCCACGCGATCGCGATAAACCAGCTTCACTTTCCCCTTATCTACATAATTTTGAATGATGCTGGGGAGCGTATCGCTTGAAAATTTTCGACAGTAATAACATTGATAATCACTGAACTCAACGACCGTAATTGGAGCATCCTTGTCTCCGATGAAAGGATTTCCGTCTTCGGAAACGTCAACGGGAGACGAAGCCTGGAAGGCATTGAATAATTTTTCGTCCTGGGAGAGGCCGGTAGTATCTTGTTGCTCGGCAAGAGTGGCTTCTCCCCCATCAGCAGAGGGGGCACCAACCGTTCCGGGAGACCATAATCCGATCATGTACCCTAAAATACCACCGACCAAAAAAACACTGACCATCATCCAGGGATTTTGAGAAGAATCATTAGAGTCCATTCGAAGAGGGTGTAAAAAATAGAAAGCCTTCGGAGTATACTATAAAATCCATCCAATGGTCCACTTTTCCCAAAAGAATTTAAACTATAAAATAATATTGACTTTTATTAAAATTAGTTTTAAAATAAATTTAAGTCAGTAAACCTGCATTCCCCCCCAAAGGAGCCTATCATGGCACTCCCACAGAATCGAAGCGCAGTCGTTGCCATCCTCGAAACCCTGAAAGCCGATCCCCGCATCCTCGGACAGAAGCTGAAGGCTTCCTCCTGCGGCTGCGGTGCAATCCACCTCCCCTCGGCCACGGCCGTCGAGATCGACCCGTCCGGGGACGACTATCCCGGTCAGGAAAGCTCGTGGCTCTGCTGGTCTGTGAGCATGAAGGCGGATGACCCGATG
>CAYTES010000032.1:0-16004 GCA_964436935.1 uncultured Candidatus Peribacteria bacterium | reverse complement strand
GCGGGTGGTCATTCCCCTTTCCGCTTTGCAATTTATCAAAAAATGAGCTGAAATTTTTTGAGCCACACGGTGTAAACCCACAGGATGCGATTTTTAATTATCTTCATATCTTCTCCCAGGTTACAATTTGTGAATAGAATCTAAACGAGAATTTCAAGGAAGAAACCCGGAGAATCATGATCCGACGGGTTTCGCTCCCTTCGAGAGAAGATTCATGTTCGCAAATTGTAACCCGCAAACTCCCACGCCATCATGAAGATGGCTCTTTGCGTGTCGGCAATTTCCTGACTTTCAATCAACATCCCCAACACCTCCTCCTTTCCAAAAGAGATGATGCCCACCTTGTCATCATAAATGTTGATCTCGTTCGCGAAGGAGAATTCTCCGGGATTCACCAGTCGGATTTCACGGTAATTTTTCGAATTAGCGGCCACCACTGCTTCTCCATGCTCATCACGCGGTGAAATTCCCCGAAGGTATATCTTTTTCTTCACCCGCTGCCTCACATACTCTTTGTCATAATTTGGCCAATGATCGCGGATCGACTTGGAATCCGCGTAGTTTAAAATTTCGGTTTTGGCGGTGAGGGTGTCGAGATAGATTTTCTTAATGGAATCGATCCCCTCATAATACCGTACTTTGGGATGCGATGTTTTGCCGTGAAGCCGCCTAAGATCGGGAAGGGCGGACTTCAAATTGAGATATTTTTGACGGTAATCGGAACGGATCAAGTCCGGATCGGTTCCCGCAAAAAACTTCACCTTTTGATGAGTGTAGGTGCTCACAAATCCTTTTTGAATCAATTTTTCTAAAATATCGTAGCTACTCACCCGGTTCAATTTTGACCGCAAGGCGATATCGGAGGCCGGTGAAGGCCCCAACTCCAAGGTGGATAAATAGACCCTTGCCTCCTTATCGGTCAAACCTAAATCGGTTAGAACATCTTCCAAATCCATGTGTCAATGTAAAGTTGCTGTAGAAATTTTCGACAAAGCCGAACCGCAGTCAGTATAAATTCAATTTCACTTCTCGGTCAAGAGGCTCTGTCAGGGGTTTTCTACAGGTTAAAAAAGCCCCTTGGTCTTTGCTTGCGTTTCTTCCCGTTTTGGAAAATCATGCCTTCGGATCCTCTAGGATAAATTATTTTTCTCTAGGGGATCTACCAAAAATCACAACAAATTATCCCCCCTCCCTGAGTTTTTCTTTTTTCTATTTATTTTTTTAATTTTCTCCTTCTATGCAAGCTCATGCCGCCGCCGACACTTACTGCTCCAAAAACGGGATTTCCCCGGTTCGCCGAGAGCACATGTATGCCAAATATCCTCGTGTGAACGCCTCAAAAGAGGTGGTTTTGGAACACTGTAAAGAGCAGGGCGTCCAATTTGTGGATCTGCAATTCTGCGACATTTTCGGCATCATGAAGGCGGTAACGATTCCCATCCATAAACTGGAAGATGCCATCGACCACAACGCTTGGTTTGATGGATCCTCGATTGATGGATTCACTCGGATCACGGAATCAGACATGTTCCTCAAGCCGGATCTCAACACGTTTGCCGTCTTGCCCTGGACTCGGGATGGCGAGGACGTGACCGCCCGTTTGATTTGTGACGTCTACCTGGCCGACGGGACTCCTTTCGAGGGAGATCCTCGCTACATTCTCAAACGACAGCTCAAAGAAGCCGCAAAATTGGGCTACATGCTGCAAACCGGCCCTGAATTGGAATTCTTCCTCTTCCAAAAAGATGACAAAGGGAAATGGGCCCCGATTCCTCATGATTCGGCGGGATACTTCGATCAGACCACGGACTTGGGACTCCGAATCCGACGTCAGATGGCCTTTGCGTTGGACGAAATGGGTATTGAGGTGGAAGCGCTGCATCACGAGGTCGCGGCCGGACAGCATGAAATCGACTTCAAATATGCAGATGCGCTCCGCACCGCCGATAACGCCGTTTCGTTTAAGCTGACCTTAAAAACGATTGCGCATCGCATGGGACTCCACGCCACCTTCATGCCCAAGCCCATTTTCGGCATAAACGGAAGCGGTATGCATGTTCATCAATCCTTGGCCTCTCTCGAAGATGGGAAGAATCACTTTTATGATGCAGATTCCAAATACTACGGTCTTTCCGAGCTGGCCACGCAATACATGGCCGGACAGTTGCATCACATTCATGCGTTGAATGCGATCATCAACCCCACGGTCAACTCCTACAAACGGCTTGTGGTAGGGTATGAAGCCCCCGTGAATGCCGCTTGGGGACAACGCAACCGTTCCGCCCTCATTCGTGTGCCTCGGGTGACGCCAGCGATGGCACCCAAGGCCACCCGTTGCGAGCTCCGCTGCCCGGATCCAGCTGCCAATCCTTACCTGGCTTTTGCCGTGATGTTGGCTGCCGGCTTGGATGGCATTAAAAAGAAAATGGTGGCACCGGAACCGATTGAAGACAATATCTGGGAATTGACTCCGGAAGAAATGAAAACCCGTAACATCAAAACCGTGGCCAGCAACTTGAAAGAGGCGTTGGATGCGCTCAAAGAGAATTCCGTCATTCGCGAGGCGCTTGGAGAACACTGCTTCGAACACTTCTACGCCGCGAAAGTGGACGAATGGGATCGCTACCGCATGTCCATCTCCCAATGGGAATTGGATGAGTATCTCGTAAAATATTAATCCTTCGCATTTCTGCAAAAAGCCCTGTTCTCTACGGAAGAGAATGGGGCTTTTTAAATGATCAATCGTTGAGCCGATTCAGGATGAGCCAAATCAAAAGTCACAAGTGCTACATGCGACCGCAGGGGGTCATTTCCGGAAGATAAAGAAACGGTGCGGCCTATCCTCTCACGAAAATCACCCGATAGTTGAACCGTTTCATAAATATGTCCGTGCAAGGTGAGATACGGTTGATATTGTTCGATAAACAGTCGCTCCGCCACACTCCCCACCGGATATCCCACATTGGCCTGATCCAGATGGGTTCCATAGGGAGGGGCATGCATCACGTAGATCGTTTTTTCCGGTTGCTCGGTGAAAATAGGGCTCGCCAAATCTCGTTCGATGGAATCGCGAGCCGCATCGGCCGGATTTAAAGTGGATTCGACAAAATCGTAGCCTGTTAAGCCTCTGAGAGACAACTCCTTGTACTGCCCACTTCGGAGTGCATTCAATTTCCATTCTCCTTCTCGATGCCGCTGCGCCTCCTTAAATCTTGCCGGATATTTTTCGACATCAAATTTATCCCAATCTTTCAAACTCGCACGCGTCATTGGAACATAAGGATATCCTATGATGTCGTACTCTGAATTTATACTTAAACGCAGGCCGTGAATGACCCGATAAAGCTCCGGATCGCTGGATTCTAAAATATCCATATTGACGGCCACGTCATCATTTCCCATGATCACAAAAATATTCATTTGTGGCCGCTTCAAGCGAAGTCGTTCAAAAAACTGACTAAATCTGTTCTGCAAAAAATCCCTTTGGCCACGAATATAGTCCGTTCGTCGCATGCCCTTGGGACAGATATCTCCACCGATAATAAGCGTTTTTGCCTCTTCTCTTTCGGCGTAATCCACCAACTTGGCATATTGGGTTTCATTCCCGTGTAAATCGGAACTAAAAACCACTTTATGTTCCATTGTATTGGAATTCTAAAATTTAATTGTAACGTATTCTCCTGCCCCACTCGGAACCATTCTAGCCTTGTATATCTTCTATTTCTTTTTCTGAGGGAACATCAATGCAAGTCGTATGCGCGCTTCTGGATTTATGCTCATGGCGCTTTGCGCATTCAACACCCCCGAATCGATATCCGCATTCCAATAGCCAAATGCAATCACCGTAGTGCCTTGAACGTTTTTTTGTCCGCCCAGGATCGTCCGAATTCTCGCCTGGGGAGGATGCACCTCGCTAGGATCCAGCCTATTGAAGCCTCCCTGGCTTCCGCTTGCATTTTGAAGCAATCCATACACCGTTGGACGGGTGGACTCGAAACCCATGCTTCCATAGGTCTCTTGAAAATCATTCAAACGTTCTTCAACGCTTTTTTGGGTGACATTTCCATCCGTTTCAAGAAGGGGTGGCACTTGAGCTGCATCCACAATACCCACTCTCCAACTCAAAATTCGTTTTTCATCTAAAGACGTTATGTCGTCTTGATCTTGAAGTTGATCCAAGTTATTTGCAGCCGAGGGAGTGAGGTAGAAATACGTTTTTCCCACCTGGCGCAGGTCATTCTTCGATTCCTCTTCGATCCTTTTTTGTAAAACCCTCCTATGAGCGACCACCGGTTCCAATACGATCACCGGTTTTCTATAATGGCTGATGATAATTTCGAATTGCGCCTGAGTCATGTTTTCCCTGAGCGTTTCCCAGGCCTGTTCCGCAGTGGGAACGGGCGTATCGCCGGGACGTTGCAACCGAGGATCGACCTGTGTTCCGTTAAGTACGGAAAAACCATAGGAATACCCACTTTGCGGAGACTCAAAAAATCCCCTCAATTTCTGCATTGCGCGTTCGTTCAAACCTTCGCGACTCAATACAGATTCCACCCGGCCCGACACCTCGTCATTTTCGGTAAGTTCTTCGGGGCGAGACCTAGGCGCGCGCGCGGACTGCGTTTCGAGACCCATGTCTCTATCATGAGGATTTTGAGGAGAATGAGATAGATTCATTTTAATTGAATTAGATCAATAGAACTAATATTATAGCAACAAAATTCAATTTTGTAAATATTATCTTCATTTAATTGAAGATGCTGTTCGAGTCTTGAGGGCTCGTCCTTTATTTCCCCCACAGCTGCGCCACCGTTATATCTTGAGTGAGCGGCATACTCCATGTGTAGTGCTGCTGATTTCCTTCATTCCATTCTTCGACCCCCTCTTCCGGAAAACTGCGGTAGTGATTCAAGGTGTTGGCGACGGAAGTGGTTTTGGTGAACGTGGTCGATCGGTCGCCGGGTTGTTTAAAGACTTGAAGCCGATACTCATCGAGAGGCTGGAAGGAAAGGGCAAACGGAAGTTCATAGGTGAGCGTTATTTTCTGCTGCTCACCGGGAGCCACAATGGATTTGAAATAAAAATAGTCCAACCCCAGGGCTTCATCGTGACGAACGGTCACCTCGGTCCCCGAAAGGCCTTGAACATCCTGAAGAGAAACGCCTTGAGGCACATACACTCTAAGACCCGCCACATTGGTTCCTGCGCCCAAAATAGTCATCACCTCCTCGTCAATGGCCTTGAACCCATAGGAGCCCAACAACTCCCGAACCTTCTCTTTTTCGGTTTCCGACCAATTGTTTTGGCGGGTGAGTGTGAGGGTATCGAGTAACGCACCACTTTGGGTCAACACCGTGTGGTGATCGACACGCTGAGAAAGATAGGCATCGGACTTATTGCCCCCCAGCGAGGTGGAAACCACCATCAATACATCTTCATTGGCCGGAGGAGCCACGATCTTCCCCGCCATCCCCCATCGCTCAAAAAAAGCCTGAATGTCTTCTTGCTTTGAATAGAGGGCCAGATGTTTTTGCCGGGCCATTTCGGAAATCAAACCAACCAAGGGAAACCCCTCTCCTCCCTCTCGCAATTGGGCTTCTACCGCGGGGATAAAACTATTAAAAATGGTTTTGGGGGATTCCGCGCCCGACAACTTAGACTCCACGATGTAAGATAATACCGTTTCAAACTGGTCGGCCTCCAAGGGTTTTTGTAGGCCTTCCACTGCCACGGGGCCTATCATTGCCAGCAACTGTCGTACGGTTTCCAGGTCAACGGTGATCACATGATCCGTGCTGGGTCCTCCTTCTTTTTCGAGAAACCACTGAGCTTTTTGAGCCGAGAGGGACATATCCGGGGAAAGATTGGAATCGCGCAGTCCCCACCGATCGGTCAATGTGGCGATTTCCTCGGGCGGAGGAATTATTTCCGAAAACCGACCGTCCACATCGTACACATCATGAAAGGAAAGCTCGTCCAAATAACCATCGTTCAGATCAATCAATAAATAACTGCCGATGAATCCTCCTCCGGGTCTCAGTTCATTGTTGTTTTCCAGTAATACAAGATAGTGCTGCGGGTGTTCGCTTCCGAGGAGCTGCAGCATCACTGGAAAAGCCTCATTGAATAAGATTAAAAGCTCCGACAGTTGGGCGATTTCTTCTTTCGCTCGGCTCAATTCGGGCTGAAGGGTGGAAGGCACCACACTCAAAGGAGCGGTCTGGAGGACACGGTTGGCAGAAATGACTTTCAACACCGCGGGCTGAAAATGTTTTTCAAAAGAAGTAAGGAGGGGGGTGGTCAAGGAGGGACGCGGAACCGGCTGACGACTCAATAACGGCTGAGCGGGATTTTTTAACGCCACTGCAAATTCCATGAACCCCGCGGCGGCACTCGATAAATCTTGAGCGGCACGGAGCAACTCCGGGATGGATTCCACCGAAGGAGTCCCCTGCTTCAATGCAGTCCCCTGACTTTGTAAAAACCATAAACTCTGCTCGGCTTCCTCAAATTGAAGTGCCGCATTGGTGAGTACCGTTCCATTGAGGGAATCGCTCTGAGTGATCGATTCCACCCCTTCCGAGGAAGCGGCCACCACATCATGTCGTAGCGATTTGCCTTGGGAATAGACACTCCCAAAATTCAATACCATCACCACCAAAATACCCAGCGCGCTCATGCGCATCATTTCCGTGAAACGATTGGCAACGGGAAATTGTGCCGGCGTGTATTCTTGATAGCCATAATGCGAGGAGCCCTCCGGATTCGAATGAGGGGAACCCGGCCATTGAATATCATTTAAAATTTTTTTGTGTGCCTTTTTAGGCGCGGGCGAAGACAAATTGCTTAAATCCAAAACCGAAGCCGTATGTCCCTGTGGCCTCTTTTTTTTCTGGTTTTGATCCGAGGATGCTGCCTTCATGATTAAAATTCAAAAATATGGATGGATTTGATGCCATCATCAAAGAGATTAAAGCTTGAAAATAGGCGGTGAGCCGACTTTTCCGAGGCTAACAACAAATCCGGGTCATAGAACGATTGTGCGTAGGAAGGCCCCCATTCAATCACCTGATCGCCGAAGACCGTAAGTTCACGATTGGTGGAAGAGGGGGACTCGAAATTTTCTTTCCAGTGGAGGAGAAGCGCTTCCATGGTTTCCGGATCAGGGACAAGAAATAAATTTCCCTCATTTTCCACAAAAGAAATGAGTGAACCGGTGTCACTTTGAAGCGTGTGAGCGGTGAAATCTCCCATCGGATAAGCAATATCCCGAACCTCGTTGAAGCTCAAGGTATCCCCTTCGGCATTGAGCTCCATGAGCCCGTTTGCTGTTAGATCGGCCACCAATTCCTCCCATTGTTTCCACTGGTCATTCGAGAGATGAAAAGCCAAAACGCCATGAACAACCGGGGTGGCGACGACGTCCAACTCGCCCTCTGGATTCTCGGCAGTATCGTCCTCTTTTTGTGGAGTTCCCCATTCCACAAGCGCAAATTCCGAGCTTAAAAAAGAAGCTTCCAATGCTTGAAAACGAGGATTCATTCCAAAATAAGGTTGTACCTGCGCATTAAGAAAGGCTTGCAGTTGATCTAATGTGGTTTGTCCATTTTGTCCTCCCCAAAATAAATTCACCTCATCCGCAAAATACTGTCGCAATACTCCTTTGTATTTGGAATCAACATGGAAAAGAGGCTGCCCCCCCAGAACCGTTTTGTCTCCCAACGCGTTGACTTGCAAACGTAGCCCGGCAGGATGATCTTCCATCACCACCCCCAGTACGGAAAAAGCCTCGGATATGTTGAGCTTTGAAAGTTGTTCATAATCATTAGACACAAACTCAAAAAATGACTTGGATTTCAGATAAGCAAAGAAAGGAGCTTTGTAAAGCAACCCCGGTCGAAGCTTTATAAAACTTTCATCTTTTTGAAGTGATTTTTTTTCTCCATTTTGTACCGCTTCCAGTATCTTTTGCACTTGTGAATCCGTCGTAAAAACCATGTAGTTGTTCCACTGCCAATGTTTTTCATAGTTAAACTTCGTTTTTTCCAAATCTTGTCGAGCCTTTTCCGTATCTCCGATCTCCCAAAACAGGGCCGGAGCGAATTTATCCTCCTTGATTTTAATCAGCGCAAAGCCCACATGGTCGCCCACCCAAGCCGGAAAATCGTTGCCCGACATGGTGAGAAATTGATAAAAAAATTCAGAATCGAGAATAAAATCCGTGGGAGCATCTTGAAGGGCAGAGAGAAACCGTTCCTGCTCCAACTCAAAATAAACCACGGTTTCCTCAGCCGGCAAGAAACGAGCTACACTTGGAGCCTCCATCCATTTTTGGGCCAGGAGAAAAATCATCACTCCAAAAACTCCAATAATAAAGCCTAAAATTCCGCCTTGAATCCACCGATGAGCCGCCAGTTTATTGTGCCACTCTTTGATCCGTTTGAGCATAGTAAAAGCAGTGTAACAAAAATAGCCTCACCGTACAAAGCGAACGATGAGGCTATTGAATCTTTAGGCGTCTAGAAGTTGTTAACAAAAGGGTTTGCCATTACAAACTCCTCTATGTGAACAGCTCCTAGGAAGTGGGATCAGACTGGCTTTCAGGGGCCGGATTCTCCGTTGTGGTTTCTGTCGGAGGCTGACACCAAATGATCCCTCCATCTTTTCATGGCAACCACATACTCGTACACCTTCGCCCATCGGGTTGCCTTGCTCCAACCGGGATGACTTCCCCCTGTTTCATTATGAGACTCCCAAAACTCTCGTGGGGCGACCTCCGGATCCTGAGTGGGTTTAAATAATGCCACGATGGACGTGACGGAAAACCCTGGAATTAAAAGTCCCTGCTTCAATAATTCCGCCGCCACCCCTATTCCCTGATCTTTTAAAAATGCCCCTTCCTCGGTATCCGTCGCGGCAACTCCACGCAAAACGGCCCTTAATTCGCCCTCGGGGGAATCCGTTTCCACCCTTCGGAAACGTTCGGCCAAGGTTGCCTTCCAATCTCCAACCGTTCCATCTCGCAACCCTCTGCGGTAAGACTCGTAACCATCGGGCATTGAATTATTTCCTTGAAACCATGGCACGAGGGGAGCGGCCTTTGCTCCAAAAAATATTGGCGTATGGAGTGAGGGATCGGACACGGGTCGATCCGGCATTAAAAATCCATCATCTCCTCCTGTTGATTCTGTTGTTTTCATGGCTTTATTTTGAAATGAAGTTCAAGTAAATACAAATAACCCATTTATTGCCTTATGTCAATTCCATTGTGGACCACTTCCCCCTTGGACGCATTACAATAACAGGTGTTGCACTCTCTAAAATCAAACTATGAATTCCCGCACTTTACGCCGCCGTTTCATCGATTTCTTTGTCCAAAAGCACGGGCATACCGAAATTTCAGGCGCCTCGCTGATTCCCGAAAATGACCCCACCGTGTTGTTCACTACTGCCGGGATGCACCCGTTGGTGCCTTACCTTATGGGAGAACCGCACCCGGCGGGACGTCGTTTGGTGGATGTTCAAAAATCGCTTCGCACCGATGATATTGATGAAGTGGGCGATGCCACGCATCTCACGTTTTTTGAAATGCTGGGGAACTGGTCGTTGGGAGACTATTTCAAAGAAAAAGCGGTTCAAATGAGTTACGAATTTTTAACCGTCTCGCAAACGGAGGGGGGGCTGGGACTGGATCCCGATCGATTGTGTGTGAGCTGTTTTGAGGGCGATACCGATGCACCCAAAGATGAAGAAGCCGCAGCGACGTGGGAAAGTTTAGGCTTTGTGCGGGACACGAACGCGGCTGCAGGTCAAAAACGTCGCATTTTCTTCTATGGGAAAAAAGAAAACTGGTGGGGACCGGCCGGGCAAACCGGGCCGTGCGGACCGGATACGGAAATGTTCTATTATACCGGTCAAAACCTGGAAAACCCCTATGAAAAAGGCGGTCCGGCGGACAATAACGAGTGGGTCGAGATCTGGAATGACGTGTTCATGCAGTATGACAAAAAGGCGGATGGAACCTTTGTGCCGTTGAAACAACAGAATGTGGATACCGGGCTGGGATTGGAACGGGTTTCGGCCATTTTACAAGGCGTGAAGACCATTTTTGAGACGGACTTGTTTGTGCCACTGATGGAAAAAATTGCGGCCTTATCCGGGAAGGAATTGAGGAATTTTTCCGAGGAGATGACGCTTTCGGCTCGCATCATTGCCGATCATTTACGGGCTTCCACCTTTGTATTGGCCGACCCTCGGTCGGTACGCCCTTCAAATACGGATCAAGGGTATGTGTTACGGCGGTTGATCCGCCGGGCGATTCGACACGGGATCAAACTGGGTATTGAAGGTTTCTTTACCGTGGAGTTGGCGGACGTCATCATTGCGCAATACAAGGACGTTTATCCAGAATTGGACCGCACTTTGGACTTCATTCGTTCCCAATTGCAAAAAGAGGAGGCGCAGTTTCATAGCACTTTGGCGCAGGGGGAACGTGAATTTAAAAAAATGCTCGACCAACTCCAGCAGGAAGGAAGTCAAAAACTCACCGGAGAAATGACCTTTCATCTCTATGACACCTACGGATTTCCGCTTGAAATGACTCGCGATTTGGCGCGGGAACATGGACTGGAAGTGGATAGCGAAGGATACGAAACCGCTTTCAAAATCCACCAAGAAACTTCCCGAGCCGGGGCGGCCGGACGTTTTCATGGAGGGCTCGCGGACAATCACGAAGAAACAGTAAAACTGCATACCGCCACTCACCTTCTTCAACAAGCCCTTCGGGAGGTATTGGGCGATCATGTCTACCAACAAGGTTCGAACATCACGCAAGAACGGCTCCGTTTCGACTTTACCCATCCCGAAAAACTCACGCCGGAGCAAGTAAAGGCCGTGGAAGATAAGGTGAATGAAGCCATTGCGGCCGATGTACCGGTCTATTACGAAATGATGAGTGTGGAGGATGCCAAAAAAGCGAAAGCGATCGGGCTTTTCCCGGATCGGTACGATGAAAAAATCAAGGTGTACACCATGGACCGTTTCTCGAAGGAGATCTGTGGAGGGCCTCACGTGCAGCACACCGGCGTTTTGGGGCATTTCACGATCAAAAAAGAGGAGTCGTGCGGTGCGGGATTAAGGCGCATCAAGGCCGTGGTGAGCGGCGGAGAAACGGGGATTGAGTTTGCGGGGGAGAAATGATAGCGGAAGTGGGAAGGCGTTCCCCCTTCCCTGCCTACCGGACAGGCAGGCGAGAACCCCCTACATTGCTTTCAAAAAAATGATTTTCGCGAAACTTCGTGAAATTTTTGCGACCACCCGCCATAGGCGTGCGGTGCCCGGGGCCCGCAAGACCCAAATAAAATTTCTACTACGTGCGCTCAAGTCATTTTTGTTCATTTTTAAAGTGGATCGAGAGAAGTAGTGGGTTCACACCAACTCCCCCTCCAAAAACCAGTTGTGTGCTTCGTTGATTTTAACCTCCACCAAACGCCCCACCAAAGGCCTTCCACTTTCAAAAAAGACCTGTTTGAAATGAGTCGTGCGACCCGAACAGCGGTTCCCCTCCTGTTTTTCGACCAATACTTCCACGGCTTGACCGACAAATCGCTCATGATTTTCGCGGGAGGTTTCCGTGAGTAGGCGGTTGAGCTCATGAAAACGCCTCGCTTTATCTTCTACGCTGACATCATCTTTCATATTGTTCCCGGCAAAGGTGCCGCGACGGGGCGAATATTGGGCTAAAAAAGCCATGTCAAAACGCAACTCCTTCAACAGATTATAACTATCCTGAAAATCGTCCTCGTTTTCTCCGGAAAATCCCACAATCACATCCGTCGAAATGGCGCAGCTCGGAAGATGCTTTCGGATCAAGGCGATCAACTCCCGGTAGTGCTCATGGGTGTAGGTGCGGCGCATGGCCTTAAGGATGCGATTGCTTCCGGATTGAACCGGGAGGTGAATATACGGTTGGAGCGTTTCCAATTCCTTATGGAGCACGATCAAGTCTTCGGAAAAATCTTGCGGATGGGGTGACGTGAACCGAAGCCGCTTCAACCCATTGGCCTTTAAACGGTCAATTTCTCGCAGCAACGTCACGAATGGGCGTTCGGCTTTTTCCTCTTCCTGCCGCTGCGCACTGAAGGCCATCACATTGTGCCCTTTGCTTGATTCCGACTCGAAAATTTTCGCATTGAACACCACATTGGGAATCGCTTCTTTGATATCGAATCCTCCGGTCATCTTATCACCCACACTCAACCCGTACGAATCCACCGTTTGGCCGATCAAAGTGATCTCGAGTGCTCCGTTTTCCACCGCCTGCGTGCATTCCGCTAAAATATCTTCCATCGGCCGACTCCGCTCCCGTCCTCTTGAATACGGCACAATGCAAAAGGTACAAAACTTATCACACCCGGTTTGGATGGGAATCCAAGCTTGGGCCACGGACTCCCGCTTAGGGGCAATCTTGAAGTAGTTGCCGAGTGTTCCCTCTCCAAGCGAAGGAAACGTCAATTCCGGGTTCACTTCCTGAAGCAAGGCCCCGAGCTGCCCCAAATCCTCAATGCGCAACGCAATGTCCACCGCCTCCTGACTCAATAACTTATCCTTTTTCACGGATTGCCTCGTGCTGGAACGACGCACCATGCACCCTGTGATGCCGACTAACAGATTGGGCCGTTCCTGGCGTTGACGCTTCAAAGCTCTCATCAGTCCATACAACTTGTTCTCAGCCTTTTGCCGAATGGAACAGGTGTTGAAAAAGAGCAAATCCGCCTCCTCCTGGGAAGCCACCGGTTCATATCCGAGGTGTTCCAAAACGGCGTTGAGGCGCTCGGTGTCGGATGAATTCATCTGACAGCCGTAGGTCGTGACGTGGTAGCGCATGGGGAAACTTTTAGTTTGAAATTGATTAAAAAACGAAGTCCCACGGAAGCAAAAGTAGAACTCCCCATAAGATTAAATCTATTACAGTTCCCGCTTCAACGATCCGCTAAATAATGTAAACGGAAAGGTTTTTGATTTCTTCTCCAGCCGAGTTCTTAAGTCTTTATACTCTTTTTCATGCGCCTCGACCTCCTCATGAATCGTTTGGATGTCATTGTAGGCCTCCAGCCATCCGATATCGTGTTTCAACTCGGGTCGATTTTCAACCTGGTTGTAAAAATCTTGAATTTTCTCTTCCAAAGATTGCTCTTGAGCCCAGATGGCATCGAATTCTCGTGTTTCCCAGGTTTGGGAACGTTGACTAATGATTTCGCCGAGCTTTTCATTTGCTGCTGAAGACACGTCCGGAACAGCACTGCGATAACTTTCGATCAAGTAAGGAATCACGTCGCGCCGATGCGCAAAACGCTCCACCATCTCGCTTTGCATCTGCTTGAAATGGTGAAACTGAACGACCATGTGATTCCATATCCACAGGAGGATCATGATGAGAATCAAGACGGCGCCGGCCACCAAAATAAGGATATTTGGACTCATGAATCTATTTAAGAGGAGGAAGTGGCAATAATCAAGGGAACGATTTTTGAACCGGGTCTCCGCTCCCGTGAAATCTGATGGATTTCATAAAAATTTCATCTTTTGGAAAGGTTTTGGTCATGTGGAATACGGTAAAAGAAAAACAGAAGGCTGGAATATAAATAGTGAGCCGCCGGAATGCAATGTTTGCTTTTTTATATAAAATTTATATAATATTGGTATCTATATGAATAAAAATGCCATTTTTATGCCTTCTATTGTCCTTAAAGTGAGCGATAAAATCCCTCAAGAATTGGATCTCATTCAAGAACAAGAGGGGTTGGGCAATCGTACCTCCACGATTACCTTTCTTATCAAATACTATTTTCTCACTAAAAAAAGTGCATTGGATCAGTCTATCCAGATCATGAATAGTCTGCTGGATCGACTCGATACCCAAAAACTTCCCCGTGCAAAAGATCAACTAAAAGATGTTTAAATTTCCCAAATGCCCATTTTCTTTGCAGACCATTTCAAAAAGCAGTTGAAAAAATTAAAGAAAAAATATCCTCACATCAAAGAAGATCTTCTCGGCGTTTTGGAAAGATTGGATCTCGATCAGGAAATTGCCCCGCGATAGGAAGGGGAATTTATAAAATAAGAATCTCCAGTCAAGATACGCACCGAGGAAAATCCGGTGGTTTTCGACTTTACGTCTATTTTTATATAAAAAGGGAATTACTTGTTCCACTTTGCATTTATGCCAAAACCACCATGGAAAATATGGGAGATAACGAACTTCAGTACCATTTTGACCAAACCATTCAAGAGCTGGTTTCAAAGCTTTAAGCCCGATCGTTTGGGAACGGAGAGAGTAGGCGTTTGTAGACTTCTAATGTTTCTCGTGCGGCCTTTTTCCAGGAATACTTCTCATGGAGTTGCACTGCCCCCTTTTTTAACCGTTCTCTTTCTGTGCCATCCAAAGCGACTTTCTCAAGGGCTTTGCCGAGCGATTCCACCGAATGAGGATCAAAAAAGAGCGCATTCTCTCCTAAAACTTCGTGATGAATGGGAATATCTGAGGCTAGAATTGGCGTTTCGCAGGCGGCCGCTTCCAAAAGGGGCAGGTTGAACCCCTCGGCAAAAGAGGGGGAGACGAAAGCCAACGCCCCTCGGTAATATTCAGCAAGCCTGGTTGAGGAAAGGCCCGAGGTGAGTATTAAAGAAGCTTTTAGCTGATCGCTCGTAGCGCCAGAATCATGTGAATGATCAGGTTGATGACTAGGCGGTGTATAGTCGTTGACTAGTCGTTGACTAGTCGCCTTTTTTGTGGCCAATCGACTTAAGATCCGGGGCCGCGCCGGCGGATCTGAGTGGTCAAAGCGAGAAGAGGAAAAACCGAAGCGTTGTAGGGATTCCCGGAGCGCACGGGTTTCGGGAAAGGCGACGTAGCGGGCCAGAGAAAGATCCCGAGCTCCCACCAAAACCAAATCCACTTCATGCAAGGGCTGTATATGCCGTCTGTAGGCCTCTAGGAGCGAGGCGACGTTCTTTCGGGGATCATATCCCCCCACATAGAGAAAATAGGGCCTAGGGGCTTTGTTGGCCTGAATTTTAGGGTTAAAAACGGGATCTGCGGCTTCGTGAATGATAGAGAGCGGAGGGGTAGCCACGCCCGAGGAGGGAATAATAATGGATTGAAGTTCGTCGGCCGTGGTTTGAGAGACGGCAATGAGGTGATCGGCCCTAAGTAATGCCTTTAAGGCATTGTCTTGGTAAAGCCGAGAACGGAGATGACGGCGGTATTCCGGTCGCTGCCAGGGAATGGTGTCGTGAACGGTCACCAGCGTTTTGAATGGGAAGTTGCCCCAGCGCGGGTTGGCCGGATAAGGATAATGGGCTAAATCGACTCGGTGTTTTTTAAAATAGGCCGGCACCTGAAACTGCTCCCAAAACCACTTCCTCAAACTGGCGGTGGGCCATTTTTTCTCGGGAAGGATTTCGATCTGTAGCGCAGAGGGCAAATCAAGGAAATCAACGGACCGTGGAACGGGAATTTTCCATTGAATCTCGGGGTTTTGAGTCGCAAGCTCGCGAAGGAGATTGCGGCTGTATTGCCCAATTCCCGTATGAGGATGGCAGAGAAAATATCCACTAAAACCAATTTTCATAAGGGTACGATAGCATGGGGGATGCTCCTCGGGATCAGGTTTAAAATCATTTTTAATTGACAAATTTATTATTTGCCCTAAAATAAACCTCCTGGCTTTTTTCTCAGTTCCATGCTCACTTTTGCGCCACTTGATCGGCTCGCTTGTTAATTCTCTTTATGTGAAAAGAGTCGCCCCGCTTTGCGGGGTTTGTACTCACTTCGATAAGGGTTTTAGCGTTCCGATGGCGTGAAATGAAAAGGATCCTCTGATGAAGAAAGTCGGAAGATCCTTGAAAATTCGTAGAGCAAGACATTCGGACTCGTTTTTCTTCATCACGAAAAAAGGTTTGGTTCGCCATCCGGTTCTCGTCGCTAAAATGCACAACTCCCC
>CAYTES010000031.1:1147-17004 GCA_964436935.1 uncultured Candidatus Peribacteria bacterium | reverse complement strand
GGCGGTCAGTTCTTTGAAATGATCCACCACATCAATGCTTGATTTTAAGTCGGTACGATAAAAAACACCTCATCGGTTATGAAGGATTTTTATCGTTTATTGAACTGGTGGGCAGGGAGGGATTCGAACCCCCGAAGGCGGAGCCAGTGGATTTACAGTCCACCCCATTTGGCCACTCTGGTACCTGCCCATACGAAAGGGGGAAGGCCTTCCCCCTTTCGGGAACCCCCTACATTGTTTTCATAGAAATAATTATCGCATAACTTCGCATTTTTTTATTTTAGGAACCACGAGACCTAAATAAAAAAATTTACTACGTGAGCTCAAATTATTTCTATTCAATTTTTAAATGAACAATATATCATCCTTTCAAAGCGACTGGATTATAGCGGAATCGACCTTTTTATCAACTGGAGCCGACACTCGGTCTCGAACCGAGGACCTACCGCTTACAAGGCGGTCGCTCTACCAACTGAGCTATGTCGGCACGGGCTTAAAGGGAAATTTGTTCACCAAAGCTTCTGCATAAAACCATATTTGACGCTCTCTTTCAAGAGATGCCTGCTGCAAAATAAAATCGGAATTGATCCCGATTTATTACCTGGGAATTCCCCTAGAACCGCAGCATCACTTCAGTGAACTGACCGCTGCTTTCAATACCGCTTGATCGACTTTGAAGTTTTCCGGCTCGGTGATCAAGTAAAAAGTGAAATTGATCCAAGGATTATCCCGATCCACATACAGTTTTATCCACTCTCCCTGAACCGGTTTTTGTTGCCATTTCCCGGTATAAATTTCCCATTCAACTTCCGTCCATACCCCCACGCTTCCCTTGCCGGAATCGACCAAGATTTCATTAGACTCCTCATAGGCTTTATCGACACCCACTTCCCTCCAGACAAAAAGCCGTGTGACATCATCGTCACCGGAACGCTCACGCGGAACCAGTTCAGCATGGGTATCATCGGCCGCAACGACATTCCAATCCAAGGGATACTTAAACACCACGCCGGGAACCGTGCCTTTGTAGTCTCGATAATCCGACGGAACACATCCCCCATGAAGCTGTGTGATACATTCAGTATCCGGAACAAGGACACCAAATTCTTCAAATTCGGATTCATCAAAAACACCCCCGGAAGTTGCGCCATTTTGAGCCCCGCATCCGGCAAGCAAAAATAAACCTATAAAAAGACTTCGTTTAATCATAATATCAAAAAATTTAAAAGTAATAGGAAGATTATAAAAAAAATCGAGGAAAAAGGGAAATAGAAAGGCACGAATAATAATACCGCCGCTATTTGGAAAAAAAATTGACCTACATTATCAAGAAGAAATTTCGTTCCTAAGAGGCTTGAAATTTTTTAAATTAGACGATAGAATTGTTAATCAACAAGTATTTGACATATAAGATAAAAACAATTATAATTAATAATTAAAGCATTGATCATGAGTGCACCCTCGGAAAACACCGATCCCTCACCTAAAAAGGAAGTCATCGACAGCGGACGAAGGACGCTTTTGACTGTCGGAGCAGCCGGTATGGCCGGACTGGCTGCAGAAAAAGTCGGCTTACTGAAAGCAGGCACCACCGTCGATCTAGGATCGGCAGGAGCCGTCGTAGCAGGCTTTGCCAATCATGTCTTGGTCAAGGGAGTCTACCAAGATATTCCTTTAGGGGCTCAATCCGCGGCCGAAATGAGCACGCTGGCCTTCGGCCGAATTGCCGCACTCGCTTTGGCCGGAGGACCAGAGGGGCTCAAAAGGGCTGGTCACGACCTCATTGAAATAGGAAAAGGACTACTTCCTTTACCGATCCTAGTCACCCTTTCGGACATCACGACCTCGGAACACTTCCGCGTGGATGCCAATGCCATATTCAAATCTGTAAAAGGCGCGCTGGAAGCGGATTTTAACTATAAAAACGTCAAAAGACCCGAGGCCGGAGCAAATCTAAGTGAATGGAAGGAGCATCTGGGAAAAGCCAATAAAGACCTGGTGACCAAATCGTCTCAAATTGCTGCGCTCACGTGTGTGCTGGCCCCCCTCGGAACCACCTATACCTCTTCTTCTTTAGCCAACACCTTAAAAGAAGATATACTGAGAATTTTATATGAGCAGTCCTACGCCAAAACAGTGATCGAAACGAGGGAACAATTGACGGGAAACGGAGAAGAAATAAAAAATATTCAAGATATCGAAGAGCTGCGCAAAGACGTTTTGTTCAAAAAAGCAAAAGACCGGGCTGAACAGTTGTTCAATGGGCGTTGGGGATATTCTAAGATGCAACTCGCTCTAGCCGCCAATATCCAAGGAGTAGAAGGATTAGGAGACCCTCCCGAAATCTACTTTGCGATTGATCACCTCGGAGATCCGATCGCCATACCCATTTCTCATGCCATTGGTATAGCCGTCTCTGAAATCTACACCGAGGTCTTAAACCAGCTCTGGCTCTACATGGCGGATACGGGATCAGAAGGATCGCAATTTTTCTCTCAATTCTTAGAAAATCAACTGAAAGTATGTGAAGCCGTCGCGGAAACACTGTCCAATAAAGACGAAAAAGACGTCGCCTTCAAAGGAGGACGAAATGCCGCAGAGCAATTGATCAAAGTGCTCAAAGACAAAGGAAAAGATCCGAGCGGAGAAATGGCAAAGATCGTGAGCAATCTACCCTCCGCCCGATTTCAATTCGATCCCGCTCAATATTTTAGAGAAAAAAAGGAAATACTGAGGGGAATAGCCGAGCGCAAAGGCCAGGTCAACCCAGAAGATTTCTCAGATCCGGAAACCTTTGCGAAATCCACTACGCTAAAGGACTTGTTTGATCAAGTAAAGAAAGGAGACCTCAAAGAGGCTAAAAAATCCATGGAAGCGATTGGGGCCTGGGCGCAGGACAAAAAAGCGGAACGAGTGGCTGAACTACTCCAGGGAATGATGGAAGCGGAAATGGAAAATCCTTCGATCGGCCTACAAGAGCCTTTAAAGGGAGAGGAAAGGGAGGATGAAGATGGGTTTGACTATGAAAATCCTCAACAAACAGTGCAAAGGGAATACCGTAATGACTATTATGAAAATTTGGCGGCAGCAGGATTACTCGCAGAGGCTGGAATGAATCCGAATCGAGGAGACACCCGGGACGCGGATTCCGCGCAACGTGCGATCGAAAGGGAATCAAAAAGAGAAAAAAGAAAACAAGAAAAAGCGCAAGAGGAACGTGTAGCGCAAATCGTGGAGATGGGAGACCAGTTGATGGCTGAATTTTTACAATTGAGCCCCGTCCAACAAAAAGAACGACTCGGAGAAGCGCTACAGATCATGGGCATCGCGGAAGATAAAAAAGAAATGGACACCACCAAACTGTATGACATTATCTTTAAGCATACGGATAAAGGAACCATCGATAGAGCCCTAGAAAAGCTCATTCAAATTAAAGGGAAAGAAGACGTGATTCCGGGGCTTGAAGACAATATCCAAAGCACTCGATTGAAACATAAAGCCCATTTTTTAACCCACAACGCCAGAGAAGTGGTATGGGCGCTATTGACGCAAATTCCATCGGTGCCTGCGATCGCCCGCATTGTCGAAGAATTTGCACCCAAAATAGCCGGGGTCAAAGAAAATGAAACCCCAAGTCCGGAGCAACTCAAAAGCATTGTAGCCACAGTCCTTGGGCTAACAGCTGCCATGTCAGCCGTGGCAGACAATGTGGCCGCTTACATGTTCGCAAGAGGAGTTTTGATTATGTTCTTCGAGAAAACCTTTGGAAATGGAATCTGGGCCAAACATAAAGGACTAAAACGAAAAATTTCGATCATTGCCAAAAAAGTGGCTGAATTTGCGGGAAGTGGAACCAAATTTGGAAATGGTCCTAATTTTTCACAAGAAAAATGTGAAATCCTCGAAGACGATTCCAATGGACAAGGAATTGGAATCAACCGAATCCAATTGCCTGTACGAGAAACCATGCCGGATCAAAATTTATTTGCCACCACCGCCATTGCTTCGTTGGTGGGAGGATCCATTTTAATACTTTATAGGGAAATCGATAACGTTGCTGGAACAGAAAAAAGTAAGGACCAAACGCAGGCAAGCAATGATGATGATAATGATGATTTTCCGGAATCAATGCTTTCTAAAAAAATTGATTTAAAAAATCCTCCAAGCCCCAGCCGTCGCGGCATTTTCTCAGGAGAAGGATGGAAAGACTATTTGGGAGGAAAACAAGCTTAAAACTATTGGGCTTTTGAAATTTAATGCCTATAATCAAACTCCAAGTTATTGTAGGCTTTAAACATGACCAAATTCCTCGTCCAAGGGGGCACGCCGCTCAATGGCACAGCCTCAGTTCACGGCTCAAAAAATGCCGCGTTACCCATTTTGGCGGCCACACTCCTCACCGATGAACCCTGTACTATCGAAAATGTGCCGGATATCTCCGATGTGCACGCTTTTTTGGAACTCTTGAAAGGGTTTGGCTCAAAAATTCAGTTCAAAAACAACACCGTGCACATTCACACGGAAAAAATCACTTCTTCGGAACCGAATAAAGAACTGGTGAAACAAATGCGCGCCTCGATTTTGCTGCTCGGGCCCCTCCTGGCCCGCCACGGAAATATCCACATGTTTTTTCCGGGAGGATGCGTCTTAGGCAAACGATCGGTACATGCTCACACCCATGCCCTGGAAGCATTGGGGGCCACCATTCGCGAAACAAAAAACGGGCTGGAAGCCCAAACCAAAGGCCTCAAAGGAGCCAAAGTCATCATGGCGGAAGCGAGCGTGACCGCCACGGAAAATGCACTCATGGCCGCCGTCACCGCCAAAGGAAAAACCGAAATCCATTGGGCCGCCATGGAACCTCATGTCCAAGACCTTTGTCACTTCCTCAATGCCATGGGAGCCAAAATTGAAGGCATCGGGAGCCCAACTCTAATCATTAATGGCGTGCCTTCCTTGCATGGCACTTCTTATCGCGTCACCTCGGACTATCTGGTCACCGGAACCCTGGCTTTAGCCGCTTTATTGACTCGAGGAGAAGTGACACTGACCGACGTTCAGCCCGATCATCTAGACAGCTTCTGGGAAAAACTCGAAGAAGTAGGCGCTCGATTCAAACTCGAAAAAGACAAAGTTCATCTTAAGCCTCTCCCCAAAGGAAAACTATTTAAAGCGATTGAATCCTTAAAAACCGCTGTATTTCCTGGTTTTGCCACGGACTTACAAGCCCCTTTTACGGTACTACTAACCCAAGCCGAAGGGGAAAGCCGCATTTTTGAAACGCTTTTCGAAGGACGCTTAAACTACCTCTTAGAGTTGGAAAAAATGGGAGCCAAAATCAAACTCCATAATGAACAACAAGCCACTCTGTATGGCCCCAGCCGACTCAAGGGCACCATGATCACCAGTTGTGATATTAGGGCCGGGGCCGGAATGGTACTCGCCGCACTGGTCGCGGAAGGCCAAACGGAAATCAATGATATTCGGTATATTGATAGAGGCTATGAAAAGCTGGATGAAACCCTGAGGGGGTTGGGAGCCAAAATTGAGCGTGTGGAGTAATTGATATCGAGAAAATTCATAAAAATTTCATCTTTTGTTTAGATTTTGGTCATGCATCTTATGTTAGTCCATAAGTATGCCGATTATTTCTTCCTTTTATGGAATCAAAATTGCCATGTTTTATGGAGATCATCACCCTGCCCATATCCATATTTTTTATAATGAGTATCAAGCCACACTCAATATAAAAACCTGCGAAGTAATACAAGGGAAAATACCGATTAGAGCTTTGAAATTAGTAAAAAAATGGACTAAACTAAATCAGGAAGAATTGATAAAAAATTGGAGGTTAGCCAAAAATCATCAAATTTTATCTTATATTGATCCCTTAGAATAAATCCGATGATACCAAGAGTGATAACGGTCAAATACCTCGATTACTACAAGCTCCGCTTAACTTTTGAAGATAATAAAAAAGTAGAAATAGATTTGAAACCTTATTTATGGGGAGAAGCTTTCGAGCCTTTAAAAAAAATCGAGTATTTTAAAAAAGTAAGGATTGATGAAACCACGGGAACCATCATGTGGCCAAACGGAACAGATCTCTCGCCAGAATTTTTATACAAACAAAGCCAATGAAAAACTAAGGTTCTGTAACGAAATAAGTTGATGAAATTGAAACGTAGAAACCCGATCGGCTAGACGCGAAGAGCGAGCATACCAAGATATGTAAGCGACGAGCAACGAAGTCCGTAAGTTATTTCGTTACAGAACCTAAAATCGAAATCGAATCCGGCCTTCCAAATCAGTCCGACGAAGCGGAATCTGCAAGCGTGAAAATGTTTGAAGCGTTTCAACATGAGGATGCCCATATTCACTGTCCAAACCACAGGAAATCACACCCCATTGCGGTTGAACTCGAGCCAAAAATGCGGGAGTGGAGCTAGTGCGACTCCCGTGATGTCCCACTTTAAGCCACTCCGAACGAAGCTCCGTCGAAGTCGAAATCAACTCCGATTCTCCTTCTTCTTCCAAATCTCCTTCAAATAACAAAAAATGCCCCTTATACCCCAAACGGATGACCACGGATCCATTATTCAAATTGTCTAAGGGTTTTCCCCAAAATGAATCGAAGGGATAAACCACATCCAGATCAACAACATTCAAAAAAGGAGAGTGAACCGGATTCGGAAGTATCGCAGGAATTTTATCCGCCAGAAAAGCACCCAGCCATAGGTTAGGCGGACGCAGCCCAAAACGCCAATCTTCATCAGCCTGCGCCGTGTAGAGGGGAATCCCTTGAACCCGCACTTCTCTTAAAAATTCGTCGTACATCGGACTAAACGTGTTGAGCCCGGAAAACAAAACCGCTTTGACCTTATAGCGCTTCAACACCTGAATCAGCCCCATCATATGATCCGCATGAGGATGAGTCAGCACCACCAAGTCAATCTCCTTATACAAAAAAGGAAGCACTTCACCCAATTGTTCCAACACAAACTGTTCCGGTCCTCCATCAATCAAAATGTGGTGCTGGTCCGGCGTGGTGATTAAAAGTGCATCGCCTTGTCCCACATCCAAAACATCCACCATCAAATTGCCCCACGGCAAACGCAAAAGGTGAGCCGCCAGAAGAGCCATCAGTAGCAATAAAACTCCGCAAGAAATCCATAAATACCGTTTCATACACTCACCCTACACGTGGCCAAATGAACAAAACCTAACCAAAAGATGAACAAAAAATGAAATCGTCCACTCATCCTTAATTTTTCCTAAAAAATAGTAGATTTAAAGAGAAAGGCCACCGGGAATTATAACCTCAGTGGCCTCACTTCCCCTCAAGGAAGAAAATATTTTTTAAAACCTTATTTTTTCTTCTTTTTCCCCAAGAAACTTCCTCCAAATACCGAAGCGGCGGCAAGTAAGCCAATCCCGGCACCGGTCGTGGGCAAGGTGGCAGTTACAATCGCGCCCTGACTTTCATTACCGGTCCCATCCTTCGTTGTGATTTTAAAGGTATAGGTTTGTCCTTCAACTCCACCGGAAAAAGAATAGGTGACAGGATCTTTTCCCAAAGAAGTAGCGGCTTCATACGTTTGCCCTCCATCTTTACTGACATAAAACAACTGATCCACCAAATCTCCGGCGCTATTCAAACTAGCGACCCACGAAAGATTAACCAGCTTATCCACCGCATCCGCAACCAAATTGGTCACATCTTCAGGAGCAACGGTATCGGGAATCTCTTCGGTCTCAAATTTAGGCGTAGTATACGAAGAGGAACTGGTGGTATCTCCCATCATGGCATTTCCCGCTTCATCCGTTAAGCCGGTAATCGAAACAAAATACTCCGTTTCGCCAACATGAGGCGTCACCGTCTTAATAACCAAAACCTTACGATCGAACACGGGTTCGCCATCTTCATCTTTTTCTCCGGTATCTTTGTATTCCACGGATTCAACCTCCAAAACCTGGTTGTCCTTGGTATAAATTTCAAAATAATTTAAAACCGGATTTTCGTCTTCTTTAGAAAGAACGATTTGATCCGTATTTTCCTCTTCGGAAGCAAGGCTTTCATCCTCGGTTTCCTCTCCGGCGGCCTGCTCCCGCGCGGCGGCATCTTCCTCAACGTCGAGCAACACCACTTCTTCATTAAAACCAATCTCTAAGGTAGTCGCATCGACGATCGTCACCTCTTCCACGACAGGAGCCTCTTCATCCTTAGGTTCCTCATCATCGGGAGGAGTGACCACCTGCACTTCGCACGAAGCGCCGCTGAATACGGCCGTATCGGAAGTTCCGCTCACAATAGCATTGCCGTAGTCATCTTGAACATCCACGCCCACAGTCATCAAATATTGAGCTTTTTCATTCATCGCTTCGGTTTTCAAGATCACGATCGAATGATTGTCTTCCTGATAACTCACATCCAACACTTTAAGGTATTGCATGGTATCCAAATCTTCAATTTTAAAGGCACTCATAGGATCTTCGGAAGAAAAAACCACATCTTCAGAAAAATGAACTTCGATATTTTCACAATCCAACGCCTTCGCAGAAGAAACCACCGGATTCTTCCCATCATCTCCGGAATCGACCAGGGTAGCCGATACTTCATAACTGTACGCCTCACTTTCATTTCCGGCCGCATCCAACGCGGTCATCGCAAAATAATAGGTCGTATTGTTATCCAAATCTTCAACGGTGGTTTTCAATACATTTCCGACCTCAATAGGATCAAGGTCATACTTATCACCCGCCTTAGAGACCGAATGGAGACCCATATAAATTTTGTATCCCGTGACTCCGACATTGTCCGTCGCGGCATCCCATCTCAATTGCACTTCGCCATCCGCGGGAACCGCTTTCACATTTTCCACATAACCAGGAGCCTTCGTGTCGGTGGCGGCCCACACCGTAGTGAGGGAAGCAAGACTCAAAAGAACAACGAGGAGTAAAGCGGAAACTCGAGAGAAAAAACGTCGAAACATGGGCATGGGGTTTAGTTTTATTTTTGTTTTATCAAATTATAATACCATAAAATCATCGTTTCATCAAAGAGGAGGAGTTGCGATGATGTATAAATATTTTTTAAATAGACCTAAACTCAAGCTCATTAAGTTCTCACGTACATATACTACTCAGCTTTTCCTCTCAATCGTAAGCTTTTCAATCTTCAGCTTATCCATCTGATCCACGGTGATCGTAAAGTTTTTCTCTTCCAAAATCTCCCCCTGCTTGGGAAAACGTCCCAACTTTTCGGTGATATAGTAACTGATGGACTTGTTGTCCCATGGAATCTCGATGTCGAGTGCCTCATTGATCTCAAAAATCGGCGTCTTTCCCGTGGCCTCCACTTCCATACGACCGATTTTCATCAAATGCGGAACCTCTTCTTCGTCAAACTCATCCACAATTTCACCCACAATTTCTTCCAACACATCTTCCAGGGTAATCAAACCGGCCGTGCCACCATGTTCATCCAACACAATCGCCAAATGCATACGACGCTTTTGAAACTCATTGAACAGTTCATTGAGCTTCTTGGAAACAGGCACTTTGACCGGACGAAGGAGTTTGAGGGTACTGAGGGGCTTCTCCAGCTCACCACGGTGCACATGACTCAGAACATCCTTTACGGTAATCACTCCGATCACATTATCGATAGTGCCCTCATAAACGGGAATACGGGAATGATGATGTTCCACAATAAAATCCGCCGCATCCCGAAGCGTGGCGGTTTGAGGCAACGCCTGAATTTCCACACGCGGAACCATGATTTCTTCCACCCGGGTATCGCTAAACTCCAAAACATTTTCAATCAACTCCTGCTCATTGCGCTCAATCGCTCCTTCCTCCGCCCCAATACTAACAAACGCTTTCAACTCATCTTCCGTAACATTGGACTCGGATCCGGAGCGGCCAAACAGTTTCAAAAAAAGCTGGAGCAGCATGTCCAATACCTTCGCCAACGGGGTGAAGATAATATAAAAAAAATAAAGGACCGGCGAAAAAATGATTGAAATGGTTTTGGCATGCGCCTGGGCAAACGATTTGGGAATGATATCTCCAAAAACAAGAATGAAGAGCGTCAACGCTCCGGTGATGATACCCAATGCCGCATCTCCCAGTAATTTCTGAAAAACAATCGTGGTATACACCGAGGTTAAAATATTCACCAAATTATTTCCGATCAAAATGGTGATGAGCAGCTTGTGGGGATTCGATTTAAGCCTTTCCACCAATATGGATCCGCGTCTTTTCTTTTGAACCAATTCTCTCACCTTTGCCGGGGAAAGAGAAACAAGCGCCGTTTCTGAAGCGGAAAAAAATCCGGAGAAAAGCAGCAACGTCACTAAAATAAAAATCTCAAGCACCATAAAAAATAAAAATACAAAAGACATTATACCAAAAACGTGACCGATTGAGTAGTTTTCTGTAAAATAAATTTGTTTTTAAGGTTAATTAAAGCAAATGCTGAAACAAAAACTGTTGGAAATTGTAGGTCATGCCGTGGAAAAAGCCTTTCCCGAACTCCCCGTCCAAGACATTCTGATTGAATATCCCAACGAGGGTTCCCACGGGGATTACTCCTGCCCCATTGCCCTTCAACTGGCTAAAAAAGTCGGGGATTCCCCCCGAACGGTCGCGGAAAGCCTTATGGAAAACATGGAAAAACCATCATGGATCCATTCCCTCGAAATCGCGGGACCGGGATTCATCAATTTTTTTATCAGCCCGCTTTATCTGATCGAAAATGTAAAAACCATCCTTAAAAAGGGTACAGTGTACGGATGCAGCGACACGAAAAAAAAAGATCGCATTCTCATTGAATATTCTTCCCCCAACACCAATAAACCGCTCCACTTGGGTCATGCACGGAATAATGTACTAGGCATGGCGTTGGCCAAATTATTGGAAGCCAATGGGCATGAGGTCATCAAAACCCAAAACATGAATGACCGCGGCATCCATATCTGTAAAAGCATGGCGGCCTACCGAAGAGTCGGCCGAAACACCAGCCCGGAAAGTCTGGAACGGAAAAGTGATCATTTCGTAGGGGATTATTATGTGAAATACGCACAAATTTTGGCCGAAGATCCTTCCATCGAAGAAGAGGCAAAAACCATGCTAAAACAATGGGAAGAGGCCGACCCCGAAGTGCGGAACTTATGGGGAAAAATGAACGCATGGGCGCTCAAAGGATTTGAAACAACCTACGCCACCATCGGCTCCCATTTCAACAACACCACCTTTGAAAGCGACATCTCGGAAAATGGCCGCGCCTTGATTGAAAAAGCACTGGAAGAAGGAAAAGTGGAACGTGTGGAAGGAGGAGCGATCGCCATGGACCTATCGGCCGAAGGATTGGGCGATCCCGAAACCGGCCGAAAAATCCTCATTCGCTCCGATGGAACCACTATGTACATCACTCAAGATATCCAACTAGCGGTCCAACGGATGAAAGACGGAAACATTGATCGCATAATCTATGTGGTGGGCAATGAACAGGATTATCATTTCAAAGTGCTTTTCAAAATCCTCGAAAAACTCGGCTACGACTGGGCGAAGCAGTGCCATCATCTCAGTTATGGCATGGTAGATTTACCCACAGGAAAAATGAAATCGCGCGAAGGCACCACGGTCGATATTGATAACATGCTCGAAGAACTGGAAACGTTGGTGGACAAAGAGCTGGCACAGCGCGAATTGAAATACGACGACCAAGAAAAACATCACTTACGAGAAAGCATCGCGCTCGCCGCTTTGAAATACTACCTATTGAAGGTCGATGCCAAATCGCGCATGATTTACGATCCCGCCTCATCGCTGGATTTCCAGGGAGATACCGGCCCTTACCTGCAATACACTCATGCCAGAATTCACTCCATTTTAAAACGAGTGGACGACAGCAAAAATGACCTTTCCCAAGAAATTATCGCGGAATTTTTAGAAGAACCGGAAGAGCTGGCCCTCTTACGAAAACTCCAACTCTACCCGGAATGGATCGCCGAATGCGCAGACTCCTATCGCATCCATCCTCTTGCGCTTTACCTGAATGAACTGGCGCAGGAATTGAATATTTTTTATGCAAAACATACGGTGTTAAATCCTGAAATCAGCTCCGAAAAACGCGCTGCGCGCCTACAATTGATCGCGGCCGTGGCGCAAGTGCTTAAAAATGGATTGAAAATTTTGGGAATTGAAGCGGTGGAACGGATGTAAATGACAAACCGCACAAGACAATCGCCACAGCAAAAAGGATTGACTAAAATCGATTTATTTAGTATAATTTAATATAAACTTTAAATAATATATGATTGAAAAAAAATCGATCCGCCGAAATGACCCCTTGGAAAGAGAAGCTGCCGGGGGTGAGTCGAGAAAGAGCAGAGAAACTAGTGGAACACCAGTTGAGAAGACAGGTGATGGAAGGAGTGTCAAAGCAATTGAACGCACAAAGTCATCGCAAAAAAAAGGAATCGAAAAACGAAGACGTTAAAAAAAACATCGAAAGCAACGCTTTGAACGATTCAAAAAAACTTTGGAACCTAGTTAAGATGAGGCTGGATTCCATTTGGGATATTATAAAAAATCCGCTACAATCCTGAACGATAAATACGGAGAGATGGCCGAGCGGTTGAAGGCAACAGTCTTGAAAACTGTCAGGGGTGCAAGCTCCTCCAGGGTTCGAATCCCTGTCTCTCCGCCAGTTCAGTAGAACTAGATTTTTTGATGATTAGTAGCCGCCCTATTTAGCTCTGCGACAATCTCGGTCCCTTAAAAATCATCCAATTTGACATATTTAGGGGATTTTGATAGACTTAAATTATGAAAATAAAGAGATTTTACTCGAATTTGAGCCAGCACCTTGAAGAAGGCAAGGTATTAGTGATTTTTGGGCCAAGACAAGTAGGAAAAACGACTTTAATTCAGGATTTTCTAAGCCAAACAACACTAAAATTCAAGCTTGAAACGGGGGACGATATTAGAATACAAAACTTGTTTGCCTCTCAAGAACTCGATCGAATTCTCTCCTATGCAAGGCCTTATGAATTGCTTGTTATTGACGAAGCCCAAAAAATACCCCACGTGGGAATTGCCCTAAAAATGATTGTTGATCACTTACCCCACATTCAAATCATTGTAACGGGGTCCTCCTCCTTTGATTTGGCGGGACAAATAGGTGAGCCTCTGACAGGCAGAAAAAAAACTCTGACTCTTTTCCCATTATCACAACTAGAACTTAAAGAGAAATATGGAAGCTACGAGCTAGAGGAGCAACTGCACAATTACTTAATCTATGGAGCATATCCTGAAATTATAACGGCGAGCACAATAGAGGAAAAGCGCAATAAAATCGAAGAAATTACTCACTCTTATTTACTGAAAGATATTTTGGAGCTGGAACGAGTGAAGAGCTCTAAAATTCTTTTGGATTTGCTACGTTTGATTGCATTTCAAATAGGTAAGGAAGTTTCT
Organism: uncultured Candidatus Peribacteria bacterium; assembly: GCA_964436935.1. Classification (GTDB taxonomy): domain Bacteria; phylum Patescibacteriota; class Gracilibacteria; order UBA1369; family UBA12473; genus CAYTES01. The sequence continues at coordinate 3,519 of CAYTES010000031.1, read as the reverse complement.
CTGTCCGAGCTGGGCACACAACTTGCCATTGACCGTAAGACGGTCGCGCGCTATTTGGATATTTTTGAAAAGTCGTTCATCCTGTTTAATGTCCGTGGTTTTAGCAGAAATCTCAGGAAAGAAGTGAGCAAAAGTTCACGTTATTACTTTTATGACCTAGGTGTACGTAACGCTTTGATAGCCAACTTCAACGCAATTGAACTTCGGAATGATGTTGGAGAGTTGTGGGAAAATTTTGTGTTTATTGAACGACTTAAAAAACGTTCTTACAAAAACATCTTTGCCAATGTTTATTTTTGGAGGACCTGGGATCAAAAAGAAATTGATATTGTTGAAGAGCGAGAAGGAAAATTGTTTGGCTATGAGTGCAAATGGTCACCCTCAAAAACAAAAGCCCCAAAAGATTGGGTTAAAAATTATCCTGAGGCTTCCTTTGAGATCATCGGCAGAAAGGATTATTTGGATTTTGTGAGTTGAAACACCTCACCAAAACCGTTTTCGCAAAGACATTGAATTGTGTATGATTAGCCTCGATGGCGGTTCTAACGTCGTCCACGACTCTCCGCCAGCGGTGACGAAGGATTCTAAAGCAGAACTTTCCCTGCTTTGTAGTGCCCTTTATGCTGGTTCTAAGCGGAGGTATTCTTTGAATGCCATGAACGAAATTTCCCCTTACTAACTGACCAGCTCATGAACCCTCCAATCCAGCCATTTTTGAAGCTTTGGTCCGCCGTGCTTGGCAATGACTCCATGGTAACTTGGCGTATTGCGAAGGTTCAAACGAGCATCAATGCGGGATTGATTGCGCTTGGAAAGTCTTCTGCCCGAAGGCCACAATTCTACTCCGAGAAACTTGAGTCCGTGCCGTGCCTTCACGATGACATTATTTTTGGCATGAAGGGTAAGCTTCAGCTCATCTGATAAAAAATCTGTAACGGCTTTTTGCATATCCTCTAACTTTTTCAAATCCGATTCAAACAAAAGAAAATCATCACCGTATCGAAGGTATGCCTTGGGTTGAAGCGTATGCTTCACAAAGCGATCCAGTTCATTGAGATAAATGTTCGAGAAAATCTGGCTGGTGAGATTACCAATCGGCATTCCTATGCCCTTACCGAAAGATTGATAACTTTTGAGCATCTCGCATATGAGAAGCATGGCTTTAACATCTTTTACACGTCGCTTGAGGAGGCAAAAAAGCACTCTTTGGTCTACATTGTCGAAAAACTTTTGAACGTCCGCCCGCCAAACATAGGCTTGCGGATAGGCCTTGAGAAACTGTTGAGTGCGTTCAATCGCCCCAAGCAGCCCTTTACCCCTCCTACAGGACCACGCATCATAAATGAAAGTCTTGTCCCAGATGGGAACGAGATAATCATAAAGGAGGCGATGAACAACTCGATCTCTTATCGAGGACACTGAAATTTTGCGCCTTTTATTATCGCACACCACAAAAGACCGATACGGACCGTGGCGATAGATTCCATTATTCAGGTCTTGGTAAAGCGCAAACAAACGCACCTCCAGATAATACTGAAATTCATGCATCTCTTCGCTCATTCGTTTCCCTTTGCGAAATTCAAACCAAGCATTCCAAATATTTCCTAACCCCAAATCCATGAGTTCACTTCCCATCATCAATAAAAGTTATGAGCTGTATAACCAGTTTACGGATGTAAATGACCATATGATAAAACGATGGCGCTTAAGTCTTGGCACAAGCATTGAAAAGAGCATTCTTACTCTATTAGAACAGATCATCATGGCAAAAAATGCCCCCAAGCCAATGAAAGCTGCCTTTCTCTTGAAGGCAAGCGGAACTTTAGAAGTGCTCATCCTCAAAATTCGTCTTTTACTCGAAAAAAAACTCGTCAATGAAACTCGTGTTTTCCAACTCCAATCACAAACCCAAGAAATTGGAAGAATGCTTGGAGGATGGTTGAAGTCATCTCAAAGCCAATAGGCCCTTATCACGCCACGGGAACCGAGATTATCATTCTGATTGTTAGAATTGTTTACATTCGAATTCACGTTCCCATTGTTATCATTCCAGTAGGCATTGCGAGCGCGCGAACACCACTCGTGATGAAGTTCATCCGTTTTAAGGAGGTACAGTCGCAACCACACCCGCATTTTTCAGCCCAAGAAAGGGCTAAACTTCACTCAACCTAAGGGTCTATTTCTTCTTGATGCTCCTTTTAGGCTTCTTCTTTCATACAAAGCCTATTTTGTAAAAGAGCACTTTACGGTAGCCCCGTCCGAGCGGGGTGGCTATTCACCGTCTACCAACGATTGTACCTATTTTATAGAAAAAGAAAAGGGCTTAACCCTTGTACATAGAAGGTTATCGATTATTGATTTATCTGACTTAG
>CAYTES010000031.1:0-1137 GCA_964436935.1 uncultured Candidatus Peribacteria bacterium | reverse complement strand
GGCGGTCTTTTAAAAAATAAAGTTTAAGAAAAATTAAGATTCAAAGTTCAAGTTGACCCTTAGCACGCCACCGGAACCGAGATTAACACGCTGATCGTAAGAAAGGTTCACATACGAATTCACGCGCCCATAGTTATCATCCCAGTAGGCATAGCGAGCGCGCGACGAATCAAGTGAGTCGTCCTCAGTCCAAGTGGATGTTTTTCGTTCGAATTGACCCTTGGCGTTCATCCGAGCGTATTCACCTAGATGTTGGCTTCCATCCCAAGTAAGGGTCGGCAGTCCTCGTTCCATGAGAATAGACTGTGCTGCAATTCTTCCCTTGTTGCTGGGCAACACACGATCACCTGTTTCTTTATCTACTGTAAAATTAACGCCTCCAAGCACTTGAATCTTGCCCGCATCATCACGGTAAACAAGACGTTTTTGACGGGTCTGTGCAGCGGGGAAGTCATCTCTTAGCCCATAGGCTTCTTTACATCCATCCTTCATAACCAGCTGACCTCTTTCATTGAGTTCAAAGAATGTTCCTTCTTGCATCAAAGCTACTTCTGCTAAAAAGGCTTCTTTATCTGGAATGGCACGTGCAATTTCCGCTCCAGTACGAACCTTTCCTTTGCATCTGCGAACCGCTTCGGGAAGCGCATCAATGGTTGAAACTAAAGAATCAAGACGAAGGTCCTTTTCTTTCGGTCGATCTAAAGAAACCTCTTGGGATTGTGAAACAGCTTCGACAGGACTTAACTCTTGGGTTACTCGCTCGGTCGTATAACCCGCCAATCGAAGCATGGTTTCTTTTCCAGCCTTTCGCATTTTTTCTATTTCCTCCGGCGTATCTGCCCTCCCATTTACCCTATGATCCATTTGGTCAATATCCGTTTTTTCATAGGTAGATCTTTGGGCTAGGCCATCTAAAACCTGTTCCCTACGACGATCCGGTCCTTTGTATGCCATAAATTTTATGATTTATAATTTAAGATTTAATTATAAACTAATTTAATAAATTATGTCAAGTGCTGCCAGTGCCCCTAAATTCTAAACGCCTCTCACCAAAACCGTTTTCCCAAACACATTGAATGAGCTATACTAAGCCGCCTTTAAAAACTAAATAAATAGTGGTATGATGTTGGTGATATT
>CAYTES010000030.1:0-17596 GCA_964436935.1 uncultured Candidatus Peribacteria bacterium | reverse complement strand
GTCGACGTATCTAATCGCTCCCCTTTCAGGGGGCCCGGCCTTCCTCGCTTTGTCTTGAAGCGATCGAAAATCGATGATTTTTCAAAGTTAATTGCATTTTGCGGGAATTCCTAAAGAAATTTTAAACCATTTTTGTATGATGGATTCGAACTCATCCCATTACGTTACCGGTGCTTCAGGAGCAAAGCCTCGTGTTGCCATTTTTTACACTGAGGGCAACAATCGCATGCAGGAAAGCCAGTACGCCTTTGAAATTGCCGGAGCGCAGGTGGAACAGGTGCATTTGAGCGAATTCAAGGCGGGGCCTGCGCGTCTCAAGGACTATCAAATCCTTTTCTTTCCGGGAGGATTCTCGCATGGAGACCATTTGGCCTCCGGGAAAATTCTGGCTTCTCAATGTTTGGCCTACTTTCAGGAAGAGCTCAAAACATTTATTGAGCAGGATAAATTGATCATTGGAATCTGCAACGGATTTCAATTTTTAGTGCGTATGGGATTGTTGCCTTTTCAGCACATGGACCGGATTGAAGCCGCTTTGGCGCACAATGCTTCAGGTCATTTTGAATGCCGATGGGTACGACTTCGCGTGGAAAAATCACCCTGCATTTTCACTGCGGGTATGGAGGGGCAGATCCTTCGAACCCCTGTTTCTCATGGAGAGGGACGCTTTTGGGTGCCGCAAGAAGCCATGGAGCAATTAGAAAAGAATCAGCAGGTTGTTTTCCGCTACATCGATGAAGACGGAAAGCCCACCCAAGATTATCCCCAAAATCCAAACGGCGCGACGGCTGCCATTGCAGGAATAACCAGTCCCAATGGGCGCATATTTGGCGCCATGCCACACCCGGAATGCAACACGAAATGGAACCATTACCCCAACTGGAATAATCCGGAGGAGCGGGGAGGGGAGTGCTTGCAACTCTTTAAGAATGCGGTAGCTTATTTCGATTAGCCTTGAGTATAGATAAAGATTTCTCTCCGTGGATTGCGAGGAGATGGCTTTTTGCCCATTTCTTTAAGACGAAATTCCTCAAGCAAATTCAAGATTTTGGACAGTACTTTTTTTTTGGGGGGCAATTTGCTCAACACATTAAACACGCCACCTTCATTGAATGATCCCAACTCCAAATCTTTTTGGGCATTAGGTTTGATCAATGGCTGAACGCCAAGGGTGATACAATCAATCAATGCATATCCTTCCGCCTCCGTAATATCATCTCCGACTGACGCTATAAAGTATTCAAAAGGTTTACTGAATTCCTCAAGTATAAGGGAGACCGGAAGCTCGTTTACTTCAGTTTTTTCCTCACCTGTTGCGGCCCCTTGTTCAACGCCGGCTTCTTCGGGACTAAGCGCGGATTCTTCTCCCTCTAAAGTAACCTCTATCTCCAAGGTATCCTCATCATCAGATTTTTTGAACGCGGAGTCTGCACTCATAAAAATATTTTTTAAATTAGTAAAGAATATATCACTCACTCAACAATTCGAACCTCAATTGATGGTATTGAGTTTTTAAATGTTGAAGAGCGGATTCCACCCTGGAAGAGCCGAGCGAAATGCCGTCATGAGGTCTAACATAAAAAATCCCTGCATCGCTTAATGAAGGCGCTCCCTGAAGGCCCGCCAGTCCCAAAAAGGTTTGAATGCGTTGGACCTTATCGGCATCCAAAGGTTCTACGGAAATGCTATCGTCAACGGAAATTTCTCGATCGGAGCCTTCGGCCATAAATAAAATTTAAAGAATAAAATTAATCCCCCAATGGAATAACAATAATCCTTTTTTAATTTTTGGCAATTATTTTGAGGATTTTGAAGTCTTCGAGATGACTTCCGTCGCGAAGTGGTGTTTCCAAAATCATTGGAATACCTCGTCGGGCCCCAAATTGAGCCAAAACCGTGAGCCCTTCCAGGCCCACATGGCCTTCTTTTAAATTCTGATGACGATCCCGGCGCGCTCCCAAAGGATATTTCGAATCATTGAAATGAAAGACGCGAATTTTATGCGTCCCAATTTCTTCATCAAACTGTTTCAGTATCTGTTCCACCGAGATTGCCGTCGTTAAGTCATACCCTGCCGCAAACAAATGACACGTGTCCAAACAAAAGGAAACCCGCGAAGGTTTGCCCAGTTTCGTATAGACGGACGCCAACTGTGCAAAGGTGATTCCCATTTCAGTTCCTTGCCCCGCGGTATTTTCCAAAATAATTTCAGTCGATAAATCTTGGGTGGCCTCAAGTACCGTCTGCAAGTTTTGGACCAAGTGATCTTCCGCAATCCCATACGCCAATTCAAGTGTTTTTCCAATGTGCAACACCACGCCGGCTCCACCCAGTTGAGCGGTGGATCGCAAATCATCGATCAAGGATTGCAGGGCCCAAGGGTCACCGGTAATTGGTTTTGCCAAATTTAGAAGGTAAGAAGAATGAACCACCACAAATCGAATATCGACTTTTTTTATGTATTCTCGAAAGGCGTGAGCATCGTCGACGGTGAGTTTAGTGATTCCACGACCCCTTGGACTTTTGAGAAAAAGTTGAAGCGCATTGGCTCCCAAAAGTTCATGCGTTTCCTGTGCGGCCGCCAAAAAACCATTGGCGATGGACATGTGAGCTCCAAGAAGGGGAGAGGTGTTGGACATGATCCGATTATGGTACAATTTCACCGTATGCTCAAGACCATCAAGGAAAAAGAAAAAGAGACTTTTGTTTATACTGACCCCACCTTGCCTTTGGGATTGATGGGGGCGGGGATTCTCATTCTTGCTCTGGCGATTCTGGGAGTGGTGTTTGAAAAATGGAGCAGCGAAGTACCGCTTTTTGCTGGAGTTTTATTCGTACTGGATAGTGTGCTGTGTTTTTTCTTAATGAAGAGACAACAGATCCTTATTCTGGATCATCCGGCCCGCACCGTAGAGGAACATATTCAAGGACAACAAAGGATATTCCATTGGGATGAGGTGGAATGGGCGGATGTGGAACGCTTGAGAGACGAGGGAATACTGAGTTCACTCAATGACACTACGGTGGAATTTTTGGAGAATCCGGAATTTCCGGTCACTCATATTGAAACAAATGAGAAAACACGAGCCATCCATTTGAACTACCACCTGTTTCTCCGATTGAAGCAGGGAAAAGGAAAGTATTTTCTTTTTGATAATAACGGACAGGGAATGAAGGATTATGCTGAGGCCGCCCTCATTGCCAAAACCATCAATACGGCCTTGGAGCTTCCCAAGGCCACCCTCAAGGCGCTGAATCTCTATACCATAAAACCCTCGCATCGGTGGGCATGGGCTTTATTCTTTTTTGTTCTCCTCGGGGGCTTGGCCTCGGTTTACTTTCTCAATCGTTATGGAATGATTTAGTTTGTACCGGAAGCTTTTTCAAACTCTTCCACAATAGTTCCTTGTTCAATGGTTTCTTCAATATCTTCCTCCAGTGAAAGTTCGTCGGAGGAGATACCTTCTTCTTCCAGAGCATTTTCAAGCTGCTGCTCAAGCAATCGAAGGTATTTTTCAGGAAGGGAGTCCATGGGGACCTCGGCAAGTGAGAGATATTCCAAAGGGTCGACCCTAACCCCATCCTGCAACACTTCAAGATGCAGATGCGCGCCCGTGGTGCGAGCTCCGGCCCCGGGTGTTCCCGGCGTCGCACCGGTGAGACCGATGATTTGACCGCGGCGCACAAAATCGCCCTCTTTCACCAGTGCGCCGGAAATATGTCCATACAACGTCATCACTCCTTTACGATGGGCGATAATGAGATAACCATAACCCAGTTTTGCCTTCGGATCATCCAGTGCGGCCGTATCATGAACTTTATAAACCACTCCGTCCGCCGGAGCAAAAATAACACTCCCTTGAGTGACTCGGATATCCACCGCATGATGCGCCACCCCAAACGCTTTTACATATTCCGAGTCATCAAAAAATGCCGTCAAACCGGAGGCGGGACTAAGCGGCCAATCCAATTTGAGGAAATCCGCGGCATCCCGTATGTCAAATTCGGTGGCAGACTCCGATTGAATGGAATGAATCAGCTCCAATTCCGAGGCCGACAACTGAGCGGAAATACTCGAAAACCGATCATCCAATAGCTCAATATTATTTTTGAATTCTGCAATCTCTTGAGTGATGGCTTCCTCGGCAGCCATATAGGAAGCAAACAGTTCCCGATACACTTCATCGCTTCCTTGGGTTTCACGTAAGAGATTTTCTTTTCCCTCCAATTCCGCCGTAAGATTGCGACGTTCTCCTTCCAACTGCTCGCTGAGCGTCTCCAATTGGTCCCTTTTAAGGACCAAATTATAGTTTTCTCGCTTGGTGCTGCGTTCAATTTCAGTCAGGCGATCCATGACCAACTCTGTTTGCTTTTCGATGAGAGCAAGATAGGTACCTTTTTTGAGGACCTCGGAAACGGTACCTTCTTCCAGCAGGATCTTAAGTCCATTAGCACGACTGTTCACCGTATCGAAGTAAAGATTTTTTTGGAAATACAGCAATATAAAATAAGATTTCAGCGCATCCATTTGCTGCTCGCGCTCAAGTTGGTTGAAGGTGATGCTTTCCAGGCTTTTGCGAATATCCGTTTCTTTTTGAGCCATTTGCGTTTCCACGCTTTTGATTTTAGACTCGGAATCGTGAACCAACGCTTCAAGATGCTCGATTTCACCCTGGAGACCAACAATCTCATGGCGATTTTCATCAATTTGGGTGCGTGTTTCATCTATTTTATCCTCCAAAGATTGGTAGTTTTGTTGAGCAGATTGAAGGTATTGCTTAAGCTTAAGTAATAAATAGGCGTTTCGAAGCGTGGAGGGGTCCAAGCTTGAAGGATCGATGGAGGCACTGTTGAAAAGCGCCTCATAGCCTGACGGCAACGATTCGGAAGGCCTTTCTTCCTGGGCTTGAGTGGAAGCACCATTTCCCACCATAAAAAACAGCAGACAAATAAGCGCAATACGCGCTTGTGCCGAACGAGTTGTAAACCAGGAAAAGGGAGAAAATACGGCTTTTGGAGACATGTGAGAGGAAAGAAGGAACAAAATCTTATTATTATACAGGATTTCAAGAAAGAAATCCATCCGAGCCAGGAGTGAAAAGGATGCCCTTCAAGGTTGAAGGCAACAATTTATAGATTTTCTCTTGCAGGGTTCTTGAATTTTATCTAAAATAACGCCGCTATACTTAAATTTTAAGTTCATGTCAAAGACTAAAGCAGGAGGGTCAACGAAAAACGGACGAGATTCAAATTCCAAACGACGTGGCGTAAAACGCTATGAAGGACAATACGTAACGGCGGGAAGCATTGTGGTTCGACAAAAGGGAACCGTATTTTGCGTTGGGAAAAATGTTGATTTGGGACGTGATTTCACCATCTTTGCACTCAAGGACGGGATTGTGAATTTTTGCGAAAAGCGAGTTCGAAAATACGATGGAAGGATATTTCGAAAAGTTCATGTGAATGTGGAAGAGCTCACGGCCTAGTAAAGGAGGCTCCTAAAGTGAACTCGTTTAAAATCCCCCCTCATGAAACTCTCCATTAAAGCATTCGGTTTAGCGGCAGGTTTAATGTGGGGTTCATGTCTTTTGATATTGACGTTAGTGGCTTACTATACGGGATATGGCATGAATCAGTTGGATTTTTTATTGGTGGGAATTTATCCGGGTTATTCCCTTTCACCGGTAGGGGCCTTGGTGGGTGGAATAGAGGGATTTGTGGATGGGATGTTGGGCGGAATGATTTTTGCATGGCTTTACAACAAATGCGTTTATGAACGGTGAAATTTTTTCCGGGGCCGAAGGAAATGAAGGAGGAGGAATAAGTCCGGATAAAGTACGGGAATTTCAGGCTCGAATGGCGCAAAACCAGCAGTTGATGGCGGCGGCGCGTCAACAAGAGCAACGGCAGAAACAAAATGAAGATAAGTTGGTCGCCATTTTGTTGAAATTCATTCAGAACAGCAAAAAAAGTGATCTCACCTTGTTGATTGCTCGGTGTTTGGAGCAAAACATTCCGGCCGTTTTTATATTGGCACTGATTTTACTGGGAAATGAAGATGTTCAAAAAGAATTGGGGGTTCATTTTGAGTTGGGGAATGAGCCCTTGGCCTTAGCGGGGTCTACCGAGGAAAACCACCAACAAACGCTTCACGACATCGAAGATCCGGAAATGAGCGGCGCATTGGTGGTGTTTGGCCAAGATCGAAGCTTCCCTATAAAACTTAGGTTGGCGGTTGATCTCTGGGGTAAAAATATTTTTGATGCGGCTTCCCCCATCCCCGAACGGATATTAAAAACCGTTCCCGAATACAATGAAGACCCTGAAGCCGTTCCCATATCGAAAGAAATGGTGACCCAATTAACCGCTTTTGTATTGCGAGACTATTTTGCGCAGAATCATTTCACTCCCCCCTACGAAAATTTGAAAAATTTTGCCGATTTTTTCATGCGCGGCGTTTTAAAACGGGTGAAAGATCAGATTGAGAATCAGAAACAGTTGGGATAGCAGGGTGAAGACAATAAACCGGTAGGATGATATTTTAAGGCGTTTAACCGAATTTGGGGGTAGGGGGTATCCAAAATGCTGGAATTATGAAAAAATAAATCCGATTTTTTTAACCCTCCTTTTTATGAAAAAGTATCTTATCAGTTTGGTGCTTATTTCGACTTTGCTCTTTCCATGGCAAGTGCTCGCCGCCACCTTTCCGGATGTAAGCAGTAGTCATAATAACTTTATGGGCATTGAGTATTTGGTCGAGATCGGAACCCTAAAAGGTTATGACGATGGAACGTTCCGCCCTGAAGGCACCGTCAACCGCGCCGAACTCATGAAGATCATGGTGGCCGGCCAGGGCCTTGATCCTGACGCTGGTTTGTATAACAACTGTTTTCCCGATATAAAAGACGACTGGTATGCCAAGTATGTGTGTTTTGGAAAAACCATGGGGTGGGTCGGGGGATATCCTGATGGGAGTTTCAAACCTGAAAATACGGTGAGCAAGGTGGAGGCCGCTAAAATACTGATCAATTCATTGGGGTTGAGTTCCAATTTATCCACCACCGTGACCGAAAAACTCTATGAAGATACCGACAATAGCCAATGGTACGCGCCTTATCTGGAGGCGGGAAAAAACTGGAAAATTTTTGAAGAAGAAACCTATTTTTATCCCGATGCAGGGAGGACACGCGCCGCAACAGCGGAAAATTTATTTCGCATGTTGGTGTTGATTGATTTGGCGGAAGGGCACTACAGCCAAGATTTGGCAATTGAGTTTTTAGAAAAAGAGGGAATGGAAGACATACTCGAGGAGGCTGGAATGTACTCAGAGATTCCAGCGGAGGAACCGACTGCCTTAGAAGAGAAAGTGGTGAGCATGGAGGTAGGGAACTATTTCTTTGCCCCAGAAACGATCGCCGTCGCTCCAGGACAAATGGTAAACCTCAATTTTGTGGATGTGGAAGGGGGACACACCTTTGTGATCGATGAATTGGGGCTTGAAGTCAGTGTCACGGATAGGGGATCGGTTACCTTCATTGCGCCGGAAACTCCTGGGGAATATGCCTACTACTGCAATGTGGGTTCTCATCGATCCATGGGCATGGAGGGTGTATTGAAGGTTGAATAAACGGATCGTTTCAAAACAGACCTTAATCCGCGAGATCAAAAATGCTCGCGGATTTTTTTATCCACACTTCTTCCGAGATCAAAAGGAAGCGCAAAAATAAAATAAAAAGGTTGCACTTTTCTATTTTATCTGTAAAATCACATGGCTTAACCTTTTATTATGGAAATTCGAAATATCGCCATCATCGCTCACGTTGACCATGGAAAAACAACCTTGGTGGACGCCTTATTGAAAGCGGGTGGTGCGTTTAAAGAACATCAAGAAGTGGAAGTGCGTGTCATGGACAGCAATGCTCAAGAAAAAGAACGCGGAATCACGATTTATGCCAAAAATGCCGCCATCGAGTATAAAGGAACGAAAATCAACATTGTGGATACTCCCGGACATGCTGACTTTGGATCGGAAGTGGAACGCATGCTCAAAACCGTGGATGCCGCCGTGCTTGTGATCGACGCCTACGAAGGCCCTATGCCTCAAACAAAATTTGTACTTCGAAAATCGCTGGAATTGGGACTCAAAATTTTAGTAGTCATCAATAAAATTGATAAACCCATGGCTCGTCCCGATACGGTCGTGGACTTGGCCTTCGATCTTTTCTCCAATTTGGGAGCAAACAATGAACAATTGGATTTTCCCTATATCTACACGATTGCCCGAGAAGGAGTGGCGGTGCGTAACTTGAATGATGAACGCAAAGACATCACCCCGCTCTTGGATTTTATTTTGGAGCATGTGAAACCTGCCGAGCAGGAGATCGAAAAAGAGTTCCGCATGCAACCCGCCTCTCTGAGCTACGATAACTTTTTGGGACGTATGGCAGTGGGACGAGTGTTTGAGGGAAAGTTAAAAGCGAACACTTCCGTAACCGTGCTCACCGCAGAGGGCGAGAAGCGACAACGAAAAGTGTCCAAAGTATTTACATTTAAAGGATTGGAACGGATTGAGGTTTCAGAAGTGGAGGCCGGTGATATCGTGGCGATTGCGGGAATTGAGGACATCTATGTGGGAGAAACCATTGCCACGGATGAAAATGCCGACGCTTTACCTTCGATCAAAATTGACCCTCCGGCACTGGCTATCGAATTCATGGTCAATGATTCGCCCTTTGCGGGACGCGAGGGAAAATATGTGACGAGCCGCCATATTCGTGCTCGCTTGGAAAAAGAATTGGAAACCAATGTGGGGCTGAAAATTGAAATGGAAGAGAATTCGGACACCATGAAAGTGTATGGACGAGGCGAAATGCATATTGCCGTATTGGTGGAGTCCATGCGTCGCGAGGGATTTGAACTTCAGATTTCTCAGCCCAAAGTGATCATGCATGAGGTGGATGGAGTGAAACAGGAACCCATTGAATTCGCGGTCATCAATATCCCCGATGAAATGGCGGGAGCCGTCATTGAAGCGGTGTCACGACGAAAAGGTCAGATGAAAAACATGAAGTCGGAAAACGGAAACACAACATTGGAATTCGAAGTGCCCACGCGCGGACTTTTGGGATTTCGTTCCACCTTTTTGATTCTCACGCGTGGCGAGGGTACCCTGTTCCATGCGGTCGATCATTTTGAGGCCTACAAAGGAACTATTGAAAAGCGCAATGTGGGATCCATGATTGCGGGTGAAGGGGGCACAGCCATGGCGTATTCGTTATGGAAACTCCAAGATCGTGGCCCGTTCTTTATTCAACCTGCCACGGAAGTTTATGCCGGAATGGTGATTGGAGAGCACAATGCGGGAACCGATCTTTGCGTCAATGTGACTAAAAACAAGAAACTCACGAACGTGCGTGCATCCGGCTCAGATGAAGCGCTCACCTTGACCCCACCCATTGAAATGACTCTTGAGAAAGCCATCGAGTACATCAAGGATGATGAATATGTGGAAATCACTCCCAAAAATATTCGCCTTCGAAAGAAATATTTGGATGAAACGGAGCGAAAGCGAAACACGAAAGACTAATCGTTAAAGCGCAACAATTGAGGCTACTCATTGCAGAAGACCAGCCACCGGATTTTTTCTATAAATATTATTGACACATTAACGAGTTGGGTGCTAAAAATTTAACCTTAGGATAATTTTTACGCTCCAAACGAATGGTTGAATTTAAAGATCGTATAGAAGCACTGACAAACGTTATTGCCCACTTGAGAAATTCTGAATCCGGATGTCCTTCGGATTATGCAAGAGATCCACAAAAGACACTGCACTATCTGGAGCTGGAAATAGAAGAATTTCTATCCGCCTCCGAAGGGGAGGAGATGGACCATATTGAAAGCGAAGCCGGGGATATTCTTTTCAACGTATTATTCTATGCCGCCCAGATGGGAGAAAATCTGGACGATGTTCTTCAAAATCCTGAGCGAGTCCCCGCTCTTTTCGTGACCAATGAACAATTGGCTTTATTGGTGCAGGAACGAAAAATACCGGAGATTTTGGAGAGGGCATTTATAAGAAATTTCTTGGCTAGTTTTGCGCGACTCTGTGAAAATAATCAAATAAGTACGATCAGGGCCGTTCAAAGAGGTGTAAAAAAAATGATCTATCGCCATCCGCATGTTTTTGATAAACCCAAGCAGGTTTCTGAAGAGGAAGCCGCAAAAATTTGGAAACGGATGAAGGCAAAAGAAACGTTGGAAGAAGGAAGGCGACTTACTCCCGATTTTGAGAAAAGAGAATGCAGGGTTCCTCTTTTTGTTCAGAATTCACAACGAAGAATCATCGATTTTAAGAATGTAGATCCCGCACAGTTGCGTGAAATATTAAGCCAGAGGCAATTCGAAAACTATCCCATGAGCGATTTTTTGGTGGATTGCGACCAAGATGCCTTTGTATTACAAACACCGGTAGAGGGAGAGGAATTCAGGAGAATTAAAAGTTTTAATGAGATCGAGCGTGATTTTGAATCTGAAATTTCTCTCTCCACGGTGGCCATTCAGGATGCCCACTCACAAGAAATCCTAATCGTGGGGTACGTCAATCCCGAAGCCCTGGAGATCACCTTCAAATCAGGACTCGCGACGTTATGGAGCACGTCCAGGCATGAATTATGGACCAAGGGAAAAGGCTCCGGAAATACGCTCAAAGAAACCGAAGTGTTTTATTCCGATCAGTCCGGCGCGCTCGTTTATAGAGTGGTGGCGCCGGAAAGAGGGGCATGCCACACCGTAAATCTTGACCTCGAAGAAAGGACCAGCTGTTTTTATCGAAAACTGGACGGGAAAAGACAAATCGATTCCTCTTATTTTCTAACTTTTATGGATGATGGAAAATAGTTCGATAAGGCCTACACCGGAAGAGTTGGAACACGGGGTGATACGATTGGGCATGCCTTCAAGCGGAAGATTGGCAACCGATGCCATGACGATTTTTAAAGGAGCGGAATTACCAGTTGAACGACTCAGTGAGCGCATCAATTATGGAAAAGGAAAACGATGGGATGACTTGAGAGCATTTTTTATGCGTCCGGATGATATTGCGACCTTTACTGCGCATGGGGCTTTGGATTTAGGAATAACCGCACAAAATTTGGTGGAAGAAAAGCAAGTTGCAGATGATGTGGAGGTGGTGATGGAATTTGATTTTGGAAAATGTGCCGTTGTGCTCGCCGCTCCCGCGGGGACCAGTTTATCTGATTTAAAAGATGGATTAATCGCAACCTCACACCCTAACATCGCACGACGATTTTTTGCGGGTAAAAACATCACCGGAGTGGAAATCGTAGAAGGGCGCGGAGCCATCGAGGCATTTCCGAGTCTTGGGCTTGCGCATGGAATTGTGGACATCACCGAAACGGGAACCAGTTTAAGAGAAAATGGATTGGAGATACTGGCTTCGATCATGAATACGCGCGCCATTTTAGTGGCAAGCAAACTCCTAACCCCTGCACAACAGGAAAACATACGATTCATTAAGAAAAGCTTGGAGGGGGGGATAGAAGCTCAAAAAATGAGTAAATTGATTTGTCGTGTGCCCAATACGCCCCAAGCTAAAGCCTCATTTCAAGCCATCATAAATTTTTATTCCACCCCAATGAGAAATTATATTAAAAGTGTCGACCAAATCACTTCCGAAGGTTCGTTGGTACGCTTTGAAATTTTATGCTTGAAAAGTGCGGTTTCAAAACTGTTTAAAGTGCTAACCCAGGGAAGAAATGGAGAAGATAAAATATTAAGGCCGGTGGAAGGAATACAAGGAGAAATAAACGATTCCGTAACGCTTATCTTTTAAATCATGAGCATTGAAGTGATTCCATCCATGGATTTTTGGGAAGGTAAAGCCACTCGACTTCGGAGGGGAAATTTTGAAGAAAAAGAATTTTTCAATCGAGATCCTGTGGCCCATGCGAAGCAATGGGAAGATTTAGGCGCAACGCGCTATCATATGGTGAATTTGAATGGAGCCAAAGAAGGAGGTTGGAATGAAAAAAATGGTGCAATCATCAGCGGCGTGACCAATCAATTGACCATTCCGGTTCAAATCGGGGGAGGAATACGTGACAGAGAAACGGTGGAACGCCTGCTTAAAACTCGCGATCAAATCACGCTTGTCGTGGGGTCGATTTTATTCTTGAATCCTGAAAAGGTAACGCAGTGGATTGAAGAATGGGGTCCAGAGGTATTCATGGGAGACTTTGGTTTTTTTGAGGACAAAATTGTAATCAAAGGATGGCAGGAAGGCGTTAACGCTTCCATTCACGAAGCCGTATCTCGATTGAAAGCGCTAAGATTAAATCGAGTGATTGTAACCGATAAATCACGAGATGGAGTGGGAGAAGGACCAAATTTAAAACTTGTGGAACGTGTCGCAGATGAAGGAATAGAGGTTGTCATTTCAGGAGGAGTGGCCACTGAAAAACATTTGAAAGAAATCGCCGCATTTAAAGATCATCCCCAGATTGTCGGTGTGATTTTGGGAAGAAGATTATACGAAACGGACGGAGCTCAATTTTTCAAAAAAGCATTTCATATTTTACAAACTTAATATTTTATTATGGATAAAAACAACGAAATTCCTGTCTTAGCAAAAGTGGGACAAACCGAAAAACCTCTTTTTGGAGGGTTCAGTAAACTGTTTTATGAAACAGAAGATCCAGAGGTACTCCGCGTGGTTTTTAAAGATGTCATGCACGGAAGAGGAAAAGAGAGAAAAATTGAAGGAACTGGAAGATTGAGAGAAGAGTTCTGTTTTTGGTTTTATCGGGTGTTGGAAAGGGAAGGAATCCGCACGCACATTGCAGAAAAAATTGGAACAATCCCCTTACAAAAAAATGAACCGCTATTGGAAGCAGGAGGAATGCTTGTGAAAAATCTGGATATGATTGCTTTAGAATTGATCTATCGTACGGTCGCTCGTGGAAATTGGGTCGATGCCCACAAATTTCCTGTATTGGAAGAAGGGGCCGTATTGACTCCTTCCCCTGTGGAGTTTTGCTTGAAATGGAAGCAATCCGTTGAGAATTTGGATTACAAAGAGTTATCTCCAGTATGGAAAAAAATTCATGCCGCTTTATCCCATACCCCTTTAGGAAAAATTTTGTTGCCCTCAGAAATCGTAAGAGATGATCCGCGTATTGGAATCGATATTGCGGTGGCAATGAACAGTCATGCGCGGGAAGAAAAACTGAGAGGACACTTGATTCAAAACCGTGAAGAAGGAATTGAGTTGGAAGAACTCACCCGACGCGTCAACATCATCCTGGTTCAGTTCATGGAAGAACAAGGATGGTTTTTTGAGGATGGAAAGTTTGAAGTCGGTGTTCCTCGTGAGGGAGCGCGACAATTTTTAATCGCCGACGAATACACTCAGGATTCTTGCCGTGTAAGGAAATCCGATGGGACCTCTCTGACCAAAGACTTACACCGGCAGGGAAAGTCGGATACCGAAATTTATGATGGCTATGCCCAACTCACGGAAGCCATGAAGCAATGGGCCGCGGGACGATAAAAATTTAAACGCTATCCAATGAAAACATTCGAAACGGACGATTATTTGTACAAAATTGAGGCAACCGCTCCCCTCGGAAGCGTTAAACCGGGTGAAGATTTTTGCGTTCACACACGCAATGCTTTCGGGGGAGACTTTAAAAGTCTGCAAGAATTTGAAAGGTTCATGCAAAGTCCTGATAAAAATCAGTTCAATCACCCCTTAACCGGGCCTATTCATATTGAGGGAGTGGAACAGGGGAGCTCATTGGTAATTTTTATCCAAAACGTCATTGCCAGAAACGCCCGTGTTTGCCTTTCCACGAGTACTGGAATTCGAAAAGGAGAATTCGAAGGACGAGAACCCGTTTTTTTAAGCGATGGAAATGCAGAATATACTGAATTCAATGGCATATGGATTAAAAAAAGGCCTTCCATTGGAGTTCTGGCCACCATTGATGATCAGCGCAGAAGTGCCGGACG
This sequence comes from uncultured Candidatus Peribacteria bacterium, assembly GCA_964436935.1. Lineage (GTDB taxonomy): Bacteria > Patescibacteriota > Gracilibacteria > UBA1369 > UBA12473 > CAYTES01. The sequence continues at coordinate 3,565 of CAYTES010000030.1, read as the reverse complement.
TTGCTCCGAAAATGGGGGGAATATGGATTTTCCCCAGCTGCGTGCTGGAAGTAGGTTGTATTTACCCTTAAATCATCCCGAAGCACTTTTAGCGATTGGGGATGTTCATATGAGACAAGGATATGGAGAAATTCCGGGAATGGGATATGAAGCGGATGGAGAAATTCAATTGAGTGTGCAAACCACTGAAAAAATTCCTTATCCTGTGATTGATAGTGGAAAAGAATTGTTGGTGATGGGATGGGGGGGCAATCCCGAAGAAGCTCAAGGTACTGCCGTTCGAAATGCGATGGATTACCTTAAAAGGTTACCAATTTTTTCAGGTTGGTCTGAGCCTCATCTCTACGAATTTCTAGCGGGATTCAATCTGGTTCCTGGGAATTTAACAGGGAAAGTACCCACTTTTGGTATTCTCTTTCCAAAACAGGAAATCCTAGATCCTCGCACGGGAAAATCCGTTTTTGAATGGCCTTCATTGAAAAACATAAATCCGACACAGGAAAATAACTTTCGCTCACAGTTGAGCGAAGGGATAGCAAAATTTGATACGTTGCCATTGTTTCATTCCGGGGATAGTCGAGAAATAAGAACTGTGAAGGATGACTCCTCTCTCCTCATCCAAAAACTACAACCGACGATGTATTCGTTTGCAGAAAAGGGAAGCGTGGCCGCACCGGCGAAAACGGCAGAATTAAGAGCCAAAATGAATCAAAAATTATCGGAGATTTTACATCACAATGGAGTACGAACCACAACACTTGAAACGGAAAAAGAATTTGTATTGATGCGAAAAGTAGAGGCGGCAAAAAGGGTGGAAGTAGTAGTCAAATCAGCATTTATTGGTTCTCCGGCTCACCTTTATTCAAGCTTATCCCAGACACTGACGCGGACGGGAGAAACAATAGCAAAAGGAGCCCCCCATGCCCCGTATGTGCGATTCGACTGGAGAAATCCACCCCCGGGAGAAGATATCACCATACCAGAGGGATTGGTGGCTCATTTTATTGATACCGAGCGTGCCAGCGATACGGTTTTGAAGGCCTTTGAAGTTTTGGAAAAATATTTATCCGAGAGAAAATTAAAACTAAGGGACGGGTGCTTTTTCCTAAGCCAAGACGGGAGCACCCTTTGCGGAGAAATCTCCATGGACAATCTCGGACTGATTTATAGCGGAGAGGATGGTACGTTACAATCCACCATCAATACTCGAAAAAAGACGGGAGAAAAGGTGCTCGAAAGATATCAAGCCATCTGGGAGCTTTTAAAGTAAAGCGATTGACTAAATATTGATATATATCTAAGCTAAATTACTAATTTTAAAAAAAGAATCTATGACTGGAAAAGTTGATGGTGTGGTGGGAATGGACAACGGGGACGAAGGGAAAGGCAAAGCTGTCGATGGCATCCTAGAAAACGGAGAATATGGTGTGTTGGTGCGCTTTAATGGCGCAAACAATGCGGGGCACACCCTGGAAACCCCGGGGGGCAATTTAGTTTTAAACTCCATTCCCTCGGGCGTTTTCAATCGAAATATCACGAACTACATCGGATCAGGTTGCTTGGTGGATCCCGTTCACTTGGTCGCGGTCGAATTGCCTCGAGTAAAGCCTTTCCAAGATCTCACCGGGCGATTCAAGATATCCGCCTTTGCCACCACCACCACACCGGTTCACATTTTGTGGGATCGTTTGACGGGGGGCGGAATTGGAACCACGGGACGGGGAATCGGGCCGGCGTACATGTCTCAAGTTCAACGCTCCGAAGGGGATCGATTAACGAATATTCGCATTGCTGAAGTTTTAGCTTTTCCGCAGAGCGTGATGGAAAGCATTCGTGTTGATTATCAAAATAAACTTAAAATTTTATCGTTATTTCCGAATCAATACGATGCCATTTTACGACAAATCGCACGAAAAAATGGTATTGATCCCGAGGGAGTGAACTATCAAGATCTTTTAAGCATCTTGGATGCAAAAGTGTTTAAAATGGAAGAAAAAATAGAGGAATTTATGGCAGCGGCAATGGAACTGAAAGAAAAAGGATTCATTGAAAACAATTTGAATTGGGTCACGCAACAAATTCAGCAAGGGGTAAATGTGCTCATGGAGGGGGCACAGGCCTATGGGTTGGATGTGCGCTACGGTGCAGCTCCTTATACCACCTCCAGCTCCACTATAGCAGATGCCGCTTTTGTGGGCGGTGACGTTTCCTCTCGATACCGCGGAAAATTCTACGGGGTGACAAAAGCGGTACCGTCTCGAGTCGGTTCAGGACCTTTTGTCGGTGAATTGGGAGGCCGAGCATCGGAGGCGTATTGCGATGAAAAAGATGAAAAAGGGGATTCGCTGCATTCAAAAGCAAGGGAAAAACAAGATTATCCAGACCGGGAAAAAATTTTACGATCCACCAATCCTTTTGAGATGGGGGTGGGAATTCGAATGAAAACCGGAGAATACGGCGCCACCACCGGTCGCCCCAGAAGAGTGGGCGTGATGGATTTGATGAGATTAAAAAGTGCCGTACAACGATCAGGATTGGACGGACTTTTTGTAACCAAAGTGGACTGCATCGGGGAATGCTTCCCCTTCGATAACCAGCTTTTTAATGGAAAGGCCCCGCTGGTCACCGGATACTCACTAGGTGGAGTTCCCATTGATTATGTGCCGGCAACCGCAGGAGAGCTTTATGAAGTCGCTGCTCAATATACCCTTGTGGATACTATTGGAGATATTTCCAGAGCACGAACATGGGAAGAGTTACCACCAGAAGCACAACAATTTGTGGAATTCATTCAAGCATTCACAGCGTGTAAAGTAATGGGAGTGGGAGTGGGGCCTAGCCGTGATGCTATGATTTATAGAGGCTAGATCTCAATACATTATCTGTAATTCATGGAAAATAGAGAATTTGTGATCGAAGGCGTTAAAGGCGCAGGAAAAACCACGATCATGGGATTGGTGAAAAATCAACTGATTGAAGCAGGTTATGGCCCTATTCTGCGGTGTGCCCCTTTTGCGGAAGCCCTCAAAACATACTTTGAAAAAACAGGCCGGCAAGACATTGTGAAACTATGGAGCGGCACACCGGAAGAACAAAGCTATGTAGAACAGCTCATTCTAGGCCCCATTGAAAAAGCACGCGAACGACTGGAGGCGATGGACAACAAAAGCGTTCTATTATTCGATCGGGGTTGGCTCACCGTTTTGGCTGCGGCACAAGAGGCAACCGCTAAAGATCCAGTATCTCAGGAAGCTTTTTTAAAGCGCTGGACCACAATCATCCCTCCGACTTTTTTCATCAAGGTTCCGCCGGAGATCACCTTTCAAAGAAGGGGGGGGCTTTTTTACGGAGATGTGGGCGGAGAAGAGACGACAAGAAGGGCGACCGTAATTCAAGATTACGACATACGAGAAAAATTATGTCGACAGTTTGAATCGAGCATTTTAGGAATTTTTGATACCTCAAACGGTCAGACTGCTTTCGAACGTGCGGCAGACACAATCACCCAGCGAATCAATAACCACGCCTAAAAGACGTGGTTTGAGGAGAGCCCCTAGAAGGGGCT